>JBIOWA010000263.1:0-4030 GCA_044868045.1 Candidatus Limnocylindrales bacterium
TCGCCGCCCGACGGTGCGACGTTGAGGACCGGGTCCCGCGCAGCGGCGAACCGCGAACCGTGTCAGGTCCGGAAGGAAGCAGCACTAAGCGACCATCGTCGGGTGCCGCGGAACGGCCTGGTCCGAGCCGCCCGTCACGGTGGGCCCGGGCAACGGATGATCGACGGAGGGTGCACGGCATACCCGCAACCGTGGCACTCGACCGGAGGAGGTCGTGACCTCGACCGTTCCGCACCAGGCGCTCTACCGACGCTGGCGCGCCCAGACCTTCAGCCAGATCGTGGGCCAGGAGGCCGTCGTCGAGACGCTGCGTAATGCCGTCCGGACGGATCGCGTCTCCCACGCCTTGCTGTTCGTCGGCCCGCGCGGGACCGGCAAGACGTCGCTCGCGCGGATCGTGGCGAAGGCCGTCAACTGCCTAGACCTCAAGGACGGCGACCCGTGTGACGTCTGCGAGGCTTGTGTCGCGATCCGTGAGGGGACGACGCTCGATGTGCTCGAGATCGACGCCGCCTCGAATCGCGGGATCAACGAAGTGCGCGACCTGCGCGACCGGCTGGCCTATCCGCCGGGTCACCTGCGCCGCAAGGTCTACATCCTCGACGAGGCCCACCAGATCACAAAGGACGCCTGGAACGCGCTGCTCAAGTCGCTCGAGGAGCCGCCCGACTTCGTCGTCTTCATGTTCGCCTCGACCGAGCCGTCGCAGTTCCCGCCGGCCATCCTCTCGCGCCTCCAGCGCTATGACGTCCGGCGGCTGACGATCCCCGAGATCGAAGGCAAGCTCACGCGCATCCTCGAGGCCGACGGACGATCGATCGAACCCGCGGCGCTCACCCTGATCGCCCGACTTGCCGCCGGCGGCATGCGCGACGCGGAGTCGAACCTCGACCAGCTGCTGTCGACCACGACCGACGTGATCGGCGAGGCCGCCGTCCGCGACCTGCTCGGGCTGGCCGACGTCGCCGCGGTCGACGGCTTCGTGGATGCCCTCCTCAGCGGGGACGCGGCGGCCGGCATCGGCATCCTCGATCGACTCGAGGAGCGCGGCCGCGATCCCCGGGCGTTGCTCGACCAGGTCGTCGACGCAGTGCGTGGGCGCTTGATCGACACGAACGCGTCCGACACGACGGCGCTGGCTTCCGTCGCCCGACGGCTGGTCGCGATCGACCCGGATCGCGCCGGCATCGGCGGCCTGCGCCTGCAGCTCGAGCTGGCCTTGTTCGCCGGCCCGTCCATGTCGGCGCCGACGCCACAGCCGGCGGCACCGGCTCCTCGCGCCTCGGCCTCGACCCCGACGCCGCAACCGGCGGCATCCGCGCCTCTCGGGTCAACCTCGACCGCGACGCCGCCGGCAATCGAACGCTCGGCCCCCTCGCCCGACCTGACGCGGCCGACGCCGAAGCCGCCGAGGACGGTGGCGGCGAGCTCCAGCGCATCCGCCACGCCATCCTCCCCGCCGCCGGCGGCGATCCCCGTCGTCGCCGATCAGCCCCCGCCGCCACCACAACCACCGACCCCGGTGACGGTCGGCGTCGGCGACGACCTCGACCGCCTGGTTCGCGATTGGCCGGAGATCGTGCGGTCCGTCCGGCCGGCGACTCGGGCGGTTCTCACCGAATGCCGGCCGATCGCGGTCGATGGCAATGTCGTGACCCTCGGGTTCCCCGAGGCCAAGGCCTTCCTCAAGGACCACGCCGAGCGCCGACGCCAGGATGTGGAGGAAGCAGTCGGCACTCACCTCGGCCGGGAAGTCAGCGTTCGCTCGGTCGCCACCAACATCGAGGTCGCACCGATCATGGCCGCCGACGACCTCGTCGCCGAGGCGAAGCGGATCTTCGGGGAGGACCTGGTCGAGGTCGCCGAGATCGACTGACCCGGCCGGGGCTCGCCGACGCGTCCCGATCGCATCGGTCAGACTTGGCGCCACGACACGAGGAGGGACACACCAGATGGGGATGGGAAACCTGCAGCGCATGGCGCAGCAGATGCAGCAGGAGATGCTCCGCGTCCAGGCTGAGCTGGAAGCCGCGACCGTCAGCGGATCCGCCGGAGGTGGTGTCGTGAGCGCCACGGTCACCGGGAAGCAGGAGCTCGTCAGCCTGACGATCGATCCGTCGGCTGTCGACCCGGCCGATGTCGAGATGCTGCAGGACCTCGTCGTCGCCGCCGTGAACGACGCCCTCCGCGCGTCCCGCGAGCTCGCCGAGGAGAAGATGACCGCCGTGACCGGCGGCCTGCGCCTCCCGGGGATGTGACCGGCGCGTGGTCACCCCGCTCATCGAGCCTGTCGCGCGCCTGATCGAGTCGTTCGCGCGCCTTCCGGGGATCGGCCCGAAGACCGCGCAGCGGCTGACGTATCACCTGCTCCGGGCGCCCGACGCGGAGGCCCGGACCCTTGCCGCAGCGCTGGTCGACGTCCGCGACAAGGTCGTCTTCTGCGAGCGCTGCTTCAACATCAGCGACCAGGCGCTCTGCGCGCTCTGCCGCGACGCAGGCCGCGATCGGCGCCGGCTCTGCGTCGTCGAGGAGCCGCTCGACGTGCTGGCGCTCGAGCGGACGGCCGAATTCAAGGGTCTCTACCACGTCCTCCACGGCGCGATCTCGCCGATCGACGGGATCGGGCCGGAGCGGCTGCGCATCCGCGAGTTGCTCGCCCGTGCCGACGAGGCGTCGCGCGACGGGGAGCGGTTCGAGGAGGTCATCCTCGCGACCAACCCGACCCTCGAGGGCGAGGCCACGGCCATGTACCTGGCGGAGCGGCTGGAATCCGTTGTCGGCTCGGTCACCAGGATCGCCCGGGGCCTCCCGGTCGGTGGCGATCTCGAGTACGCCGACGAGGTCACGCTGATCCGGGCCCTCCAGGGTCGTCGAGCAGTCTGAGCAGCGGACGGTGAGCAATCTCCTTGCCGAGATCGCGCTGCGTCTGGCGAAGGCGGTCGCCGCCGCGATCGTCGGGTTGGTGCTGTACCTGTTGTTGATCGGGCCATTTGGCCAAACCGGATCCGTCGAGCTGGCCCTGCTCAGCTGGCTCAGCGGCGCGGCATTCGTGCTGCTCGTGGAGTCGAGCCCGCTCTAGGTTCCCGGCCGGGTGTGCCCTGGCTGTGTCGCGCCCGATCCGCTCGTGGTTCCTGCCATATGTGCACCTGGTGAACCTTAGGCAAGCTACGGCGGGGTTCCTTTGGCGCATCGTTATGCAATGAAGCTGAATGGCCACGCTCGGACCCGCCGGTCTGCCTTGCGTAACCATCCAGCGACCTCAGGATCCAAGCTCCGAACCTTGCTAAGGTGCATGGGGTCATCATTTGGCAGGTTTTCAGGCTCCGGAGCGCTCGGGGTCCCGTATGGCCGTGCGGCCGCGTCCCGCCGCCGACCGCCGCCCGCGACCGCCGCCCGCCGACCTCTGGCCGGCGGAGCTAACTCTGGGGTACTCCCGGCCGTTTGACACGCGCCTCGAATGGCCCCAGTATTCGCGGCCGTGCCACCTCCGAGGAGGCCGGCGCGAGCGGGGATCGATGACCTCGATCTCACCTCGGCGTGTTTGACGCCGTGCGGGGGGGAACCCCATAATCAGGGTTCTGCGCCGTGCGCTGTCGCGCCTCGACGCTGCACCTTAACAATTGAAGAGTGACAGGAAACATCTGATCAGGATGTGCGAGCGATCAAACCCTCGGATAGAAGTCGCCGTGGCAACACGGCGCGTTCCTTCGGAGAGTTTGATCCTGGCTCAGGATCAACGCTGGCGGCGTGCATGAGACATGCAAGTCGAACGGACACTCACGGGCTTGCCTGTGAGTGTTAGTGGCGGACGGCTGAGTAACGCGTAGGTGACCTGCCCCGAAGTGGGGAATAACTGCCCGAAAGGGTGGCTAATACCGCATGTGGTGATGCGTTCGATCGCATCAGTAAAGCCGCAAGGCGCTTCAGGAGGGGCCTGCGTCCGATTAGCTCGTTGGTGGGGTAACGGCTCACCAAGGCGACGATCGGTAGGTGGTCTGAGAGGACGATCACCCAGACTGGGACTGAGACA
>JBIOWA010000264.1:0-25777 GCA_044868045.1 Candidatus Limnocylindrales bacterium
TGCAGGAAGACGTTGTTCATCACCGCGTAGGCGCGCGAGCGCTCGTCGCGCGGGTACGGCTGGCGGAAGAGCGAGCGCCAGACCGGGCTGCGCCGGATGGTCTGGTCGACCCGCTCGAGGAAACTCAACTCTTCCCCTCCTGCGAGGCATAGTAGCGCGCCCGGTGGCCGCTTAGCGCACACTTCGCTCAAGATGGGCGACCTGTTCGACGAGTTCATGCGGGACCTGCGCCGACGGCAGGCGGCCGGCCGCGACGATGCGCCCCGCGAGCCTCGGCGGGTGGGCCCCGACGACGGGCCGGACGGCGCCGATGACGACGGCGACGGCCCCGATGACGCGGACCGCCCACGGCCGATTGGCGGCAGGGGCGGTCGGGCCCGGCGTCGCGGCGGCTCGGCCGGCACGCGTCGCTATTTCCTGCTCCCCGCGGTCATCGCGGCGCTCGTCATCGTAGCGCTGGTCGGTCGCGGGTTCGCCGAGCTCATCACCGAGCTGATGTGGTACCAGAGCGTCGGGTACGAGCAGGTGCTCCTGACCAGGCTGGCGGCCCAGGTCGGCCTGTTCGTCCTCGGCGCGATCGTCGCGCTCGTCGTCCTCGTCGGCAGCCTCTGGCTCGCCGGTCGCCTGGCCGTTCCGCCCACCGACGGCACTGGAGGGGTGCTCCAGGGCTGGATGGCGCGGCTCGATGAGGCGGCTCGCGCCGCCGAACGTGCCGCCGGCGCCCCGGAGAGGCCGCGTGGGCCCGGCAACGTCCGGAGCGTGGGTGGTCCGGAGGCGCCCGACATGACGGCCCTGATCCCGATGGGCCGGTTCATTCTCGTCGCCCTGGCCGTGCTGATCGTCCTCGGGACAGCCGGAGGCGTCTCGAGCGCCTGGCAGACCGTGCTGTTATGGCAGAACCAGGTCCCGTTCGCGCCGAATGGGGCACCCGTGACGGACCCCGTCTTCGGCCGCGACATCGGCTTCTTCCTCTTCGAGCTGCCGTTCCAACGACTGATCCAGACCCTGGCCGTCGGGCTGCTCATCGGCAGCGTCGTGATCGCGGCCGGCCGCTACCTCCTCGATGCCCTCGTCCGTGGACTGGCGCTGTCGACGACGGCCCGCGTCCACCTCAGCGTGCTCGGCGGTCTTGCCCTGCTGGCCATCGCCTATGGCTATCAGCTCGACAAGCTCGAGCTCGTCTACAGCGGCAGAGGCGTCGGCGCCGGCGTTGCGTATGCCGACGCGAACGCCCAGTTCTTTGCCTACGACCTGTTGACGATTCTGTCGGGTCTTGCCGCAGCCCTGCTCGTGGGCAGTGCCTTCACTCGGTGGGTATGGCCGTTCGGCGCGACCCTGGCGGTGTGGTTCCTCGCCTCGATCCTGGTCGGTCGCGCCTACCCGGAGGCGATCCAACGGTTGGTCGTGGATCCCAACCGGCTCGCCCAGGAGACCCCGTACATCCGGAACAACATCGCCATGACGCGGCTGGCCTTCGGGTTCGCGAACCCGGATGGGTCGCCGGCCTGGGACGACAGCCGCCGATACGGGGGCGACCAGCCGTTGTCCGAGAGAGCGATCGAAGGTGAGGAAGCGACGTTCCGCAACGCGCGGCTGTGGGACTACCGACCGCTCGGCAACACCCTCGATCAGCTCCAGACCATCCGGCGCTACTACGACTTCGTTGATGTGGACACCGATCGCTACCAGATCGACGACGTCGAGCGCCAGGTCATGCTGTCGGCGCGGGAGCTCGACCTGGCCGGGAATCCCGACGCGACCGGGTTCGTGAATCAGCGGATCATCTTCACCCACGGGGTCGGCGTGGCGATGGTGCCGGTCAACGAGGTCGGCAGCGAGGGCCAGCCACGGCTGTTCATTCGGAACCTGCCGCCGGTGTCGTCGGGCGGCGCCCCCGAGGTCACGGAGCCGCGGATCTACTTCGGGGAACGGCAGAGCGAGTACGTCGTGGTCCGGGCCAAGCAGGCCGAGTTCGACTACCCGCGCGGCGGGGCCGATCCGAACGCGGTCGATGTCGGTGGTTTCGAGACCCGCTGGACCGGCACGACCGGCATCCCGCTCGGGTCAGGTTTCGCGCGCTTGCTGTTCGCGTGGCGATTGGGATCGCTCGACCTTTTGATCTCGGACCAGGTCACGGCCGAGAGCCAGCTGCTGTTCCACCGATCGCTGGCGGACCGGGTACCGCGGATCGCGCCGTTCCTGCGATACGACAAGGATCCGTACGTCGTGGTCGACGGCGAGGGGCGGCTCGTCTACGTGTGGGACGCCTACACCACGACCGATCTGTTCCCTCACGCGAACGCCTTCGCGCCAGCGGAGCTTGGCGAAGGGAGCGGGCTCGGTGGACGGCCCTTCAACTACATCCGGAACAGCGTAAAGGCCGTCGTCGACGCCTATGACGGAACGACCACCCTGTACGTCGCGGACCCGTCGGATCCGCTGATCCGTGCCTGGCAGGGCGTATTCCCGACACTGTTGCGGCCCCTTACCGACCTGCCGGCGGATCTCGCGGCCCATCTCCGTGTTCCGGAGGAGGGCTTCAATGTCCAGACGCGGATGTACGGCCGCTACCACGTGCGGGATCCGCGCACGTTCTTCCAGAACGACGACCTCTGGACGGTACCCACGGGCCAGACCAGCGAGCAGACGCTGCCGTCTGAGGCGTACTACGTGATCATGCGCCTGCCCGGCGAGCCCGAGGCGGAGTTCCTGCTGCTCCAGCCGATGGTCCCCCGTGGGCGGCCGAACATGATCGCCTGGGTCGCCGCACGCAGCGACACGCCCAACTACGGGGCCGTGCGCGTCTACAACTTCCCGGCCGACACGACAGTCTTCGGACCGGCCCAGATCGAAGCGCGGATCGACCAGGACCCGGAGATCAGTGCCCAGGTCACGCTCTGGAACCAGTCCGGCAGCCAGGTCATACGGGGCAACCTGATCGTAGTACCGGTCGGTGACTCGCTGCTCTACCTGCAGCCCGTGTACCTGCAATCGACCGGCAGCTCGTTCCCCGAGTTCCAGCGGATCATCGTCGCGTCGCCCACCGACGTGGTCTGGGCGCCCACCCTCGGCGAGTCGCTGCGACTGCTGCTCGAGGCGCAGGGCACGCCGGGTCCGGGTCCCTCAGCTCCGCCGACGCCGCGTCCGTCACCCGGGCCGACCCCGTCGGGCGAGCCGTCGCCGGCGCCGTCGGCGTCGCCGGGTGATGAGCTTCCGGCCGATCTCGCCGGCCTGATCCGGTACGCGAACGCGCACTTCGAGCTCGCCCAGGAGGCCCTCCGCCAAGGCGACTTCGCTCGGTATGGCGACGAGATCGCGAAAGTGGAGGAGGCCCTGCGTCGGTTGGACGAGTTGGCGCCGGGTTCGTGAGCCGCGATCGCGTCTAGCCCGCCGTCACTCGCTGATGGATCTGCCGCAGCCGCCAGCCGAGCGCGATCATCGAGATCCCGAACACGATCGCGAACGCCCCGATGATCCACACGATCGTGATCGCGCCGCTCGTCGGGAACAGGAAGAGCAACACCCCGAACACGATCGACAGGATGCCGGCGATCGCGAGCCATAGCTCGCCGGTGATCTGTTCACGCAGTCGGATGGCCATCACGACTTCGACGACGCCCGTGATTATCGACCACGCCGAAATGATCAGCAGCAGCGACAGTGCGGCGAACGCCGGAAAGGCCAGGGCCAGCACGCCGGCGATGATGCTGACGACCCCCTCGAGCACTGCGAGCCACCACGACCGGGTGCGCGAGCGATCTTGGATCGCGCCTGCGATGTGGAAGACGCCATCGACCAGCGCCCATGCACCGAACAGGAGCACGAGGGCCGCGATCGTCGCCGGTGGCGACAGGAAGGCCACCACGCCGAACGCGATCGCCAGGACGCCTCGCAGGATGAAGGTCCACCACCAGCGTGCGAGCTCCACGGTCCCTGCAACCATCGCCATCGCCCACCTCCTCGATGGGCCCATCGTACGCTCCGGTCATCCGGCCGCCGTCAGCAGGCCGATCCCGAGTGCCACGGCCCCGGCCGCCAGCGCGACGGTCCCGGCGATCGTCAGCCAGATGAACCGGTTGGGCGTGGTTCGACCAGCACCCATCGAGCTGAAGAAGAATCCGGCGGGCATGAGAATGGCCGCTGTCGGTACGCCCTGGCGGGCGACGGCGCCGAGCTGGCCGGTGAGCCCGGCCGCGTCGGCATAGATCTGGATCACAAGCGACAGGATCACGAGCACGCCGGCATGGGCGTGGCCGGCACGCGCGAACCCGATCTGGAACGGGGTTTTGGCGTGCTTCCGAGTCCACAGCGACAACATGTAGTAGCCGCCGGACTCCACGGCGACGACGGTGAGTAGGAGGATGCCTGCCAGTCGGAGCGAATCGGGTGAGAGGATGAGCGGGCTGTCCATCGCGAAGTCCCTTGAGTAGATAGTTTAGCTATCCACATAGTAGATAGTGATACTATCCGTGTCAATGCGAATCAGCGAATTGAGCGCCGCCAGCGGCGTCAGCCTGCCGACGCTGAAGTTCTACCTGCGAGAAGGGATCCTTCAGCCGGGTGACGCCGTGGGTCGCAACCAGGCGACATACGGCGAGCGCCACCTCCGCCGCTTGCGTCTCATCCGTGCCCTTACCGAGGTCGGCAACCTCTCGCTCCGAGAGGTCAGGGCGGTGCTCGACGCGGCAGACGATCCGAATCTGCCGATCCACGATCTGCTGGGGACCGCCCAATACGCCCTCGAGCCGTCGACGCCGGCCGACATCGACCCAGAGGCGACGGCAACCGTCGACGCCGCCGTCGAGGCGCTGGGTTGGCGGATTTCAGCCGATCCCCCGGCCCGGCGGTCGATCGCCCACGCGGTCGAGGTGCTGCGGTCCTTCGGGTGGACGGTTGAGCCGGCGGACCTCGTTCGCTACGCGAAGGCCGTCGATCGGCTGGCGGCGCGAGAGGTGGCGATCTCGGACGAGGCGGGCGACCGCGAGCAGCTGGTCGGACGCATGGTCATCGGGTCCGTCCTGTTCGAGGCGATCCTGACGGCGTTCCGGCGGCTCGCCCAGGAGCACCATTCCGCGACCCATCGCTGAGCGCGACGCCGGGAACGGGCGCGTTCGCGTGGACGCGAGGCGCTAGCATCGCCGCCACGATGGCGGACCGGCAGTTCGACTACATCATCGTGGGCGGCGGGTCGGCTGGCTCGGTGCTTGCGAACCGGCTGACCGAGGACCCGCGGACACGGGTGCTGGTGCTCGAGGCGGGCCGCTCGGACTGGCGCATCGACCCGTTCATCCACATGCCAGCGGCGCTGACCTTCCCGATCGGCAGCCGGTTCTACGATTGGAGATACGAGTCCGAGCCGGAGCCGTTCATGGGCGGCCGGCGAATCTTCCATGCGCGCGGCAAGGTGCTCGGTGGGTCATCGAGCATCAACGGCCAGATCTTCCAGCGCGGCAACCCGCTCGACTTCGAGCGTTGGGCGGGCGATCCGGGCATGTCGACGTGGAGTTACGCCCACTGCCTGCCGTACTTCAAGAAGATGGAGACGTGCCTGGCGGCCGCCCCCGACGATCCGTGGCGCGGCCACGACGGGCCGCTCGTCCTGGAGCGCGGCCCCGCCAGCAGCCCGCTCTTCCGGGCGTTCTTCGCCAGCGTCCAGGAGGCTGGATACCCCCTGACCGAGGATGTCAACGGCTATCGTCAGGAGGGTTTCGCGGCGTTCGATCGAAACATCCATCGCGGCCGCCGGCTCTCGGCGGCTCGAGCCTACCTGCATCCGATCCTGCGAACGCGGGGGAACCTCGAGGTGTGGACACAGCAGTTCGTCACGCGGCTGGTCGTCCGAGACGGCCGGGCGGTCGGCGTCGACGTGGCGCGTGGTCTGGCGGGTCGGGGAGGGGTCGACCGGCTCCGCGCCGGCGAGGTGATCCTGGCCGGGGGAGCGATCAACAGCCCGCAACTGCTGCTGCTCTCGGGGATCGGGCCGGCCGACGACCTCGCGAACCTCGGGATCCCGGTCTTCGCCGATCTCCCCGGCGTAGGCCGGCACCTCCAGGACCACCTCGAGGTGTATGTCCAGCACCAGTCGCTCAAGCCCGTCTCGATGCAGCCGACCGCGACCCAGTTGTGGCGGCGGCCGTTCATCGGCGCGCAATGGTTGTTCCTGCGGTCGGGCCCGGGCGCGTCGAACCACTTCGAGGGCGGTGGTTTCGTCCGTTCGAACGACGATGTCGCCTACCCGAACCTGATGTTCCACTTCCTGCCGCTGGCCATCCGATACGACGGCACGGCCGGGGCGAAGGGGCACGGCTACCAGGTCCACGTCGGACCGATGTATTCCGACGCGCGGGGATCGTTGACGCTCAAGAGCACCGACCCGCGCGACCATCCGGCGCTCCGGTTCAACTACCTCTCGACCGACCAGGATCGGCGCGAATGGATCGAGGCGATCCGCGTGGCTCGGACCCTCCTCAGCCAGCCCGCCATGGCCGAGTTCAATGGCGGCGAGACCTCGCCGGGCCCGTCCGTCGAGAGCGATCAGCAGATCCTCGACTGGGTCGCGCGCGATGCCGAGACGGCCCTGCATCCGTCATGCACCGCTCGCATGGGCGTCGACAAGGAGTCCGCGCTCGATCCGCTCACGTTACGGGTCCACGGGGTCGGGGGCTTGCGGGTCGTCGACGCCTCGTCGATGCCGTACATCACGAACGCCAACATCTATGCCCCGGTGATGATGCTGGCGGAGAAGGCGGCGGACCTGATCCGTGGCGAGACGCCACTCCCCCCGGAGCCGATCCCGTTCTACCGGCACGGCGTTGCGGACCCGCCGGTCGTCCCGGATCCGCCGGCGGTGCCGGTGCATTTGGCAGGCGCCGGCTAGGCCCGAGCGGCGGGCGCCGGCAGCGCCCAGACTCCGCGGACCCGCCAGAGCCGAACAAGGTACGACCCCGCACAGGGTTGAGAAGTCGGACGCACACCGGGGCCGACAGCGTGCATCGAATGCACGTACCGTCGCTGACCGCTCGGATCCGGGCAGATTCCGTGCATCGGATGCACGAACTTGGTGCGTCAGGCCCGCCCAAGGCCGGTCGCAGTCGCGGATGTTGCATTCCGTGCACGTTTAGGCCGCGCTCGATGGGTCATGTCCGGGCCGGGTGCCGTACGTGCATCTGATGCAACGCGGGCCCGTGACGCCGCGACCCGAAGCCAGAACCTCTTGACTCCGGCCGGCCGGCGCGGCTATTCTCGGCAAGCTTAGCGGCAAAGTGCCAACGATAAGCGTCATCGATAAGCCTAAGCGTTGCCACCGCCCGGACGCACCTGCGGCAATCCGGCGAAACGCAACAGCGCAACCGTGAGGAGGAGCGGTGGCCGAGTACCCCGACTTCGCGCTGACCGGCCAGACCGCCCTCGTCACGGGCGCGGCGCGCGGTCTCGGTCGGGCGATCGCCCTGGCACTCGCCAACGCCGGCGCCGATGTCGCGCTGGGCCTGCGCGAGGCAGGAACCGCCGACGACCTCCAGGCCGAGATCGAATCGTTGGGGCGACGTTCGCTCGCCGTGCCGATGAATGTCCGCCATCTGGGGCAGATCGGGCCGGCGGTCGACGCCGTCGTCGACCACTTCGGCCGCCTCGACATCCTCGTCAACAACGCCGGGCTCGGGCCGTCAAACGACGCGGAGAAGGTCACCGAGGCCGACTACGACCTGACGATGGACGTCAACGTCAAGGGCCTCTTCTTCGCGAGCCAGGCGGCCGGCCGCGTGATGATCCGGCAGGGCTCGGGTCGCATCGTGAACCTCAGCTCGCAGGCCGGCTTCGTGGCGTTGCCGACTGAATCGATCTACTGCGCCTCCAAGGCGGCCGTCGCCCACCTGACGAAGTGCCTCGCGGTCGAATGGGGTCGCCACGGCATCACGGTCAACGCCGTCGCGCCGACGTTCATCCGGACCGACGGCACGGCCGAGGCCCTCGCCGACCCGGCATTCGAGGCCGACGTTCGCGAGCGGATCGCAGGACTGCACCGGATCGGCGAGCCGATGGACGTCGCCGGCGGCGTCGTCTTTCTCGCCTCACCGGCGGCCGGTCTCATCACTGGGACGACGCTGCTGATCGACGGTGGCTGGACCGCGCGGTGAGCAACGTGGCCGAACCTGCCCTTCGGCCCGCCCGCGCTGGCACCCGGCGGGGTCGTCCGCGCGGCGCGCGAGCGAACTGTCGTCGACGAGCACGTCCGTCGCCTCACGATCCGTACCCCGAGCCAGCGGACGCTCGTGCAGAACCTGTCGGGTGGCAACCAGCAGAAGGTGATCTTCACCAAGTGGCTCCAT
This sequence comes from Candidatus Limnocylindrales bacterium, assembly GCA_044868045.1. Classification (GTDB taxonomy): domain Bacteria; phylum Chloroflexota; class Limnocylindria; order Limnocylindrales; family CSP1-4; genus SPCO01. The sequence goes on from JBIOWA010000264.1 coordinate 8,328, forward strand.
GCCCGATGTCGCATCCTGCTCATCGATGAACCGACCCGCGGCGTCGACGTCGGCGCGAAGCGCGAGATCTACCTGTTGCTGCGTGATCTGGCGGCGCGTGGCACGGCTATCGTGATGGTGTCCTCCGAGCTCCCCGAGGTCCTCGGCATGAGTGACCGGATCGTGGTCATGCGGGAGGGACGGATCGTCGCGACGCTCGACGCGGCGGAGGCGACCGAGGAACGGATCATGGCCCACGCGACCAGGGTTGCGGCATGACCGGGGGATTCACGACGGTCTACGGGCGCAACCTGGTCGCCGAGCTGCCCAACTTCGTCCACCGGCCCTACCTCATCGTGACCATGGACGACCTCTGGCCGCGCTTCTCGACATCGCTCGACGGGCCGGGGATGGCCGCCGTGCATCCGGTGCGCACGCTCGAGGTGAGTGAGCTCGAGGGGATCGTCGACGACCTGCCGGTCTGCGCCAGCGTGATCGGGCTCGGCGGCGGCCAGGCAGTCGATGTCGCGAAGTTCGTGGCCTGGCGCCGGCGCATCCCGTTGTTCCAGGTCCCCACCGCGATGACCGTGAATGCACCGTTCGGACATCGATCCGGGTTGCGCCGCGATGGCATCGTCCGCTACCTCGGGTACGCGGTCCCGGAGGCCGTCTACGTCGACTTCGACGTCATCGCGAGCGCGCCGGCCGGACTGAACCGGGCCGGGGTCGGCGACATCCTGTGCTACCACACGGCGCATCTCGACTGGCAGCTCACCCGCGACCTCGGACGCGAGGAACCGCAGTGGCCGTATGACGAGCGGCTCGTGACCGCCGCCGGCGAGCGGCTCGACTCGGTCCTCGGCGCGCTCGACGACATCCGCGATGTGACCGACCACGGGATCCATACGCTGATGGAGGCGCATCGCTGGGGTGGCGATACGTTCCACGCGTCCGGTTGGAATCCTCGCCACATCGAGGGCGTCGAACACTTCTTCTTCTACAACCTCGAGCGGCGGACCGGCCGCCATTTCATCCATGGCCAGCCGGTCGGATTCGGGATCGTGCTGGGCTCGGTACTCCACGGGTCCGGCACCGACGAGATGGTGGCGGCCCTCCATCGGGTCGGCGTCGACATCCGCCCCGAGGCGATGGGCGTCGGCTGGGACGACGCCGAGGCCGCGATGCGAACGCTCGGGGCCTTCGTTCGCGAGGCGGAACTGTGGCACTCGATCGCCGACGAGCGGCCGGTTGACGACGCGGTCGTTTCGGAGGTCCGCGACCGGATCGTCGCGGCCTATGGTGCGTGGGAGAGCACCTCGTGAAGGTCGGAATCACGCTGCCCCAGGGCTGCGACCGCGAGTACCTCGGCCTGGACGGGCCCACCGCCTGGTCGCGAACGCTGGACGCCGCGAGGCAGGCAGAGGCGCTCGGCTTCGAGTCGCTCTGGGTCTACGACCACTTCCAGGTCGACCCGCCGCTGATCGATTCGCCGGTGTTCGAGCCGGTCGTCGAGCTGGCCGGCATCGCGATGGCGACCTCGCGAGCGCGGCTTGGGCATCTCGTCATGGCTGCCGCATACCGGCCGGCCGGCTTGACGGCCAAGATGATCTCGACCCTCGACGTGATCTCGGGTGGACGGATGGAGCTCGGGATCGGTGCCGGCTGGAAGGAGGACGAGTGGCGGGCCTACGGCTACGGCTTCCCGGAGGCACCGGAGCGGTTGGCGATCCTCGCTGACCATCTCGAAGTCATCAGCCGGATGCTCGCGCCGGGGCACGCGACGTTCTCGGGGCGGTATGCATCGGTGGAGGACGCGATCCACGAGCCGAAGTCGGCGGGTGGACGGATCCCCGTCCTGATCGGCGGCAACGGACCCAAGGTCACGTGGCGGCTCGCCGCGCGCTTCGCCGATGAGCTGAATCTCGACGCGCTGCTCCCCGGCGAGGTCGAGGCAGCTCTGCCGGTGATCCGCGCCCGCTGCGAGGAGATCGGGCGCGATCCTGATTCCTTGCGGGTCTCGGTCCACATCTGGGGCAGGCCGGAGGCACCGGCCGGCGCGGCGCGGCGTCAGCGACTGGGCGAGTACCGCGACCTGGGCGTCGCGCGGGTGATGCTGCAGGGCTTCGGCGCGGTGTCCGATCCCGGGTTGCTGGAGCGGATCGCGGATGACTGCGCGGCGATCGGCCTGCTGGAGGGCGTGGGGACGGCCTGAGGCGGTTCGTCCGGACGACCTGAGACGGCCCCGTCCGGCCGCCGGAAACCGGCCAAATGCCCGCCCAACGGTCGTTCGTCAGCCCGCGACTCCGGTTCCGTCGCCTCCCTCGCACGACACCGCAGCGAGTTCCTGACAAATGACCGAATGACGGTCGTTCGACAGGGATCTGCTGACGAGTGCTCGCTTGAGGGGCATGTGGCAGAAATCGTCGAAAGCGGAAGAATTTCCGCCACCGCTGAACCAGCCTGGCGTGACTTGACCGCCCGGCCTACTTGGCCGGTAGCGTCTCTCCGAACGCGATCGAGCGGCCGACCCAGTCGTCGAGCTGGGCGTCGTCGGCCACGACGGCCTTCGGAACCGTCGCGTAGCCCTTCATCGGCTTGCCGGCCATCGGTTCGAACGGGCCGCCGCCTGGCATCTCGAGCATCGTCGAAAGGTCGTCCGGGCCGAGCCGGATCATCCACCGGTCGGCGAACAGCCCCGTCACGAGGTTCCCACCGACGAACAGCGCGGGATAACCGAACATCTTCCGCCGCTCTGCCTCCGGGAAGCGCGCGGCGACGGCGTCGAACCGGACGATCAACTCCGGCGGCGACTTCTCGAACGGCGGCATCGATCGGTCCTCCTCCTTGCTCCGAGTTCGGGCGCGACTGGCGGTCACTAGCGTAGGCTTCCGCGGACATCGACGATGCTTTGTGTCGCTCGGGAGGTGAAGTGAAGATCGGGGTCACGCTCCCCATGGCGCAGGACGACGGCGCGGACAGCATGCCGTCATACGCCGACATCCGGTCGGTCGCCCGAGCCGCCGAGGACGCCGGCCTCGACTCGATCTGGGGCTACGACCACCTCCTGTTCCGGGACGACGACGGAGATTCCGGCATCCACGAGTGCTGGACGGTCATGGCCGCGATCGCCGAGGCGACGTCGCGCGTCCAGCTCGGGATCCTCGTCATGTGCACGGCCTTCCGGAACCCGGCCCTCCTCGCGAAGATGGCGGGGACGCTCGACCACGTCAGCGGTGGCCGCCTGATCCTTGGCATCGGCTGTGGCTGGCACGACCCGGAGTTCGACGCGTTCGGCTACCCGAGCGATCACAAGGTCAGCCGATTCGAGGAGGCCCTCACCGTCATCCGCGGCCTGATCCGCGAGGGTCGAGTCGACCTCGACGGCCGCTGGGTCCAGGCACGGAACGCGGTACTTGTCCCGCCGGCCAGACCCGACCTGCCGATCCTGATCGCCGCCAAGCGCCCGCGCATGCTGGAGCTGACCGCCCGGCATGCCGATATCTGGAACGAGGCGTGGTTCGGGCCGCCGGACGAGCGCTGGGCACGCCTCAGGCACGATCTCGACGCTGCGTGTCGCGCGGTCGGGCGCGACCCGGCGACGCTAGAGCGGACGGTCGGCGTGAACGTCCGGCTCGGGGACCTGCTGCCGGGAGTCGACGGTGCGGCGGATGACGCGGACGAGTCCGATGAACCCGCGCTGAGCGGGGACGTAGACGCGATCGCTGCGGGCATGTGTGCCTACGCGGCCGACGGCACGGCGCACCTGATCGCGGCCCTCGACCCATCGAGCGCCGCGGCCGTCGAGCGGTTCGCGGACGCCGTTCGGATCGTGCGAGCGGTAGTACCCGCCTGATCGAGCCGGTCAGATCCCCTCGATGACACGTGGGGCCAGCCGCGGCCCGTACCGCGGTGCCTGGAGCCCGCTGAGCTCCAGCAGCCGGACCACCAGTGCGCGCCGGCCGCGGAACGGCTCGAGGAGCTCGAGCATCCGCGCATCGTCGCCGCGCGGTTCGCCGGCCAGGGCGTAGGCCACCAGGTGCGGGAGGTGGAAGTCGCCGATGCTCACCGCGTCGACGTCGCCGAGCGCTCGGACAGCGACCTCCGCCGTGGTCCACGGCCCGATGCCCGGCACCGACCGGAGTCGGGCGTAGGCCTCGGGCAGTGGCTGGTCGACGATCGCCTCGAACCACGATGCCCGGCGGGCGATCGCCCGGACCAGCTCGGCGCGACGCTGCTCCAGCCCGAGGACGTGATACGACCAGTAGGGCAGCGCCGCCAGTGTCGACGGAGCTGGGAGCAGCCTCAATCCGAACTCCTCCGGTCCCGGCGCCGGTTCGCCGTACCGCTGCACGAGACCGTGCCACGCCCGGTGCGCCTCAGTGCCGGTCACCTTCTGCTCGAGGATCGCGGCGATCAGCGCGTCCACGACGGCCTCGGTTCGCAGGATCCGCACGCCCGGCGCCCGTCGCGCCAGAGCAGCGATCCGTCGGTCGCCGTCCCGGGCCAGGCTGCCCGCATCGGCGGCGAACAACCGCGGAACTCTCGCGAGCAGGTGCTCCGCTCCGGGACCCCACGTCTCAGCCGACAGCCGACCACCGCCGACCGTCAGACCGAGGGTCGCCGCACCCTCAGGCGTCCGCGTCGCCCACCAGGCACGCCCTGAGGTGATGCGGATCGTCCGATCGCCTTGCCCGCGGACAAGCGGACCCAGGGATGCGGCGAGGTCAAGCGGACCGTCGAGGACGAGGTCGAGACGGGGCACGAGGGCAGTCTGTCACGGAACCGCGATGCCCGGCGGGGTGGTGCGTGGACGCCACGAAATGCGGTTCGATGCTACAGTCCCTGCGACGTGCGACGCCCCAGGGTCGTCGCGTGGATGGCGCCCATCGCCTTCCTCGCTACGGTCGCCGTCCCCGGACCGGTGGGTTCAAGGGTCCCCAGCCCGATCGGAACCCCCTCCGCAGATCTCTTCACCTCGGTGGAGGTGGTCTCGTACGTCCGTGGGCCGGTGACGACGATCCCGCTCCTGGACCCAGGAGCCCGTTCCGACGGCGCTTTGGGTCGCGACTCGACGATGCTCGAGCCGAACACCGCGAATGAGCCGCCACAGGCTCGGCCTTCGGCTGCCCTGCCACAGCCCGACGCGGTGGCCGTGAGCCGGAATCGCTGGCGGCTCGACCGCAACGTCTCCTGGTACGGCCCCGGCTTCTATGGCAAGCGGACTGCCTGCGGCGTGGCGATGACCGAGACCCTCGTCGGGGTCGCCCATCGCACGCTGCCGTGCGGAACCAGGATCGCGTTCCGCAATCCTGCGAACGGCCGTACGGTCACCGCCCGCGTCGTGGACCGCGGGCCGTACGTCGCTGGCCGGCACTGGGACCTCACCGGTGGGCTCTGCAAGAAGCTCGGCCACTGCTATACCGGCCCGCTCTACTGGCGGTACGCCACGGGCTGATTGAGCTCGCAGAGCGAGCGACGTTTGTCAGCCATGGCCGGAGGATCGCCGCGATCGCGGCGTGTCCCCCGACCGAGCGGACAGGATCACCGAAGGACGAGGACCTGGTCGAGGGTGACCCGTGGATGACCGGCCGTGCCGACCACCACGATCTTCATCTTGTGGTTGCCGGCCGCCGCCCACGAGTACCTGAACACGAGCTTGCGGATGCCGGTCGTCGGGGCATAGAGGTCGACGGTCTGCTTGAGGACGCCATCGATGTACACCCGGGCCTTGCCTGACGTTGGTCCGGTCCGGCCGAGCCAGCCGACGCTCTTGCCGTTGATGGACGCCGTCACCGTCGAGCCGGCCGTCGTCGAGTACTTGGCCCGATGACCGATGTAAGACGGCGTTGTGGAGAGGACCCATCTGCCGGTGTACGTCAGCACGGAGCTCGACTCGTTGTAGGTGATCGCCTTGAACGTGGACCCCGTGGCGAACGTGCTGAGGTTGCCGGACAGGTCGCGGGTCGCGATCCGGTAGCGGTAGGTCTTGCTGGAGTTGCTGAGCGTGAGGTCGAGGCTGGTCCCCGACCCGGATGTCACGGCGATCGTGGTGAACGCCGCACCGTTGACCGACTGCTGGACGTTGTAGCCGGCGACGCCGCTGCCCGGGCCCAGCGGGTCCGTTCCTGCAGTCCACGAGATGCGGACCGGGATGCCCCACGTTCCGGTGCCGCCCAGGACGTACTTGGGGATGCCCGGCGCCATCGGGGCGGTCGTGTCCTGCGAGTTGAGCGTGATGCTGTCCGTCACAGGCGCAGCGGTGACGTTCCCGACGGCGTCGATGAACTTGACGTAGACGGTCTTGGAGCCGTTGCCACCCGTCAGGGTCCATGGGATCGAGGCCGCGTAGGCGACCTGGGTCGCCCCACTGAAATCGGCGCTGTTCGAGATCAGGACCTGGCTCGTTCCGGTCCCTGCGCCGTCATCGGTCGTGAGATTCAGCGTCACGCTGGCGGTCGCCGTCTCGGCGGCGCCACCGTTGATCTGCACGGTCCCGGTCGGTGCCGTGGCGTCGAGGTTGATCGTGTCGCTGACGGGGGTCGACCAGTTACCGGCGCTGTCGCGCCACTGCGCGTAGACGGTCTTGCTGCCGTCGCCGGCGGACAATGTCCAGGCGATCGGCGTGTTGTAGGCGAACGTCGTCCCGGTCGCCAGCACGCCACCACTGACGGTCGCGCTATTCGACAACCGGACGAGGCTGACGCCGCTGCCACCGGCATCCGTGGCGGGGACGGTCGCGGTCACGCCGGCGGTCTTCGTATTCGGCGCCCGGGCGTTGAGCGTGATCGTGCCCACCGGATCCGAGGCGTCCGCGACCGGCAACGCCATCTCGTTGTGGAGGTAGTACTTGGCATTGGGCGTCCCGGCCTTGAGCAGGTTGTTGGCGATCACGACGATCCCCGACGCGCTCGTCACGACCTGCTTGGTCGTGGAGGGATCGTCGATCATGGTTTCGGTGTCGCTCTGGATGAACGGCGTGCCGGGTTGCAGGGTCTGGTCGGCGGCGCCGCGGAAGACGAACGCGCCCGAGCCGCTCAACGGCGCGGACTTGCGGTAGACGACGCCGCCACCGTTCGGCGAGGTGAGGAACACGTACGCCGTATCCAGCTCCTCGCTGATCACGAGTTGCGGGCGCGTGTTGCAGTCGCCGACCGTGCCCACGAGATGGGCGCTCCACGCACCGGCCGGGGTCCGAGCGAAGAATTCGGTCAGGACCTGGCTCGTGTTGGTGGCGCATTGCGCGGTGTCCGTGGGGGTCTTGCCGACCGCGTAGATGGAGCCGTCGCTCGTCGTCTTCACGTTGATATGACCGTCCGCGGTCTCATTCGTTCCGACCAGGGTTGGTAGCTTGGCCAGACTCCAGTTGCTTCCGAGGGCGGGGTCGTTGCCCGCATCGATGACCGCGAAGTAGAAACCGTTGTTGGCGTTGCCGGGGATGTTGTCCTGATCGCTCCAAAGGATCCCGATCTTGTTCGGGCTCCCGGCGCCAAAGGCGATCACGGCCGCCGAATCGTTGCTCGCGTCAGTCGGGCCGACGATGATGCTATTGCCGGCCTGGGCGGGCAGCTGGGCCGGATCCGACCAGGTCAGGCCACCGTCGTCCGACTTGCTGTACCGAACCTGGTTGCTGTTGAGCCAGGTCGCCCACAGGTCACCCGTCGAGTCGAGGGCGATCGTGACGGTCGGCGATCCGCCCGCCGACACACCGGGCACCGACGCCGTGTTCTGGATGGTCTTCGGGAAGTTGGCGACCGCGGTATAGGCATTCGTCGCGGCGTTGTACGTGTACTTGAACACCTTGATCCCGTCGTCGGTCAAGGTCGCGGGAATGGAAGCCGGGATCTTCGGCACGGAGATCGCGTAGAGCGTCTGGCTCGCTTCGTCCCACAGGTAGTCCGCATGCGAGGTATCGCGCGTGTCGGCGATCGCGCTGGTCAGCGTCCACGAATGTGCTCCGTCGTGGCGATAGATGCGGTACTCGGATTTCGGCGTAGCGGGCGCGACCTGGTACAGGAACATCCCTGCGAACCACGATCCGTCCGTGTACCACAGCTTCGACTGCGGCTTGTCGGCCGACGGTCGAAAGGCGCCGCCGCCATAGGCGTGGTCGCGATAGCCGACCGTCACCGGCGTCGAGGCGAGCACCGTGCCGGCTGCGAGGAGGGCGGCCAGGCCGGCCGAGATCAAGGACGTCGCCGCGCGACGACCCGGACGAACGACGAGCGTCATGGATCGATGGTCCCCCTGCGATGTGTTCGCAATCGAACCCCGACGTGGCATGGGACCATCGGCGGGGGATGAATAGGACGTCTGGGGTAAGCAGGATAGGTGACGTTGTCGGATCCGGGGCACGATCCGCCTGCACGGCCGTGCAAGTGCGTTGACGACCCGCACCGCAAGATCGGCGACCTGCGCCCAGGATCGACCGTCGGACCTCGCCGCGCATCCCGAGTCGATCGCGCGTACCGTACCGGCATGTGCCGAAGCATCAAAACCTTGCGTCGCCCGGGTGAAGCGGCGACGACGGGCGAGCTGGAGGCGGCCGCCCGGCAATTCGTCCGCAAGCTGAGTGGCTACCGCGAGCCGAGCGCGGCCAATCGCGAGGCGTTCGACGCCGCCATCGCCGAGGTCGCGGCCGCCGGACGGCGTCTCGTCGAATCGATCGGCGTCGACGTCGAGGAGGGACCCGACCGCTGGACGCCGGGGAGTGGCCGACCGCGGCATCACGTCCGCATCCTCGCCTGACCGCTGGCGCGCATGATCGTCGCGGCCGCCCCGTGGTGGGTCCGCCCCGGCCTCGAGGCCGTGGACGGGCGTTTGACGATCGCCGGCCACGACGCGGAGGGGCTGGCTCGCCGACATGGAACGCCGCTGTTCGCCTACGACCTGGCGCGCTACGGGGAGAACGCCCGAGCCTGGCAAGCGGCGTTCGCCACGACCGGCCTCCCGTTCCGCCTCCGCTTCGCACTCAAGGCGAACCCGCTGCCGGAGGTCCTCGCGATATTTCGCGCCCTGGGCGAGCCGGGCTCAGCGGAGAGTGTCGGGATCGATGCCTGTTCTCCGGGTGAAGTCGTCCGCGCGATCGAGTGCGGCTGGCTGCCCGAGGAGATCAGCTACACGGGGACGAATGTCTCGGAAAGGGACCTGGACGTGCTGCTGGCGCACGGGGTCCACCTCAACCTCGATGCCATCAGCCAGATCGAGCGGTACGGCCGGCGAGCCCCGGGCACGACGATCGGCGTCCGCATCGATCCTGCGACGGGCGCCGGGTACAACGAACATCTCGAATACAGCGGGGCGCGGCCGACCAAGTTCGGCATCGGTCTCGATCGGATCGACGAGGCGCTGGACGTCGCGGCGCGACATCACCTCGCCGTCGACACGATCCATTTCCATGCCGGGTCCGGTTGGCTCGCCGACGGGCTGGCGGGCTTCGAGGGCGCACTGCGCGCCGCGGCTCTCGCCGTCGAGCGGGTGCGTGCCGCCGGCCATACAGTCGTCGAGGTCAACGTCGGCGGCGGCCTCGGGGTTCGAGCGCGCGCCGACGAGTCGCCGGTCGAGCTGGGGGCATATGCGGACGTCGTCGCGCGACATCTGGCACGGCTCGACGTCCTCGTGACGGCCGAGCCGGGAGACGGACTGGCCAAGGACGCAGCCCTCCTGCTCGGCGAGGTCGTGACGGTCGAGACGCGACGCGGCGTCATGTTCGTCGGACTCGACATCGGCTGGAACGTCGATTGCGCCTACTTCATCTACGGCTTCGCCCAGGAGATCGTCCTGTGCCGCGACGCGACGGCCGAACGGACGCAGGCCGTGACCGTCGCGGGGCACATCAACGAGGCGAGCGACGTGTTCGCCGCGGATTACCCGATGCCGCCGGTCGAGGAGGGTGACGTGGTCGCGATCCTCAACGCCGGCGCCTATCACCAGGCGATGAGCTCCACCCACTGCCTCCGACCGGCGGGGACGGCGGTCTTCCTGGAGCGCTAGGTCCTCGCGGCGCGGCCGAGCTGCCTCGCTGGGATCGTGATCGCCTGGAAGAGCGCGATCGCCCAGAAGGCCAGGGTGAGGGGATCGGCCTTGACCGACTCCATGACGATTTCAACGATGAACGAAGGCGGCTGGATGACCTCGATCGTCTCGCCGGGTGCGAGCTGCTGGCTGACGAAGTTGGCGACGATCAGGTACTCGCTGATCACCAGGGCGAGCAGCGTCAGGACCACCGAGATGCCGACGAGGGCAACCGACCCGCGGCGGCGTGCGCCGAGGACGACGGCCTGGCCCACCAGGAAACCGACGACGATGGCCACGATCCCGAGCTGGTAGTGGCTGACGACAACGACGGCGTACCAGAGGGCGGTCGCGAGCACGGCGGCCACGAGCCCGGCGAGGAAGCCGCCGACGATGTCCGTCGAGGACGCCGGCTGGCGAGCTTGGGTTGCCTGTGCTCCGCGCAGTGCCTCCCCGGGGGCCGCGGCGATGGAACCGACGCCGAGGCCGGGCATGGCCCCGGCAGTGCCGGTCCCCGGCTGGCCTTCGCCGGCCGCCATGGCCTGGGCGCCGAGCGGCGGCGCGCCGAACGGTTGCGCACCAAGCGGACGTGTCTGGCTGACGGCCACGATCTCACGCGAGGCGCCGCAGCTGTAGCACGAGTTCGCCGATCCACGGTTGATCGACTTGCAGTTTCCACAGACCCAGTCGTTCACATGCACCCTTTCGTCAATCGGAGCGCGTCCGCGGCGCGAGTATCGCCGTGGATGGCGGCCTCGTACGACCATCCGACGGTCCCGGGAGGCCCCAGTACACTCGCCGCGATGACGCAATCGACGGAACGGGGCTCGCCTCCCACGCGGCACATCGCCACCCGCTCGGTCGTCGCCGTCCGCGGGCAGGCGCTCGAGGTGCGGCCCGATCGGATCGTGGGCGAGGCGCCGCTCGAGATTCGCGCCGCCGGACCCGGCCAGGAACCTGTGGCGGTGGCCGTCACGATGCGCACTCCCGGGCACGAATCGGACCTGGCCGTCGGCTTCCTGCGGACCGAGGGCCTGATCGACGGCCCCGAGGTCGTGTCGTGGGAGACCGGCGATCCGGCGATCCTCAATCAGCCGGACGACACCATCGTCGTGCGCCTGTCGGTCCCGTTCGACGATTCGGCCGTGGCCGAACGGCATTTCGTCGCCACGGCGTCATGCGGGATCTGCGGCAAGGCCTCGATCGACGAGATCGCCTTGCGCTGCGAAACGCTGCCGGAAGGCCCGGTCGTCGCGCGCTCGGTGGTCCTCGCGTTACCCGACATGCTGCGAGCGGCGCAGCGGGCGTTCGACGAGACCGGCGGGCTCCACGCGGCCGCATTGTTCACGCCGCGCGGCGAGCTGGTCGCGATCCGCGAAGACGTGGGCCGGCACAACGCGTTGGACAAGCTCGTGGGGTCGCAGTTGTTGGCCGGCGAGCAGCCGTTGCACGACCGGATCGTGATGGTGTCGGGTCGCGTGAGCTTCGAGATCGTGCAGAAGGCCGCGGTGGCCGGCGTGCCGATCGTGGCGGCCGTATCGGCGCCGTCGGACCTCGCTATCGAGACGGCCGAGCGGCTGGGCGTCACGCTGGTCGGGTTCCTGCGTGGGGATGGGTTCAACGTGTACAGCCACGACCGCCGCATCGAACTGCGGGACCTGACCGGCTGGACGTGACCGGGCGCTAGGACCGAGGGCGCTCGTTCACGAATTCGAAGCCGAAGCGGCCCTTGATGCAGAGGTGGCCGTCGGTCACCGACGAATCGAGCGGTGAGGTCACCTTGAGGATCCGGTCGTCCTGGACGTGCAGGTCGACCGCGCAGCCCACGCCGCAGTAGGGGCAGATCGTCGTGGTCACCGTTTGCGCCGATGGGTCCCATGTCCCGGCCGCCCGCATGTCGTACTCGGGCTTGGCCATCAACGCCCCGGTCGGGCAGACGCCGATGCAGTTACCGCAGTACACGCAGGCCGACTCGGGCAGCGGCACCGCCTGCTCGGTCGAGATCCGCGCATCGAAGCCGCGGCCGGCGACGGCGATCGCGAACGTGTTCTGGGCATCCTCGCCGCATGCCTCGACGCACTTGTAGCACAGGATGCACTTGGCGTAGTCGCGGACGTAGAGGTCGTTGTCGACCTTGGTCGGCTGGGCGACGGTCGCAGCCGCGGCATCCCCCGCAGGCGCGTGGTGGTGACCCGCTTCGTGCGCGTCCCGTGCTCCGGGAGCGGCAGGCTCCGCCGGCGGCCCGAACCGGGACGGATCGGCCCCGTAGCGGTCCATGTAGGCGTGGATGGTCCCGTCCGGCACGGCCGGCCCGGTGAGCGATACGTCGACCGACGACCCGAGGAACTCGAGCACGACCTTGCGCGAGGTCCGGACCCGCTCGGTGTCGGTCTGGACTTCCATCCCGGGCTCGACCGGGCGCGAGCAGGCGGGTGCGAGGACCCGCGACCCGGCCACCTCGACGACGCAGACCCGACAGACGTTGACCGGCGTCAGGTTCTCGGCATAACACAGCGTCGGCGTGTCGATCCCCAGCGTCCGGCACGCACCGAGGATCGTCGTGCCGGCCGGCACCGAAACCGGCTGCCCGTCGATCGTCAGTTCGACGGCCGGCGGTGCCTCGACCGGCGGCGGCGCCGGAGGCTTGGACGGGCGGGCCGGCGGCGACAGGACGATCTCGGTCAGCGGTTGCGCCGCGGGCGCCTGACCCCCATGCGGCGACCGTGGATCCGGCGCCGGATCGCGGCTCATCGACAGCCCGCGCGTGTCCTCCGTCACAGGGCCACCAGTTCCGGCTGCCGAAGCGCGGACTCGATCGCCGACGACGCGGTCTGGCCGAGCCCGCAGATGGAGGCGTCGCGCATCGCCTGGCCGATCTCCCGCAGCAGGACGAGTTCCTCGTCACGCGAGCGGACGCGGGCGCCGGCAGCGAGTCGCGCCAGGAGCTCCTCCTGGCGGACGCTGCCCACACGGCAGGGGACGCACTGCCCGCATGACTCATCGCGGAAGAACCGGGCGATACGGCGGAGGGTATCGACCAGGTCGACGGTCTCGTCGAAGACCATGATCACGCCCGAGCCGAGCGTCGCCCCGGCGGCGCGCGTCGCTTCGAAGGTGAGCGGCAGATCGAGCGATCCCGGTCCGACGAACACCCCGGCGGCCCCACCGAGCAGGATCGCGCGGATCGATCGGCCGCCCGGCACACCACCGGCGAGCCCGATCAGGTCACCGAGCGTCGCCCCGAATTCCACCTCGTAGACGCCTGGTCGCTCGACGTTCCCCGACAGGCAGAACAGCCTCGGCCCGGTCGACCCCTCGGTGCCGATCGCCGCGTAGGCCTCGCCGCCGATTTCGAGGACGAGCGGGACGTTCACCAGGGTTTCGACGTTGTTGACGGCGGTCGGCTTGCCGAACAGGCCGACCTCGACCGGGAACGGCGGCTTGTTGCGCGGTTCGCCGCGTTTGCCCTCGATCGACTCGAACAGCGCGGTCTCCTCCCCGCAGATGTAGGCGCCGGCCCCGCGCCGGACCTCGACATCGAACGCTAGGCCCGAGCCGAGGATGTCGGTGCCGAGCAAGCCTTCGTCCCGTGCTGCGTCGATCGCTCCGCGGATCCGTGACTCCGCCTCCGGGTACTCGCCGCGGATGTACAGATACCCCTGGGTGGCGCCGGTGGCGAAGGCAGCGATGGTCATCGCCTCGACGAGCGCGAACGGATCACCCTCGATGAGGACGCGGTCCTTGAACGTGCCGGGCTCGGACTCATCGGCGTTGCAGACGAGGTAGTGCGGTTGGGCTGGCTGCGACGCGACCGCTGCCCACTTGCGACCGGTCGGGAAGGCCGCCCCGCCACGACCCATAAGCTTCGACGCGGTCACCTCGGCGATCAGCGCCTCGGGACCCATCGACAGGGCCTTCGGCAGCGCCTGGTAGCCGCCACTGGCCCGGTAGTCGGCGAGCGACGTCGGGTCGACGACACCGATGCGTCGAAGCAGTCGAAGTGTCGGCGCTCCCGCCTGTGGCAGTGGCGGCGCCACTCGGCCGGTCGAATCGCCTTCGAGGCGACCGACGACCCCGGCGGCATCGACCGGGGCGGCGCTCGCGATCGATGGCGGATCGCCGGCACGGGTGAACAGCGCAGCGGGCGCCATGTCGCACAGGCCAAGACACGGCGATCTGAGCCAGCCGATCCGGCCGTCCCGGGCGGCTTCGCCCTCGGGCCCGACCGACCGCCCGAGGTCCTCGCAGATCCGTTCCGCCCCGGCAAGCCGACAGGCGATGTCGTCGCAGACATGGGCAACGACCGGTGGCCGCGGCTTGGTCGCGTACAGCGCATAGAACGTCGCGACCCCGTAGGCCTCGGCCGGCGGGACGGCGAGGCGCCGCGAGATGTAGTTGAGGGCCGGTTGGCTGATCCATCCGATCCGGTCCTGGACCGCGTGGAGTGCCGGCAGCAACTCCGATCGACGAGCCCGGGTCGCGTGGCCGCCACGCGACGCATGACCTTCGGTCCGGGGTCGCCGAGATCCACCCACCCAGCCCGACTCCGCGGGACCGAGTACCGCATCCACGGCCGCCCGCTCGGCCTGAGACGCAAGCGGCCCGATCACGTGCAGGTCCATCGGGTCGAGTGTAGCCGCGATCTAGCGATTGTCGGGGTCGATCCTCACTGAGAAGATCGCTGTCCGTCCGGTGGTTGGCGGCCGCGCGAGGCGCCCGTCCCCGAAGGCCCAGAACACGCTGCCATCGGCGGTCCGCTCGGCGCGCTCTCGGAGGCCAATGCCGTTGGTGACGCCGTCGAGGTCGGCCGCTCGCCACCGGACGCGACTCGCCGCAACCGGCACCTGCCAGAACCTGCCTCCATCCGTTGAGATCGTCGCGGCGATCCCAACGGTCGCTCCGACGCGGTCGTCGTCGAGCGTGCGGAACGTCACGACGACGACGTCGCGGACCGTCACGAGGTTCGGGCGAAGACTCGACTGCCGCCATCGACCCCGATTCGGCGCGGCGGGAAGCGTGGTGGACGACCACGTCCGCCCAGCGTCGTCGCTTCGGTGGACCGTGATCGAACCTCGCGGTCCCTTCCCGCGTGCCGCCCCGTAGTCCGCGACGGCCACGAGGAGGCGTCCCTCTGGATCGACATCGAACCCGTATTGCCAGATCGGGTCCGGCCTGATCTGACCGCCGGTGCCGGGTGCACTCAGGCCCGCAGTCGACCAGCCCGTCTCGCGGACCCTGGCGGCGATCCGGGATCCTCCGACGCGGAACGTCCCGAGGCGCGACTCGAAGCGCACCCTGGCGGTCACCACCGCCAGGCGCTGGACGTTGCCGGGGCCGCCCTCGGCGAAGATGTTCGACGGGTCGCGCCGCCGCAGGTCGACCTGGTACCAGCTGGCGTAGACGCTGCCGTCCGGCGCAGGCCGGACCCGGTACGCGATGCGCCACCAGTCCCTGGCGCCCCTCGCCAGGCGAGCCGGGCCGATCTCGACCCGTCGCCATGTGGCTCCGAAGTCTGACGACGCCAACAACCGGAACCCTGGCCCATGAGTGGTGCCGCCCTGCCAGTTGTAGGCGACGTAGACCGTGCCGCGATTCGGACTTCGCGGGTCACGATCGACCGCGATGTCGGGGAAACCGCCGACCCATGGCGGCGTCCCACGCTCGACCCGAAGCCGCGACCACGTCGCACCCTCGTCGTCGCTGTACGAGGTCGTCAGGCTGAACCGCCCGCTGCCGCAACCCGCGCTCGTCATGTTTGCCCAGTAGAGGCGGTTCTTGCCCCGTGGCCCCACGCCCCATGCGATCGCGGCGTGCAGTCCCATCCCCCGCGAAGCGCCACGCCCCGGGGTCGATGTCGTCGTCCGCCAGCTCTTCCCGCCGTCACGGCTGATCCGGACGACTGGGTTGGTGGCGCAGGTCGCGCCCGCACCGCCGCGGCGCAGATAAACCACGGCGATCTTCTGGGGGTCCGTCGGGTGCGTCGCCACGACTGGCTCCCATGACCGATCGCCCACGGATCGCGGACGACGACTCACCAGGCGCTCGGGTCCGATGTGAAGGCGAGGCGCGGCCTGCGTCTCGGTGGGTGCTCCTGTCGGGGCGACCGTCGGCGTCGACAGAGACGCGGTCGGGGTCGGTACGACCGCGGACGCCACCGGAGTCGGCGGCGGGTTCGACGCCGCCATCGCCGGCGGACTCGATCCCCCGACGCGTGTCGCGCCGGCAGTGGGCGCGCAACCCGTTCCGATGGCGAGCAGCGCGAGCACGAACCCACACCGCAGGCGGATGCTCACGGAGCGACCAGCGGTGCCAGCGCCACGTCGAGCGCGGGCGCGATCGATGCGGCGAACGTGGCCGTCAAGTGGTGGTGGTCGCGATACACGATTCGCTTGCCGATGATCGGTGGGCACGGGTCCGTCGGGCAGGTCGCATCGGACAGGTCGATGAGCTTGGCGTCGCTTCGTTTGACCGCTTCACGCTCGCGACGACGATGTCGCCAGGTGAACGCAGTGGCGCGCCTGGTCGTGCACGCCTCGATCGCCTCGCGGTGGCGGGCGAGGCAGGCCGGCACGTCGAACTCCGAGCGAGGCGTGTCGACCAGGATCGCGACGCGCCCCGGGATCCGCTCGACGAGCCTGGCGACGGCGGCGCCTTGCCTGATCGGGTCGTCGTCGGCGTCGTTCATCGTCGGGAACCAGCGGGAGCCAGTGATCACGACGACGTCCGGCTTGATCTGCCGGAGTCTGGCGACGACCCGCTCGCGCCAGCGCCCGCACTCGGTGTACTCGCGCCCGAGGTACGGCGACCAGATGGGCATGTCGACGAAGACGCAGCTGTACTTCGTGAACGGGACCAATCGCCAGCCGTGCTTCACGGCGAGTCGCTCCATCGCCGGGAACCAGCTCATCGCGTGTGAGTCACCGACCAGGGCGACGGTGACCGTACCGTGGGCATCTCCGTACGCACAGACCGGCGGCTCACTGACCCCGATGCCGAGACCGCAGCCGTCCCTGATGAGGCCGTCGTCATCGTCATGCGCCGCGCGGAGCGAGGGGGCGAGACCGCCCGGGACCGGCCCCTCGATCCGCGGTTTCGGTGGCTTCGGGGTAGGGCTCGGCGCGGCCGATGGATCGGGCGTGGCAACCGGGGACGCCGTGGGCGACGGTGATGCCGAGGGCGACGGGGTGGGCCCACTGGGTGTCAGGGTGTCGGGATCGAGGACGATGGGTCGATCGTCGCGGCCTGGCCGCCAGGCGTCCTCGCTGGCGTTGCCGGGATCGACCTCCGCGCTGCCGAGTTCTGCGGCCGCGACATCGCGCTGCACGAGCATGCCCATGGCCGTGGACCCGATGGTGAAGGCCATGACAGCGGCCACGGCCGTCGCGAGTGAACGGCGATGTCCGCCCCGCGACAGTCGACCCACGCGGAACGGTTCCTCGATGAGGCGCCACGACACGGCC
>JBIOWA010000265.1:0-2608 GCA_044868045.1 Candidatus Limnocylindrales bacterium
CGGGCCAGGCCAGGCCGACCCATCCGCCGCGGTGGAGCCGCTTGTGCCACGCGAGGCAGGCGTCGAACGACCGGTCGGGGTGGAGCGTGAACTCGTCGTCCGTGGCCGGCCACTCCGCGCGGTGAGCGGGCAGCTCACGCTCGAGCCATCTCCGCAGCTCGACGCGGAAGGCCTCCTCGGCGGGGGAGAACGAGAAATCCATGCTCAGGGCGTGTCGTAGCACACGCGGATGGTCGGGTCAAGAACGTGCGATGTCCCGTCCCGTATCGTGCCGCCATCGGCGTCCGTGACACCGAAGCGTGACTTGCGCTTCGTAACGTCCTGGCTGAGAATCGGCGGGCACCGGCGGAGCGCCACCCCCAACCCTCGGAGGTATCCATGCCCAAGCAGCGATACTGCGCGAAGACGACCTTCGACTCGCCCTCGTACAGCCAGGGTGTCAAGGTCAGCGGGTCCGGTACGACCCTCTACATCTCGGGCCAGATCGCTCAGGACGCCAAGGGCCGGATCGTCGGCCGGAGCGACTTCCCCGCCCAGGCCCGACAGACGCTCAAAAACCTGAAGGCGATGGTCGAGGCCGGAGGCGGCACGCTCGCCGACGTGGTGAAGCTGACCTTCTTTCTCACCGACGTGCGCTACCGGCAGGACCTGGTCCCGATCCGCGAGGAGTTCTTCGGGCCGAAGCTGCCGGCCTCGACGCTCATCACGACGCCGGCGCTCGCGCACCCCGACTACCTGATCGAGATCGAGGCAACCGCCTTCGTCGAGGGCCGCTGATGCGGCTCGCGGGCAAGGTCGCCGTCGTCACCGGCGCGGCCCGGGGGATCGGGCTCGCGATCGCCCAGCGGTTCGTCAAGGAGGGGGCCCGCGTCGCGCTGGCCGACCGGCTCGCGACCGAGGTCGAGACCGAGGCGGCGCGGATCGGCACTTCGGCGTTCGCCGTCCCCGCCGACGTCGGTGATGCCGCGGAGGTGCGCCGCCTGGTCTCACGCACCGTCGAGCGCTTCGGGCGGCTCGACTGCATGGTGGCCAACGCCGCGGTCCAGGCCGAGATTCCCTTCCTGGACCTCACCGAGGAGGAGTTCGACCGCGTGATCCGGGTGAACCTCAAGGGCGCGTTCCTGTGCGGGCAGACCGCCGCGCGCCACATGGTCGAGACCGGCACCCGGGGCGCGATCATCAACATGAGCTCGGTCAACGCGGTCGTCGCGCACCCCGTGCTGGTTCACTACGCCGCGTCCAAGGGCGGCATCTCGATGTTGACCAAGGGGATGGCCGTCTCGCTCGCGCCGCACGGCATCCGCGTCAACGGGATCGGGCCCGGCACGGTCAACACGCCGATCAACGCCAACTTCTTCAGCATGCCAGGCATGATCGACCGGTTTCTCATGCGGACCCCGCTCGGGCGCATCGCCGAGGCGGACGAGATCGCGAGCGTCGCGGTCTTCCTGGCCTCGGACGAGGCGTCCTACGTGACCGGAACGACAATCTACGCCGATGGCGGGCGGCTCGCGCTCAACGGCCTCATGGCCCGACCGGAGTAGCCGCCATGCCGATTCTCGACCGCTTCCGCCTCGACGGGAAGCGCTGCTTCGTGACCGGCGGCAGCCGGGGGCTGGGACGCGAGATGGCGCTGGCCATCGCGGAGGCCGGCGCCGACCTGGTCCTGGTTGGCCGCGATCGCCCGGCGCTGGAGGCGACCGGCGCCGACGTCGAGCGGCGCGGCCGCACCGCCGTCTTGATCCAGGCCGACGTTAGCCAGCCACTCGAGGCGGAGCGCGCGTGCCGGACAGCCCTCGAGCAGCATGGCCCGGTCCACATCCTGGTCAACAACGTCGGCGGCCGCCGGATCGACGTCCCGACGGAAAATCTCGACCTCGAGCAGTGGCAGGAGATCATCGACCTCAACCTGACCAGCACGTTCATCTGCACGAAGCTGATCGGGGGCGCCATGGTCCGCCGCGGCCAGGGCGGCCGAGTCATCAACGTGGCCTCGGTCTCCGGGCTGGTCGCGACGCGCGGCATCGCGGGACGGAGCTACGAGGCCAGCAAGGCCGCCGTGATCCAGTTCACGCGCGCAGTGGCCGCCGACTGGGCGCCCCACCGGGTCACCGTCAACGCCATCGCGCCCGGGGCCTTCCTGACCGAGCCGAACCTCCGCTGGGGCCGGGCCAACCCGGCCGTCATGGAGACGTTCAAGGCGCAGATTCCGATGGGCGAGTTCGGCCGGCCCGAGGATCTGGGACCCCTCGCCGTCTACCTGGCGAGCGATGCCTCCCGCTACATGACGGGCGCGGTCCTGGTCATCGACGGAGGCTACACCGTCTGGTAGTCGCGTCGGGTCGGCTGAGGGCCCTCGCGGGCCGCTGGCCCGGAGACCGCCGCGACGTCAGCGTGAAGGCGGATACGGGGCGCCCTTTCGCCGGGCTGCGGCAGCGATCACGGCATGCAGGTCGTCGAGGACGGGCCGGACCCGCTCGCCGCCCTGCAGGATACGCCGCACAGCCTCGTTCATCGCGTCGCTCACGTTGGACCAGTAAGGGACGCCGGGCCGGTGCCAGCCACCGGCCAACGCCCGGCGCACTGCCTCGAACGTCTCGCGCTGCGC
>JBIOWA010000266.1:0-18360 GCA_044868045.1 Candidatus Limnocylindrales bacterium
CGTCGACGCCGACGCCCTCGATCGTGCCCTTCTCGATGCCCCAGGCGATCGTCGTATCGCACGTCTTGTAGTCGGGGTCCTCGCCCACCCAGCACGGACACAGGACGTTGCAGGTGCAGACCTCCAAAAGCCGACCCTCGATCTCGTAGCTCATCGTGCGCCTCCTCGGCCGGTCGTATCGTCGTTCCGGTCGGTCGACTGACCGACATCGGTCGGACGACCGAACAGTAAGCAGAAAGTGGGAGCGATGTCAAGGGTCTTGTTGGGCGGCGATCGTCGCGGCGGCGACGTCTGCTAGCATCGAGGTCCAGCCAATCCCGCGCGGCCATGCCACGGTCGCGTATCAGCGGAGACCGTTCCCCGTGACCACCTCCATCGTCGATCCGGATGACGTCGCCCCGGCCGTCGCCGACCTCGACACGATCGTCTCGCTCTCGAAACGGCGCGGCTTCATCTACCCCTCGTCCGAGATCTACGGCGGGATCAACGCCGTCTGGGATTACGGCCCGCTCGGGGTCGAGCTCAAGAACAACGTCAAGCGCGCCTGGTGGCGGACGATGGTCCAGGAACGCGACGACATCGTCGGCCTGGACGCCGGGATCCTCATGCACCCGCAGGTCTGGGTGACGTCCGGGCACGTCGGCTCGTTCAGCGATCCGTTGGTCGAGTGCCAGACCGACCATCGCCGCTTCCGGCTCGACGAGCTACCCGGCACCGAGGGTCTGTCGGCCACCGATCTGCGCGACCCCGGCATCGTCGAGCGCCTGGGCCTGAAGTGCCCGATCGACGGCGGGCCGCTGTCGCCACCGCGTCGCTTCAACCTGATGTTCAAGACGTTCATGGGTCCGGTCGAGGACGACGCCGCGGTCATCTACCTGCGGCCCGAGACCGCCCAGGGTTCGTACGTCAACTTCAAGAACGTCCTCCAGTCGTCGCGCAAGAAGCTGCCGTTCGGGATCGCCCAGATCGGCAAGTCCTTCCGGAACGAGATCTCTCCCGGGAACTTTGTGTTCCGGATGCGCGAGTTCGAGCAGATGGAGATGCAGTACTTCGTCCGACCGGATGCCGAGGCCGCGGCGGCGTTCGAGGAATGGCTGCCCGCTCGCCGGGCCTGGTACGAGCGGTTCGGCGTCGCGCCGTCGCGGCTGCGCCTCCGCGAACACGCGCCCGACGAGCTTGCCCACTACGCGAAGAAGGCGGTCGACGTCGAGTATCGGTTCCCGTTCGGCTGGAAGGAGCTCGAGGGAGTCCATAACCGCGGCGATTTCGACTTGTCGCGCCACGCCGAGGCGTCGGGCGAGAATCTCGAGTACTTCGACCAGGCGACCGGCGAGCACCTGATCCCGTGGATCGTCGAGACCGCGGCTGGTGCGGACCGTGCCGCCTTCACGTTCCTCATCGACGCCTACCGTGAGGAAGAGGTCCGCGGCGAGACGCGCGTCTCACTGGCGCTCCATCCCGCGCTCGCGCCGTACAAGGTTGCCGTGCTGCCTCTTCTCAAGAAGCGGCCGGAGATCGTGGCGCTGTGCCACAAGATCAAGGCCGACCTCCAGCGCCACACGATGGCCGTCTACGACGACACGGCCGCGATCGGCAAGCTCTATCGACGCCAGGACGAGATCGGGACGCCGTGGTGCGTCACGGTCGATGTCGACTCGCTCGAGGACGGCGCAGTGACCGTCCGGGATCGCGATTCCATGGAGCAGGAGCGCGTGCCGGTCGAAGGTGTGACCCGGCTCATCCTGGATCGGCTGGAGGCGGCTCGGGGAGGGTGAACGCCGACAGGCTCGCGACGTCCGTCCGCGACTGGCTCGCCACCCTCGACCAGAATCAACGCGAGCAAGCTTCGTTCGCCTTCGACGACACCGAGCGCTTCGTGTGGGCGTACACGCCGGGCGAACGTGCTGGGTTGTCACTGCAAGACATGCGGCCAGACCAGCGGGACGCGGCGATGGGCGTGGTCGCCGCAGCCATGAGCGCGCGTGGCGCCCGCGAGGTCACGGACATCGTCGCGCTGGAGTCGATCCTCGGCGCGATCGAGCGCGAGCGGGGTCGCGGGAACTGGATCCGTCGTGACCCGGAGCTGTACTGGTTCGCGGTGTTCGGCGATCCGATGGACGGCGATCCCGCCACTGGCAATCCGTGGTCGTGGCGGATCGGCGGTCACCACATCGCGATCCAGACAACGGTTCTGGACGGCCGTGTTATCGGCAGCACGCCTTCGTTCCTCGGCGCCAACCCGGCCGTCGTCCCAAGCGGTCCGACTGCGGGCGCGCGGGCACTGATCGGCGAGGAGACGCTCGCCCGCGACCTGCTGCTAAGCCTGTCTTCGGAGGCGCGAGCCGTCGCGGTGGTCGATCCGGTAGCCCCTCCCGACATCTTCAGTGGCCACGGCGCGCGGGCGGACCTGCGATCGATCCCGCGAGGGATCCGCTATGACGCGCTCGATCCGGCCGGGCGGGACGGGCTCGAGCGACTCATTGGGCACTACGTCGGTCGCGCCGCGGACGACGTCGCGACGGCCGACTGGGAGCGGATCGCCGAGTCGGGGCTGGAGACGACGACGTTCGCCTGGGCAGGCCCGGCGGAACCGGGTCGGGGCCACTACTACGCCGTCCGCGGCCGGCGTTTCCTCATCGAATACGACAACACCCAGAACGGCGCGAACCACATTCACGCCGTCTGGCGCGATCTCGAGAACGACTGGGGCCAGGACCTGCTGGCGACTCACTATCGGACCGCGCATCGGACCTCGGGCTGAGCGGCAAGGTCCTCCTTATTGCCTCTGGCCCGGTCGTCAGCGGCGAAGGAACCGCACGGCACCGACCATGACGGCTGCCACGCCGAGCGCGGCGCCCGCGACCGCACCGCGGTGCATTTCCGCCCAGAGCAGCGGGCTGTCCGGCGATGCTTCGAAATCGAAGGTTCCGTGCGCGGCGACATCGACCGCGACCGGCTCGTCGAGGCTGTCCGGGCGCCCGGCACGTGCCGGCTCGTCGGACTGCTGGCCCTCCCACGCGCGATTCGCCACGTACCGGTCCATCAGGCCAGGTGCGATCCGCTGGCCGAGGACTCCCAGCACCACCGGCCAGCCGACCAGCAACTCGCGGCCGGGGTGTTCGGCCGCCCAGACGATCGCCTTCGCCGCGACCTCGGGCTGGTAGACCGGCGGCAACGGCTGAGCGGCGCGCGGCAGGCGGCTGCGGACCCAGCTGAACTGTGGGGTGTTGACGGCCGGCAGGTGGACCATCGTGACCCGCACGTTGCTCTTGTCGTGCATGAGCTCGCAGCGGAGGGCATCGGTGAAGCCGCGGGCCGCG
The DNA here is from genome assembly GCA_044868045.1 of Candidatus Limnocylindrales bacterium. Classification (GTDB taxonomy): domain Bacteria; phylum Chloroflexota; class Limnocylindria; order Limnocylindrales; family CSP1-4; genus SPCO01. The sequence continues at coordinate 3,321 of JBIOWA010000266.1, forward strand.
GCCTTTGCCCCGCAGTAGGCGGCCTGGAGCGGGATGCTGCGGTACGCGAGCCCGGAGCTGACCTGGACGATCACGCCGCGATCGCGTGGCCGCATCCGGCGCAGTGCCGCCAGCGTGCCGTAGACGGTCCCGTGATAGGTCACGTCGGTCACGCGGTGCAGCTCCTCGGCGGTCAGCTGGTCGACCGTCCCGTAGACACTCGTGGCCGCGTCGTTGACCCAGACGTCGATCGGTCCGAGCTCTGCCTCGACCCGCTCTGCCGCCGATTCCACGGCGCCCGCGTCCGCTACATCGAGGGGCAGAACCATCGCGCGCCGGCCCATGTCCCGAACCTCGGCCGCAGCCGCATCGAGCCGATCCGCATCGCGGGCCATGACGGCCACGTCGTACCCGCGGGCGGCGAACGCGCGGGCGCTCGCACGACCGATGCCGGCACCCGCGCCGGTGATGACGACGACGCTCATGGTCGCTCTCCTTCCCCGAAATCGTTGTCGTGGATCGGTCCGTTGTCGCCCATCGCGATCCGCAGCGCCGTGGCCATCCGTCCGGGCGCGTGATCGACCGCCCAGGCCACCAGCTTCGGCAGCATGCCGTCGTCGCCGGACACGGCGTCGGGTGGCGGCACCTCGAGGACCCAGAGCGGACCCTCCTGGGCCACGAGGCTGTGGTGTGCCGTGCCGTCGGCATCGCGTTCGAACCGGAGCGTGACGGTCGCCTCGCCGACCCTGAGGCCCTCGATCGTGACCGACGGCAGCCACACTGGGAGCCGCGGGCGGACCAGCCCCAGCACGTGCGCGGGCGCGAAGGGGTAGATGCCGAGCATCATCTGGAGGAGCTGGATCGTCGCGCTCGCCGACCATGCCTGCGGTGACTGGGAGCGCGGGTAGGGCAGGGGATGCGGGAACTCGTCCCGATCGTGACCGGTCAACGCTTCTGGCAGACGCAGGTCGCGGCAGTGGGCGATCGCCGCGAACAGGCCCTCGAGGAGCTGGTCGAGGTGGTCGTCGAGTCCATACCGCTTGAACCCGAGCGCGATCGTGGCGTTCTCGACCGGCCAGACCGCACCGAGGTGGTACCCGAGGGGGTTGTACGAGGGATGCTCGGTCGACAGCGTCCGGACCCCCCAGCCGGAATAGAGATCCCGGGCGAGCAGTCGATCCGCCACCGCCACCGCTCGCTCTGGCGGGACGATGCCCGCTCCAAGCGCGTGGCCCGGGTTGGAGCCGATCGTCGCGACGGGTCGATGGTCGCCGTCGAGCGCCATCGCGTAGAAGCCTTCGTGGGGCATCCAGAAGGTCGCGTCCCAGGCGGTCCGCAGGGCGGCCGCACGCTGTAGCAAGGCGTCTGCTCGATCCCGATCGCCCGAATCGATCTCATCGCCAAGCGCGATGAGGATCTCGGCCATCCGCTGGAGCGCGAGATAGTGGAACGCCTGCTCCTCGACGGTCGCGATCGGGTTGGGGACGAGCGCGCCGTCGGGGTAGCGGATCGCCTCGTCTGAATCCTTCCAGCCCTGATTCTTGAGGCCGCCCGGGGCGTGCTCGTGGTATTCCATGAAGCCATCACCGTCCCGATCGGCGAGCGTCTCGGCCCAGTCGATGGCCCGGATCGCCGCCTCGCGGTGACGGCGCAGCAGGTCAATGTCACCGGTCCAGTGCCATGCCTCGGAGAGCGCGAGCAGGAACATGGATCCGGTCGTCTGGCTCCCGTAGTAGCCGCCATTCGGGACCACGCCCAAGGTCGACAGTGGACCGCTGCGCATCTCGTGGATCATCCGGCCCGGCTCTTCCTCGGTCCTGGGAACGAAGCGCCGTCCCTGGGTCGCTGCAGCGATCTCGATCGCACCCCTGACCGGCTCCGGCCCGAGCATCGCCGCCTGCCAACCCGCCGTCAGGCAGTCGCGCCCGAAGAAGCCCGTGAACCGTGGCACGCCGGCGTTGACGATCCAGGCGTCCGGGCGCAGGTCGGCGCTGAGCTCCCACTGCCGAAGCTCCTGGAGGTCCTCGGCCGCCCGTTCGACAGCCGGTCCCACGAGGGCCTCCTCAGTTCGGACGTGGGTCCGCATCTGTCGCCAGGCCTCGGCGATCGCAGGCCGATCGCTGGCCTCTGCCGGCTGGCGCCACGTGCCGTTCGCGTACGTTGCGTAGGTCAGCTCGAACGTCCACCGACCGCCGCCGGGCAGGTCGATCGCGAAGCTGATCGATCGCGTGGGCTTCGCTCGGTCCGCATGTTCCGCGACAGCGGTCGGAGCCTCCGAGAAGGCGACGGCGAGGCCGCGCCGGTCCTCGCGGCCGTCATACCGCGCGATGGCATCGAACCGGAGGACACGGCGATCCGGGACCCATGCACTGGCGATGCGCCGTTCGGCGTCGTGGTCGCGCGGCTCGAGGCGATCGATGAAGTCGGCGCCAAGCTCGAGCGTCAACTCGACCGACGCCGGTGCCATCGACCGGTTCGTGACCTCGATCCGCTCGGTCATCCCGCAACCGAGTCGGCGATCGATGCGAATCTCCCACGCGTCCTGGGGGAGATGCGGACCGTCGGCGCGGCCACGGCGCGGTTGGATCAGCGTCGCGGCCCAGGTCGCGGCATCGGCGACACACGACGCGATCGGTCGTGGCCGACTGCCGTCCAGGCGGAGGTCGTAATGCGACAGGACCCGCGTGTCGAGGTCCCAGAGGCCTTCCTCGTCGGCCCCGATCCCGCCGTCATCGCGACAGATCAGGACCGTGTAGCCGCTGTACGCGACAGCGCGGCCGAGGCGGATCGGATCGATGTTTGCCCCCGAAGGACCACGTGGCGGATCGCCGTCGCGGGCGCGCCGGATCGCCCGCCCCGTCGTCCGGTTGGCGGTGACCATGGTGGGACGATGCCGTCATCCAGGCATCGGCTGGTCGGTTCGGCCCCTGAACGGGCTGCCAAACCCATTACAGGTGATCGCACTGAGCGTGGCAGGCGTGCTGTGGCCGATTACTGGTCGGCGTTCGCCTCGGCTGCATCGATGGCCGCGGCAAGGTCAGCTGCTCCCGCCACGCCGCGCGGTTCCTTGCCCTTCGGCCAGTACAGCTCCTTCTTCACCGCGGTCTCGGGCAACCCGAGCTCGAGCAGCGTCGCCTCCGCGGCGATGATCATGTCGGGGTTGCCGCATAGATATGCCACGGTGTCGTCGGCACGGAGCCCGAGCTCCTCGAACACCGGCCCGACGATCGACTCCACCCGACCGGTCCTGCCCTCCCAGCTGGCGTTTTCCGGATGGTTCGGCCGAGAGATCGTCGGGATGAAAGTGACGGGGTAGTCGCCGCTCGACGCCCATTCCTCGAGAAGGCCGCGGTAGCCAAGGTCGGCCACGTGGGACACGCCGTTGAGGAAGATCGCGCGTCGCGGGGCGCCCGCCGCCAGCGTGTCGCGCATCATCGAGACGAACGGCGCGTTACCGGTGCCCGACGAGACGAACAGGTGGATGCGATCGTCGTCCGGCTCGAGGAGGAACTTTCCCTTCGGCCCGATCATGCGCATCCGATGACCGATCGGCAGGTCCCACAGGATCGGGGTGAACGTCCCGCCCTGGACCAGGCGCAGGTAGAACTCGTACCCGGTCGTCCCGGCATGGCGTGGGGGCGAGGCGACCGAATACGGTCGCTGGACGATCTTCCCGTCGACGAAGACACCGATCGTCATGTACTGACCGGGCTCGAATGGCGTCGGCTCGGCATCGAACCTCACCCAGAAGTAGGCGAGGCTCTCGTGCTGATCGACGCGGGAGATCAGTGCCGCGTTGTAGCGCTCGTCATCGGTGGCGATGACGCCGCTCGGCGCTGCGGACACGGCGTCGGCGGCGAGATCGGTCATGGGTCGGGCGCATCTCCGGTGCGGTTCCGAAAGATGGTACCCGCCGACGTCGCCGCCGAGCGCGCACGGGCGGAGCCGAAGTCGACCTAGCGGTGGATCACCGGAGCCGCCGGTAGTGGCGTGGGGATCGGTGGTTCCACAACCACCGATCCCGCGCGTTGGCGGACACTGGCGAGGCGACGCACGGGATCGCCAAGAAGGCGATCGAGCCACCCGAACCGGCGCCGAAGCATGCCGGACCGTGTTCCGCTATCGGCACGAGCCAGGGTTCGGAGGGCTTCGCCGGCCGCTTCGCGATCCAGGTCCTCCCTGCGCTCCGCCCCAAGCTGACCTTGCGTATACCAGTGGCTCATGGTTGCGCCTCGATTCGTGTCACGTCGATCTCTATTGCGGCGGAATCAGCCGCCGTTGTCGCCCGCGCCCCTGCAGGACACGCGCGGATTCCAGTCGGCGAACGCACCGAGCGGATTCGCCTTGTACAGCCAGTAATGGCGCTCGTAGAAGCCGTCGGGTTCGATGCCGTAGCGGTTGCCCGAGCCGACGTGCAACATCGGCACGCCGAGGACCGACGGTGCCGGGTTTGTCACCGGGCCCACCCGGACCCATTCGAGGGCGACGAGCTTGTACGTGCCATCCGGCCGCGGCTCGTACACGAGCGCTTCCGGATGCAGCGGATCGATGACCGGATCACCGACCAGGGAGAACTTCACATAGTGCTGGCCCATCGTGCCCACGCCTGGCTGTTCGGCGCAGACGTAGAACCGCTCGTAGCCGGCCTTCTTCGCCTGTTCGATCGAGTTGAACCGGGCCGTCACCGCCCGAACCGTGTTGAAGATGTCCTGTCGAGCGTTGGCAGTCAGGGCCATGCCGAGCCCGATGCTCACGATGGCGCCCAGTGCGATCGCGGTGAGCAGAAATCGTCGTTGTCGCATGGTGATCACACCTCGATCGGAAGTTCGTAGACCTCGGCGGTCGGATGGCCGGCCCGCTCGTGGATCCGCATGATCGATTCGCGCGACGGACCGGTGGCAAGGCAGAAGACCTTGCCTGCATCGGGATCGAGCCAGGCGCGCTCGAAATGCACGCCCTCGTCCTTCTCGATCGCCAGGTCGGCCTCATGGGCCGCCTTGAGCTGGTCGGCCGTCACGCCGAAGAACCCCGAATGGACGTCCATGAATGTGGCCATCGCCGCCTCCTGATCGATCGCCGGCGCATCGGGCCGGCCTCCTGGTGGCGACATTCGGCTCGGGAGATCGACCCGTCATCGGTCGTTCGACCGATGACCTCCGACGAACACGCCCTACACTGCAGCGGCATATGGACACATCGGTAGGTTCCGTCCGCTGCCCGCTCCTGATCGGCCGCGACGATCTGCTCGAGCTTGCCGATCGACGACTGGATGACGTGCTCGCGGGGCGCGGCCACTTCCTCCTTGTCGCGGGCGAGGCGGGGATCGGCAAGACCCGTTTCCTCGATGCGGTCGTCCAGAAGGCCGAGGAGCGCGGCTTCGCCAACGTATGGGGATACGTCGCGCCGCAGGACCGCGACGTGCCCGCGGCCTCGGTCCTCGACATGGCCCGTTCCATGCTGCGGATGCCCACCTTCGAAGGGCTCGGCAGCGATCTGCTGGCGCTGCGGGACGCCACGATCGAGGCGGAACAGGTTCGCCGCCGTCAGCTGGTGATGGACGTGGTTGACCGGATCCTGGCTGTGCTCTCCGGCCCCACGGTCCTTGGCTTCGAGGACCTCCAGTGGGCCGACGATCTCAGCCTCGAGATCATCGCCGAGCTCGCTCGGCGGTCGCGCGACCGTCAGGTGCTGCTGTGCGGCGGCTACCGGACCGACGAGGCCCTGCCCGGAACGAGCCTCCGGGACTGGCGGTCACGCTGGATCACCCAGCGGATCGCCGAGGAGGTTCGACTGACACCCCTGTCGCAGGCAGAAACCGCCCTCGTCACGACGCTGATCCTCGACACGGGCCTTCCGGCGCCGCGCGAAGTCGTCGCGGCGGTGTACGAGCGGACCGACGGGATCCCGCTCCACATCGAGGAGCTGCTCGGCGCACTGAGCGCCGAAGCCCGGGCGAACGGGCTGGCGATCCGGGAGGCGACGGTGCCCGACACGATCGAGGACGCGGTCCTCGCTCGGCTGTCCCATCGATCGGCCGAGGCGCAGGCAGTGGCCAAGGCCGGCGCGATCATCGGCCGCTGCTTCAGCGCCGAAGTCCTCGCCGGGATCATGGACCTACCGCAGGACGCCATCGAGCAGCCGCTCCAGGAGCTCATCGACGACTTCGTCCTCGAGCCGCCCGGCCCACGCGGCGTCTTCGACTTCCGCCACCAACTGCTTCGCGACGCGATCTACAGGAGCGTCCCGGTCGGTGAGCGCCGGCGTTTCCACGCGCGCGCCGGTGAGTTCGGCGCCCAGCTCGAGGGGGCCTCCGAGATCCACTCGTCGCTCCATTACGAGCGGGCGGGTCTCCTTCGCTTGGCGTTCGAAACGGCCCTCACCGGCGCCCGCGACGCGGCCCGCCTGTCCGCCCACCGCGAGGCCTTCGACCTCTACCGGCGAACGATCGACAACATGCCTGACGATCTGGTACCGGCCGAGCGTGGCCGGATCCTGGAGGCGTACAGCCAGGAAGCCGGCGCGATCGAGGAGAACGCGATCGCCGAGCAATGCGCTCTTGACGCAGCGGCCGCCTTCCGACAGGCTGGCGATCCGGTCCATGCGATCGGGACGGTGGCCGACATCGTGCTCGGCACGTGGCGGCGCAACGCGCGCCCGATCTCGGAGCGAACGGCGCTGGCCGACGCGCTCTGGGCCGAGCTCGAGGCCGTGCCCGATTCCGGCGACCCGACCGAAACGCTCAACGTCCGTGCCAACGTCGCGATCAGGATCGCGATCACGAAGACCGACGCCGGTGCCTTCGCGGAGGCGCGAACGTGGATGAACACGGCGCGCGAGATCGCCGAACAGCTCGGCGACCGGCAACTCCTGTCGATGGTGGACTGGAAGGATGGCGTGATCGACGTCATCACCGGCGACATCGTGGTCGGGATGAACCGCGTCGGCGACACCGCCCATAGCGCCGAGGCCGCCGGCGACGAGGAGACCGGCGTGTCGGCGTTCCGCGACGCCGCGACGCTCGCCGCGCGCACGATGGATTACAAGGAAGCGACACGCTGGATCAACGAGGGTCTCCGCTACGCAGATTCCATCGAACAGTCCCATTGCGCGCATGTCATGAGCGCGACGGGCGCGATGGTCTCGTGGGCGGAGGCGCGTTGGGGAGAGGCCGCGACGGTCGCTCGCCAGGCCGTCGCAGACCACGGCTGTCGGCGCGCCGCGGAGACGGCCCGATGGGCGCTGGGGTACGTCGAGCTGGGGCGGGGCGCGCTGGATGACGCGACGACCGAGCTCACCCAGGCGCTTGAGTTCGGCGAAGAGAGCCAGGCGATCGATCTGATCCTGCCCCCGCTCTGGGGTCTCGCGGAGGTCGCCCTGCAGCGTGGCCAGCCGGATCGCGCCGTGGCCATGAGTCGCGATGCGCTCGAGCGGGCGCGGCTCTTCGGCGAGCGGATCCTGCTCGTGCCGTTCGTCGTGACCGGCGTTCGAGCCGCGCAGGCGGCCGGACGACCGGCAGCGGCCTCAGCCTGGTTCGACGAGATCGCCGCGGAACTGGGAACCGTGCCCGACGTCGCAGATGCCGCGCTCGAGCATGGCCGCGGTCTTGTCGCGCTCGCAGACGGCGCGACAGGCGTCGCTCGCGTCGCGCTCGAGGCAGCGGTGGGCCGCTGGGACGCGAAGGATCGGGTATGGGAGGGGACCTGGGCGCGGCTGGATCTGGCGCAATGCCTGATCCGCTCGAACCGGTTCGCGGAAGCGTTGTCGCTCGCCGTCGAGGCGCGCACGGTCGCGTCGCGGCTGGACTCGCGGCCGCTGGCCGAACGCGCGGATGCGCTTCAACGAATGGCCCGCGGCCGCGTCGCGGTGGACGAGCCATGGCGACCGTTGACTGCCCGCGAATTCGCGGTGGCTCGGCTGATCTCCGAAGGGTTGACGAACGCGGAGATCGCAGACTCGCTCGGGATCGCACCGAAGACGGCGAGCTCACACGTCGAGCACATCCTGGCCAAGCTCGGCGCATCGCGCCGCGCCGAGATCGCGACCTGGGCGAGCAACGTCGATCGGGCAACGAACGGCCGGACTCCCGCGCTGCACTGACGGGGCGCTCTGGGGCCACGGTCACGGCTAGACTGCCGGCGAGGAGACCGACCGATGGTCGAGGCGAGGCGTTTCGTCGGAGTCCGCCGGCCGCGCATCGACGGCCGGGAGAAGGTGCTCGGCGCGACCCGCTACGCCGGCGATCTCGTCCGGCCGGGCCTCCTGCACGCTCGCATCGTTCCGAGCCTTTCGGCGCACGCACGGATCCGGGGTGTCGATGCGACGGGGGCATTGGAGACCTCTGGCGTCGTGGCGGTGCTGACCGCCGGCGACCTGCCGACGGTTTGGCGGGGTCCGGAGCGGCGGTTCGAGCCGCTGGCCCGCGACGAGACGGTCTTCGCCGGCCAGCCGGTGGCGCTCGTCGTAGCCGTCAGCGAAGCGGTGGCGGAGGACGCCGCGCTGCTCGTCGAAGTCGACCTCGAACCACTCGAGCCTGCGGTCGACGTCCTGGCTGCGGCCCAGGCCGGCGCGCCGCTCGTCCGCACGATCCAGATCGAGAGCGGGCGGGAGGTCGGCGGCGCCGAAAGCCGGCCGGGGGACCTTGACGAGGCGGCGGAGCCGGTCGACGACGCGGGCAATGTCTTCGGGCGGGTCCACGAGCGGCGCGGGGACGTCGAGACCGCGTTCGGGCGCAGCGCCGCGATCGTCGAGGGCCGGTTCCGCGTTCCGTGGGCACATCAGGCGCCCCTGGAGCCGAATGTCGCGACCGCGTGGATCGAACCGGACGGCACGCTCGCAGTCTCGGCCAGCACGCAGGGCACCTTCTTTGCACGCGACGAGCTGGCGCGGCTGTACGGACTGCCGCCGTCCCGTGTCCGCGTAACGGCGCCGCCCCTCGGCGGCGGCTTCGGCGCGAAGCAGGTCGTGGTCGAACCGATCGTCGCCGGTGCCGCTCTGCGGCTGCGATCGCCGATCCGGCTGGCCCTCGACCGTCGGGACGATCTGGCAGCCACCAACCCCTCGCAGGGAATGGTCCTCGACGTCCGGATCGGAGCCAGCGCTGATGGACGGCTCGAAGCACTCCAGGCAGATATCACCTATGACGGCGGCGCGTACGGCGAGAACTCCTGGGAGTGGTTCGCACACCGGCTCATCACGGGCGCCTACCGCTGGCCCGCCTTCGACGTCAGCGCGGTGGGTGTCCACACGAACCGGTTCGGCGTCGGGAACTACCGCGCGCCCTCAGGACCGCAGGGCAACTTCGCGCTCGAGACGCTCATGGACGAGCTCTCCGGTCGTTTGATGATCGACCCGATCGAGCTCCGGGCAGCGAATCTCGTGACCGACGGCGATCCGATGGCGGACGGCTCGCCGTGGCCGCCGATCGGCGCCCACGAGTGCCTCCAACGGCTGCGCGAGCATCCGGCGTGGGCCCGGCGCGCCGCACTGCCGAGCGGCGAAGGGGTCGGCGTGGCCCTTGGGGTCTGGCCCGGGTCGATGCAGCCGGCCGCGGCAACGTGTCGCCTCGAGCCCGACGGCACGCTCACCGTGATCACGGGTGTCGTCGATCTCACGGGCTCGATGACCAGCTTCGCGGCCATCGCTGCGGAAGCCTTCGGGACCGCCGTCGAGAACGTGACGGTCGTCACTGCGGACACGAGCACGGCGCCCCCGACGCCACCGACCAACGCGAGCGCCATCACGTACGCGTGCGGCCCGGCGATCCAGCAGGCCGCCGTGGAGGCCCGCCGCCGCCTCCTCGAGATCGCCGCCTCCGAGCTCGAGATCGCCGTCGACGACCTCGAGATCTCCGATGGCATCGTGCGGGCTCGGGGGTTGCCGGGCGGCCGTCCGGTCGCAGAGCTCGCGGCCGAGATCAGCGAGTCGTTCGATGGGCCATGGGCCGGCGTCGAAGGGCACGCCGCGACTGGCCATACCGTGCTCGCGCCATCGGCGGCAGGACATCTTGCCCACGTTCGCGTCGACGAGGAAACGGGCCTGGTCGAGTTGCTCTCGTACGCCGTCGTCCAGGACGTGGGCCGAGCGATCAACCCCGATCTGGTCGAGGGACAGATGACCGGGGCCGCGGCCCAGTCGATCGGACGGGCGATGTACGAGGAGCTCGTCCACGATGAGCACGGCCAACTCCTGACCGGCACGTTCCTCGACTACGCCCTGCCACGGGCGTCGCGGGTCCCGCCGATCGAGACGCTGATCGTCGAGGTCCCGGCACCGGAGGGGCCGTTCGGCGCCAAGGGGATCGGCGAGGCGTCGATCCTGGCGGGCCCAGCGGCGATCGCCAACGCCATCGCCGCCGCGACAGGGACGCGCCTTCGAGAGCTACCGATGACGGCGCCCAGAGTCTGGGCGGCGCTGCGCTCCGGAGAGGCGTCAGCGGGCAAGTAACCGTTGACCGGCACCGACCCGCAACCCGACCGCGTGCGCTCCCACCGCTACAATCCGCGGACATGACGACGTCCGCGACCGCGCCGGCCGACCGCGCTCACAAGGCGGCCAAGCGATACATCTATGCCTGGGGCGACGGCAGGGCTGAGGGCAACGCCCAGATGCGCGACCTGCTCGGCGGCAAAGGCGCCGGGCTGGCCGAGATGACGATCGCGGGGCTGCCGACGCCGCCCGGGTTCACGATCACGACCGAGGCCTGCAACGACTACTTCGCCGCAGGCGAGAAGCTCCCCAACGGCCTGTGGGACGACGTCCTCGAGGCAGTTAGCGACGTCGAGCGGAGCACCGGCAAGGGATTCGGCGACCCGGCCAACCCGCTCCTCGTCAGCGTCCGATCGGGCGCCAAGTTCTCGATGCCCGGGATGATGGACACCGTCCTCAACCTGGGCCTCAACGAGCAGACGCTGCAGGGGCTGATCGCGCTCACCAACAACGACCGGTTCGGCTGGGACGCGTACCGGCGCTTCATCCAGATGTTCGGCCGGATCGTGATGGAGGTCAGCGGCGAGCGCTTCGACCACGCGCTCGAAGCCGCGAAGGCGCGGCGGGGCGCCAAGCAGGACACCGACCTCGACGCGGCCGCGCTCCAGGAGCTGGTCACCGAGTTCAAGGAGATCGTCAAGGCCGATGCGGGCCGCGACTTCCCCGACGACCCGTACGAGCAGCTCGACCTCGCGATCAAGGCGGTCTTCGCCAGCTGGTTCGGCAAGCGGGCCCGCGACTACCGCAAGAACCAGCACATCGCGGACGACCTGGGCACGGCCGTCAACGTCGTGACGATGGTCTTCGGCAACATGGGCGACGACTCCGGGACAGGGGTCGCCTTCACCCGTGACCCCAACACCGGGGAGAAGAACCTGTACGGCGAGTACCTCACCAACGCCCAGGGCGAGGACGTGGTCGCCGGCATCCGGACCGCGCCCAAGATCGCCCAGATGCAGACCGACATGCCGGACGTGTACCGCGAGTTCCAACGGATCGGCCAGCAGCTCGAGTCGCATTACCGCGACGTCCAGGATCTCGAGTTCACGATCGAGCGCGGCCGCCTGTATATGCTCCAGACACGGTCCGCGAAGCGGACGGCGGCCGCGGCGGTGCGCATCGCCGCCGACATGGTCGACGAGGGCACGATCACCAAGGAAGAGGCGATCGCCCGGATCGAGCCGGCACACGTCGACCAGCTGCTGCGCGACACCTTCGACCCCAAGGCGCTCGCGAGTGCTACGAAGATCGTGAACGGCCTCAACGCCTCACCCGGCGCCGCGGTGGGTCGGGCCGTGTTCGACGCCGATACCGCTGTCGAATGGGTGAACAACGGCGAGAAGGTCATCCTCGTCCGGATCGAGACCTCGCCCGACGACTTCCACGGCATGGCCGTCAGCCAGGGCATCATCACGGCCCGCGGCGGCGCGACCAGCCACGCCGCGGTCGTCGCCCGCCAGATCGGCAAGCCCTGCGTCGCGGGCTCGGCCGACCTGCTCATCGACTACGGTGGCAAGCAGGCCAAGTGCAACGTGACGGGGACCGAGTTCAAGGAAGGCGATTGGGTCAGCCTCGACGGCACGACCGGCGCCCTCTACGAAGGCGCGCTGCCGACGGTCTCTGCCCGGTTCGAGGACCAGCCCGAGCTTCAGAAGGTCCTCGGCTGGGCCGACGAGATCCGCCGGATGGGCGTCTGGACCAACGCCGACAAGCCCGAGGAAGCAGCCCAGGCGCGCAGTTTCGGTGCGGAAGGCATCGGCCTGTGCCGAACCGAGCACATGTTCCGCGAGGGTGAGCGCCTGGAGATCGTGCGTGACGCGATCCTCGTCGCGAACCAGGCGACGCGGGCAAAGGCCAGGGCGGCCGCCGGCGAACAGCTCGAGGCCGACGACCGCGAGGCGATCGATCGCTTCGACCGCGCCATGGCCAAGCTCGAGGTCCTCCAGCAGGGCGACTTCGAGGGCATCTTCCGGGCGATGGACGGGTTGCCCGTCGTCATCCGCCTGATCGACCCTCCGCTCCACGAGTTCCTCCCCAATCTCGAGGAGCAGCTCGTCAAGGTGACGAAGGCGGAGTTGCAGGGCGGCGCGTCCGAGGAGGACAAGGAGCTGCTCGCGACCATCAAGTCGCTGCACGAGCAGAACCCGATGCTCGGCCTGCGCGGCGTTCGCCTGGGTCTGATGATCCCGGACTTCGTGAAGGTCCAGACGCGCGCGATCCTCAACGCCCAGATCGTGGTCAAACGGGCCGGTGGCAACCCGATCGCCAAGATCATGATCCCGCTCGTCGGTCACGCGAACGAGCTGACGCGGACCAAGGAGCTGCTCGAGGCCGAGGTCGAGGCGGTCGAAGTCGCAGCCGGCGGCGTGGACGTCGATTACAAGTTCGGCACCATGATCGAGGTGCCGCGCGGAGCCCTGACCGCGGACGAGATCGCGAAGGACGCGGCGTTCTTCAGCTTCGGCACGAACGACCTGACGCAGATGACGTTCGGGTACAGCCGGGACGACGCGGAGGGCGGCTTCCTCCTCAAGTACGTCGAGGAGGGCATTCTGCCGGCGAACCCGTTCCAGACCCTGGACGACGCCGTCGCGGCCCTGATGCAGGTCGCAGTCGACAAGGGCCGGGCCACGCGACCGGATATCGAGCTCGGGATCTGCGGCGAACACGGTGGCGATCCGGCCTCGATCTTCAAGTGCGAGGCGCTCGGTCTCGATTACGTGTCGTGTTCGCCGTTCCGCGTCCCCGTCGCGCGACTGGCTGCGGCCCAGGCCGTGCTCACCAGGATGGCCGAACGCGACAAATAGTCAGTTAACGAAACGTTGCCGGAGCAGGCCGTTCAAGGCGGCTCCAAGGCGTTCATTCTGGTGTGGTCCGGTGTAGTCTAGGAGCGAACCAGGGGGACATACGTGGACCTGCCATTCGGCCAGTGGATCGACGCGCTGCGCGCTGGAATCGGGCTTGTTCCACCACCGCTGATCGCGATCGTCCTGCTCGGCGGGCCGACTGCCGTATGGCTCCTCTATCATTTCGTCGTCCAGCCACGGACCGCACGGATCGCCAGGCTGCGCGCGTACGAACGGACCGCATACTGGGTCTGCGCGAACTGTCGTTCGGTCAACGACTACCGCCTGGTCAGGTGCTATCGCTGTGAAGCAGAACCGATCGAGGAAGACCTCGAGGTCATCAACGCCTACCCGTCCGGACCGCGGCCGCTGACGCCGGTGGGGCCTGGGTTGAATTTGGGTGCGACCGCACCTGCGACGCGGCCGGCGCCGATCTTGACCATCGAGGCGGCGTCCGCGGTGATGGGCCCGGTCCAGCCGTGGGAGAGCGGACCCGAGGCCCGGGACGAGGAATCGGAGGAGGAGGAGGAGGACCGCGCGACACTCCCCGATGTGGCCGCGATGACCGAAGTCATCGAGGCGCCGCAGCGACGGCGCTCCGCCCGCCAGCCCGGGCCGATCCGCGTTGCGCCGACTCGCCCCGCCGTGGCCCGACCGAGGCGCGTCGCGGTCGCGGGCACCATCCGCGACCCCGACGACGACCCACCCGCCGCCTGACCAGCGCGTGACCCTCGCCCGCCCAGAACGACCCCGTCACCGGGTCCTCATCGTCGGTGGCGGCTTCGGCGGCCTGTACGCGGCCCGGAGCTTGAAGAGCGATCCCGAGGTCGCGGTCACGATCCTCGACCGGCGCAACTTCCACCTGTTCCAGCCGATGCTCTACCAGGTCGCGACCGGCGCATTGTCACCTGGCGAGATCGCACAGCCCCTGCGCTCGATCCTCGCCCGACAGCGGAACGCCACGGTCATCCTCGGCGAAGCCGTCGGCATCAATGTCGACGAGCACGAGGTCAAGGTCTCGGACGGCGGATCGATCGCCTATGACTCCCTCATCGTCGCCACGGGCGCCCATCACACGTATTTCGGGCACGACGAATGGGCAAGCGTGGCGCCCGGGCTGAAGACCATCGAGGACGCGACCGAGATCCGCCGGCGCGTCCTGATCGCGTTCGAGGCCGCGGAACGGGAGGCCGATCGGGAACGGCGCCGGGAATGGATGACCTTCGTGCTCGTCGGCGGCGGCCCGACCGGCGTCGAACTTGCTGGCTCCCTTGCCGAGATCGCCCGCGACACGCTCAAGCGGGACTTCCGCGCGATCGATCCGGGCGACGCCCGCATCATCCTCGTCGAGGCGCTGAACCGCGTCCTCCCGCCCTTCCCACCGGATCGGTCCGCCTCGGCGAAGCGCCAGCTCGAGCGGCTCGGGGTGATGGTGCGTCTCGGGACGCGGGTGACGGCGATCGACGATCACTCGGTCCACGTCGTCCCGACGGCCGAACCCGACGCGGAGGAAGAGGTCATCCCCGCCCGAACCGTGCTGTGGGGTGCTGGCGTCGAGGCCTCGTCCTTCGCTCGGAAGGTCGCCGAGGCAGCGGGTGCGTCCACGGACCGCGCCGGCCGCGTCCTGGTCGAACCGGATCTGACCGTGCCCGGCCATCCCGAGATCTTCGTGGTCGGCGACGCGGCGGTACAGCCCTGGCAAGAAGGCCAGGCAACACCAGGCGTCGCCC
>JBIOWA010000267.1:0-2828 GCA_044868045.1 Candidatus Limnocylindrales bacterium
GAGTACTGGTCCGCAGCAGTACTTTCGTCCTATGTCGGCCACCTCGAGGGGGCTCGGTGGCCATCGCCGCATCCGGGGGAGGAGGATGCCGGGGCGAAAAATCATGTTGGACGGGGACGCTTACCACGCTTTACGGGTTCGCGCGTACCCAGAGCGCCCGAGGCCCGAAAGGGAAGGAAAGTTCAGATGCGTCGAATCGTCTTCTCCATCATTACGGCGATCGCACTGGTCGCCTTGACTGTCGGCTCGGCTCTGGCGGCTCCGCCGCAGACGTCGGGGGCCCATTTCATGTCTGCCAGTGGCAGCGTCGATTCGAGCGGCGCGCTCGTCGTGTCGTTCGATGAAGCCGGTGTCGGGACCAGTTCGATCACCTATACGCTGACGGCAGACGCCACGGCGACCTACGCCTGCATCAACGGCGGCGGCAATCACCCGAAGGCCGCCAATAAGGAGACCCACGCGGGCGCCGTGTCCGGTGGTGGCACCTTTGAGCCGAAGCACGGCCGCGTCACGGGCTCGGTCAGTGCTGGGCCGATCTCTGCTGGTTCGTTCTCGTGTCCGTCAGGCCAGCAGCTCGTGCTCGCTGCGGTCAGCTACACGAACATCGTGCTGACCGACACGCAAAACAACGTCGCCGTCTCGATCGCCGACACGTCGAGGACGTTCTTCGCGATTTAGTTCGCGACTTGATCGCACCCGGACCGGACCCCGGTCCGGGCAAGCATAGGACCCCTCGATCGCCAAGCGGTCGGGGGGCCCTTCTATCCCACGAAGTCGTGCTGATGTAATTCGTCATAGCCGATCGTGACAGCGCCGGACTGCACTCAGTCTGAGGCGAGCGTCGATCTAAGCGGGATCCCGTCAGCGTAGTAGGCGTGGCTGGCCGCGTCAGGCAGCAAGTCGAAGGTCGATCCGCCGTCGTATGGCTCGAGGGTTGCGCTGAGCACCGTCGCACCGTCGACCGAATCGCCCGCCCTCACGTCGCCGATGAGGCGTCCGTCGACCAACGGGTGGCCCGGCGAGGCACGGACGATCCGCCCGTCGTCGAGGGCGAGCCGAACGACCTGGTGCGTGGCCGGTACGCGGGTCTGCCCGACCTGGACGACACTCGCGACGACGCGACGGCCTGCGGCGTCAATCGACCAGACGCGCATCCCGACTCGGACGTCCTCGATCGCCACCTCGCCGGCTGGCGTGGCGATCCGCGTCCCACGAGTCAGGCAGATCGGGCAGGGCGGCTCACCGGCGGGCGTCTGCACATCGATGGTGATCTGGCCCTGCTCGTCGATCGTCCCGGTGGTTCGCCGGCCGTCGCTCGCGCCCGGCTCCGGCATATTGAGGTAGTCGAATCGATAGCTGCCGTTGCCAGCCGGTTCGAGCATGATCGCGTTGAGCTGCTTCCAGGCCCGGTAGATCGTGAGCTTCTGGTCGGCGGTGAAGTCCGCGCCGGCCGGGATCGCCAGGTGGGTGAGGATGGCCACGAAGGCATCGGTATCCGCCTGGACCTCTCCGAAGCGTTCGATGGCACGATCGGCCTCGTCCTGGACGGCGATCGGATAGAAGTCGGGGTCGCAGTACCAGAGCGGCCCGAAGGCCTCGATCAACCGAAACCGAAGCTCGGCGGTCGTCAGCGGTGCACCGGCGGTCGGGGTCGGCACGGGCGACGGGGAGGAAGCCGCCGACGTGCAGCCGCCCACAACGACGGCCAGCAGCATCGTGATCGCGACCATCGAGCGAAACATCTCGGGTGAACTCCTGCGGTGTGGCGGTCGGGACGCATCCGGTCGCCACATAGTTCCGCAGGTTGGCCTGGCGCGGGTGAGCCGCGCCCGGAGGTTACGGCCGGGGGTTACGGCTGGAGCGGCAAGCGGGTGATCCAGTACGGGGTCGTCGGCGTCGGGACGACATCGAACCGAGCGTTGACGACCCACAACGCAGCGAGCGTCGTGGTCGCGGTCGTGGGGATCGCCAGGACGCCAGGTGCCGCGGTGATCTCGCCGACCATCGTGGCCTGGCGCAGGTCCCGTGACAGCCGCAGGACCGCCACGAGGTTGTCGAAGTTGCGCACCACGTAGAGCGTCCGTCCGCGGATCTCGAGCCCGTCGCCGTTCGTGACGAGGTAGCCGCCGGTGTCGACCTGCTGTGTCACGCCGGTTCGCGGGTTCACCCGGAACAGCAGCCCGCTGTTCGACTGGACCATGATGAGCCAGCCGCCGCGGGCGGCGATGCCGTTGGCGTTGAACCCCGGCTGGAGCTGGAAGTCGCCGCTCAGCGGCATGAGGAATGCGGCGGATGGATCGGGCAGTCGGCCGAACCGGCCCAGCGGCACGACCGCCAGCTGGCGGTTCATCGAGTCGGTGGCGTAGACGGCCTGCCGGCTGATGTCGAGGTCGTTGAGGAAGCCGGTGCTGGTGAACGTGTAGGTCTGGAGCAGCTCGCCGGTCCGTGCCCCGTAGACGCGGATGGTGCCGGTCGGGCCACCGGCGACCCACAGTCGACCCCATCGATCGAGGTGGAGGCCGACCGAGACGTTGCCGGCCACGCCCGGAACGAGGTAGTCCCCCTCCCCGGTCCTGGCATCTGCCGCCCAGATCGACCCGTCCGCGAGCGAGCCGGCGTACAGGGTGGCTCCCCAGGATTCGATACCTTCGGGCTGGAAGCCATCGGGCAGGTCGATGGTTGTCGGCAGGTCGGCGGTCTTGTCGTGCGCCGCGGTAGCCGGCGCGAGCGCGACCGACAGGCCGAGAACAAGGCCGACGAGCATAGCCAAGCGACGGGTGAGGGGGGACATGACATACCTCGGATGCGGCTGGGTGACGTCCGGGCAC
>JBIOWA010000268.1:0-14060 GCA_044868045.1 Candidatus Limnocylindrales bacterium
CTGCGCGCGTGGAAGCTCGTCGTCCGGGTCGCGATCTCGTACCGCGCGAGGAGCCGCGCCGACAGGCGGGTGTCCTCGGCGGCGATCAGCGGAACCGCCCGGAGCACCTCGAGCGCACGGAGGGTGACGTCACCGAGGTTGCCGATCGGCGTCGCCACGACGAACAGCGTCCCGCGTTCTGGCGTGCCGGCGCTGCTGGGCGCCGTGTCGCCGCGCGCCATCGCCGGCTAGCTGCGCGCGGAGCCCGGGCGCCGCCTCGGGTACAGGTAGTCGACCCCGGCCGTCCGCGGCCCGAGCTTGGCGATCGGCGGCACCTGGCGCTTGAACTCGGACGTCGCGACGAGCCGCTCCACGCACTCCACGAGCGCCCGGTCAAAGCCCATCTCGACGAGCTCGTCCGTGCCGCGCCGCCGGTCGATCCGCCAGTACAGGATCCGGTCGAGGAGCGGGTAGCTGAACGAGCCCTCGCCTTCGTCGGTCTGGTCCGGCCAGAGGTCCGCGCTGGGGGCCTTGGCGATGATCTGGCGCGGGACGCCCATGGCCGCGGCCAGCTGCCGGACCTGGCTCTTGTACAGGTCGCCGATCGGGTTGAAGGCACAGGCGCTGTCGCCGAAGATCGTCGTGTAGCCGATCAACGACTCGGTCTTGTTGCCGGTCCCGACGACGAGGCCGCCCCAGACGACCGATCGGTCGTACAGGACGCTCATCCGCATGCGCGCCATGAGGTTCCCGCGCCGCAGTGAGGACGCCTCGCTGTCCGGCCCGAAGAACCCGTCGACCATCGGGCTGATGTCGACGAGCTCGGACGCGCAGCCCAGCTGCGTGACGACGGCCTCGGCGTCGCCGCGCGACGCCGGCGACGACGTCCGGTAGGGCATCAGCACGCACAGCAACCGGTCGGCGCCGATCGCCTCCGCGGTGAGGAAGGCGACCAGTGCCGAGTCGATGCCGCCGGACAGGCCGAGCAGCGCTCGCTCGAAGCCGGCCTGCCGCAGCTGGCCGCGGATGAATTCCCCGATGATGCGCCGGGCTACGTCGGTATCGATCTCGAGCTCTGTCGGCAGCTCGAAGGCGCGAGGCGACGCGGTCATCCGCCGCTCCTCCGGCCGAACCCGATCGCCCGCGGGGTGCGATCGCCCGGCGCGACGTCGAGACCGGCATCGGCATCCGGATCGCTGGTCGAGTCACGCGCGAGACCGGCGCGCTCGGCCACGATCCGCGATAGCTCGCGGACCTGGAGCTCGGGGCGCTCGTCGCGGAGCAGCGGCAGGGCGATGCGCTCGCGCCGGATATCGGCAGGTTGGATGTCGACGGCGAACAGGCCCTCGTCATAGAGCGGCGCGGTCAGCAAGGCGACACCGGTCGGGCCGATGACCTCCGACCCGCCCCAGAAGGAGATCGACTCGTCGACGCCGACACGGTTGCAGAACACCGCAAACGACGTCGTGAGCTGGGCGTACGTGCGCATGAGCTGGCGCCACGACGTGGCGGTGCCGAGACCGACCTCGTTGGTGGCGGCGAGATCGCGCCCCGGCGAGGACGAGACGTTGATCAGGAGCTGCGCCCCGTCGAGGGCCAGCACCTGCGGGACCGTCAGGTGCCAGAAGTCCTCGCAGACGGCCATCCCGATCCCGATGCCCAGACGCGATGGGACCGCCCGGAGCATGTCCCCGGCGCCGAAGAAGCGGCGCTCGTCGAAGAGCCCGTAGGTCGGCAGGAACAGCTTGCGATGGACATGCCGGATCTCGCCGTCTTCGAGGAGCGCCGCGGCGATGAACAGTCGGTGATCGGCTGACTCCTCGACGAACGAGACCACCGCCGACAGGTCGTGTGTCGCCGCGGCCAGGTCGGCCAGTCGCTGATCGTCCAGGCGGAGGGCGACTTCCGACGCCAGGTCCTGGAGCTGATATCCGGTCAGCCCGAGCTCGGGGAAGACGACGAGATCGGCGTTGTCCGCGCGGGCCTGCTCGATGAGCTCGAGATGGCGCGCGAGGTTGAGGTCGAGCCGTCCGAGACTCGGCGCGATCTGGGCGAGCGCGACCCTGATGCTCCGCATGGGCGCGAGCATACGCGAAGCCGATGCTAGGCTAGGTCGGATGTCACGCCAGGGACCACGGCCCGCCCGGCTGCTGGCGGCCGGAGTCGCGGCGGTGCTCGTGTTCGCGAGCTGCGGTGACACCACGGTCTCGCCCTCGGCGTCGGCGAGCCGAGGGCCCGAGAGCACCGCCGGCAGCACTCGGATACCGAGTGCCCGGCCGAGCCGAGGAGCCTTCGAGCCGATGGCCTACCCGGCTGACGGCCCGGCACCGTGCGAGCAACCCTCGAGCGGCGATCCCGCCGTGGGTCCGTACGAGGGCTCGATCCGGCGGATCCACGCCAAGGATGCCTCGACGGTCATCTTCGAACTGTGCGACAGCGACCCCGCGTTCCTGGCCAAGATCGCATCGCCCGCCCTCACGATCGACGACACGGCCTGGCTGCAGAGCCGGATCGCTCCGTCGGCCGGCCGGCAACGGATCCTGACCGAGGTGAACGGCACGGGACCCTTCCGCCTGGACCACTGGGATGGCAACGGCGACGTCACGCTGGCTCGCTTCGACGAATACTGGGGCCCGAACGCAACGGTCGGCGCCGTGATCTTCGTCGGCGAGTCCGATACCGGGCGACGATTGTCGAAGTTGCGGGAGGGATCGGTCGATGGGATCGACCTCGTCGCCCCCAGCGACATCGAGGCGGTCCGCGCCAACCCGGAGCTGACGCTGGCTCACCGCCAGGGTCTCAACACCGTGTACATCGGCCTCAACAACCGGTTCGCCCCGTTCGACAACGAGGCGATACGCCAGGCGATCTCTGTTGGCATCGACCGAGCCGTCATCGTCGATGGGTCGTTCCCGCCGGGCACCGACCTGGCGACGCACTTCCTGCCCTGTGCCATCAGGTTCGGCTGTGCCGGGGCCGAGTGGACGCAACCGGATCCCGCCCTCGGCCGCGACATCCTGGCCGATGCCGGATTCCCGGATGGGTTCGCCACGACCCTCACCTACAGCGATGAGCCCCGCGACTACCTGCCCGACCCGACGGCCACCGCCACCGCGGTCCAGGGGCAGCTCCGCGATCAGCTGGGGATCCAGGCGACGCTCAAGGTGCTGCGGTTCGACGAGCTGACCAAGGCGGTCGACGGCGGCGGGTTGAGCGGCTTGTACCTCCTCGGCGCTCGCGCCCGCTACCCCGACCCGAGCGTGCTGCTGGAAGGCCATTTCGGGCCCAACGCGAGCCTCCAGTTCGGGCGACGCTTCGACGACATCGCTCGGGCGCTCGCCCAGGGCCGCTCCAGCGCCGATCCCAAGATCCGCCAGCAGGGCTACGGCCGTGCCAACGATCGGATCCGCCTCCACGTGCCGATGATCCCGCTGGCCCATGTCGGATCGGCCGGCGCGTTCCGAACGGACGTGTCTGGCGCGACGGTGACCGCCACGGCCAGCGAGCGGTTCACGAACGTCGTCCCCGGCGACCGCACGCAGTTCGTCTACATGCAGGACGCCCGTCCCGCTGGGCTCTACTGTCCGGACGAAACCGCCGCGTCCGTGCTGCGGATCTGTGCCCAGGTCGCCGAGCCGCTCTACCGGTTCGACCTGCCGGAGCCGACGCTCAGGCCGGCCCTGGCCAAAGCCTGCACGCCGGACAAGCGCCAGATGATCTGGACCTGCACGCTGCGCCAGGATGTCCGCTTCCACGATGGTGCGCGGCTCGACGCGAACGATGTCGTGCTGTCATTCGCGGTCCAGTGGGATGCGGCCAACCCGCTCCACCGCGGGCGGACGGCGACGTTCCAGGCACTCCAGGACCGCTTCGGCGGCTTTCTGAACCCGCCCGCGGATCAGTGAGGCTGCGGCTCCGTCGGGGCGGTCGGCGGCTCAGCAGGGGCGACGGGCGCTGACGGCGCGGCGGCGGCTTCCAGTGCCGCCGTCGACGCCGGCGCCGTCGGGGTCGTCATCGTCGCTGCCTCGGCGGCCGTCGTCGGGCGACCGCGACCGGTCGCCAGCACCTGCTCCCTCGAGCCCTCGACCTCGTCGGCGAAGTGGCAGGCGACGTCATGTCCGGTCGCGACCTCGTGTAACGGCGGGTCGACCGTCGAGCAGATCTCGGGATTGCCGAGTCGCTCGCGCAGCCAGCAGCGGGTGTGGAAGCGGCAGCCGGACGGCGGCGAGACCGGTGACGGGACGTCGCCCTTCAGGATGATCCGGCGCCGTCGGCTCTCCACGACCGGGTCGGGGATCGGGATGGCCGAGAGCAGCGCGACCGAATAGGGATGGAGCGGGTGACGGTTCAGGTCGCGCGACGCGGCCAGCTCGACGATGCGCCCGAGGTACATCACGGCGATCCGGTCGCTGATGTGCGTCACCACGGAGAGGTCGTGCGCCACGAACAGGTAGGTCAGCCCAAATTCGCCCTGGAGCCGCTCGAGGAGATTGATGATCTGCGCCTGGATCGACACGTCGAGGGCGCTGATCGGCTCGTCGGCGACCACGAGGTCGGGATTCAGCGCCAGGGCGCGGGCGACGCCGATACGTTGGCGCTGCCCGCCCGAGAACTCATGCGGGTAGCGCACGCCGAACTCCGGGTTGAGCCCGACCGTCGCCAGGAGCTCGCGTCCGCGCTCACGCCGTTCGCGGGGCGAGCCAACTCCGTGGATCTCCATCGGCTCGGTGATGATCGTGGCCACGTTCATTCGCGGGTTCAGGCTGGAATACGGGTCCTGGAAGATCATCTGCATCCGCCGTCGGATGGATCGCAGCGGCTTCCCCGACATCGAGGTGATGTCGGCGCCGTCGAAGACGATCCGACCCTCGGTCGGCCGGTAGAGGCGGATGATCGCGCGGCCGGTCGTGCTCTTGCCGCAGCCGGACTCGCCGACGAGCCCGAGTGTCTCGCCACGACGGACCGCGAAGCTGACGCCGTCGACTGCCCGGACGTCGCCGATGTGGCGTTCGAAGACGACGCCTTCCTTGATCGGGAACCAGACCTTGAGGCCCTCGAGACGCAGCAGGTCGTCGGCGGTCGCGGTCGTCATGCCGTCGGTCCCTCGCGGGTGTCATCTTCCTGCGTCCCAGTAGCTTCCGGCTCGACCGGCAGGCCCTTGGCACCCGGCTCGGGCATGTCGAAGAGCGCGACCTCCTCCGCTGCGAGCGGTGCGACATCCTCCGCCTCGAACAACCGCTCGATCACGGTCCCCGGCGGGGGGGCCGCGATGAAGTTCTCGCGCAGCGGCCGGCCGGCGACGGCCTCTGCTTCCGTCGGTGGGTTGTGACAGGCGAACTGGTGGGTCGCAGCGGTACCGGTCGTCACGACCCGACCGACCGATCCAACCGGCGTGAGGGGCGGATTGTCGGTCCAGCACACGTCGAGTCGCCAGGCACAGCGCGGCGCGAACGGGCAACCGACCGGCGCTCGCCGCTGGTCGGGCGGCACCCCCTCGATCGGGATGAGCTGCTCGGGTCGCTCCTCGTCGAGTCGCGGGATCGAGTGCAGGAGTCCGACCGTGTACGGATGCCACGGCCGCTCGAAGAGTTCGGCCGTCGTCGCGCTCTCGACGACGAAGCCCGCATACATGACGTTGATCCGCTGCGTCATGCCGGCTACCACCCCGAGGTCGTGGGTGATCAGGATCATCGCCGTGTCGGAGTCGGTCGTGAGCCTCGAGAGCAGCTCCAGGACCTGCGCCTGGATCGTGACGTCGAGTGCCGTCGTCGGCTCGTCGGCGATCATCAGCCGCGGTTCGAGCGCGAGCGCGATCGCGATCATCACGCGCTGGCGCATGCCGCCCGAGAACTCGTGCGGATAACTCTTGAGGCGCGTCTCCGGGCGCGGGATCCCGACCATCGCCAGCAGGTCGATCGCGCGTTTCCGGGCGCCCTCGTGGGTCGTGCGCTTGTGGGCCTGGATCGTCTCGACCATCTGTTCCTCGATGGTCAGGACGGGGTTCAGGCTCGTCATCGGGTCCTGGAAGATCATCGCGATCTCACGGCCGCGGATGTCACGCAGGTCCCGTTCGGACAACGTGACGAGGTCGAGCCCGTCGAACATCACGCGGCCGCCTTCGACCCGGCCGGCCGGCTTGGGCAGGAGGCCCATCATCGCCAGGCTCGTCACGCTCTTGCCGCAGCCCGATTCCCCCACGAGGCCGAGCGTCTCGCCCGGCGCGAGCTCGAAGGTCACGCCGTTCACGGCATGGACGACCGAGCCATGGGTCCGGAAGCGGACGACCAGATCCTCAACGGCGAGCAGCGACACGGCGGCTAGCGCTTCAAACGCGGGTCGAGCGACTCGCGTAACCCGTCGCCCAGGAGGTTGAAACCGATCGCACTGATCGAGATCGCCGCGCCGGTGAAGAAGATGATCCAGGGGGCCTGGCGATAGAAGCTGGTGGCGCCCGTCAGCATCGTCCCCCACTCCGCCGTCCGCGGGTCGGGCGGGCCGAGCCCAAGGAACCCGAGCCCCGCGACATCGATGATGGCCGTGGCCAGCGCCAGTGTCGACGCCACGATGATCGGGGTTAGGGCGTTCGGCAACATGTGTCGCAACAGGAGCCGGCCGGTCGAGGCGCCCATCGAGCGGGCGGCCGTCACGTAGTCCGACTCACGCAGCGCAAGCATGCTGCCGCGCAGGATCCGCGCGAAGATCGGCGCGTTGGTCGCCGCGACCGCGAACATGATCTGGATCAGGCCGCGATCGAGCCAGACGACGATGCCGATCGCCAGCAGGATGCCCGGGATCGCGAGCAGCACGTCGACGATGCGCATCAGGACCGCGTCGACGCGGCCGCCGAACGCGCCGGCGATGGCGCCGACCGTGCCACCCATCGTGACGCCCATGAGCACCGACACCACGCCGACCAGTAGGCTGATCTGGGCGCCGAACAGGATCCGGCTGAACACGTCGCGCGCTTGGCGATCGGTGCCCATCAGGTGGGTCGGGCTGGGCGGCTTGAAGACCTGGCCCGCGTCGCGCTGGAGTGGTTCGAACGGGGCGATGACAGGCGCCAGGATCGCCGCGACGACGAAGATCGCGATGATCGTCAGGCCGATGAGCGCAGGCCCGTTCCGGACGAGCCGGCGCGCGGCATCGCCCCACAGCCCGCGACTCGCGCGGGGCGGGGCGAGGCCGGCGGCGGTCGTCGTGGAGGCGCTCATCAGCTGTACCGGATCCGCGGGTTGAGGAACGCATACGTGATGTCGACCACCAGGTTGACGACAAGGAAGATCGTGGCGAACACGAGGATCGTCGACTGCACGACCAGGTAGTCGTGGTCCTGGATCGCGTTGACGATGTAGCTGCCCACCCCGCTCCACGAGAAGACCGTCTCGGTGATCACGGCGCCCGCAAGCAGCCCGCCGACCTGCAGGCCGATGACGGTCACCACCGGCAACCACGCGTTGCGCATGATGTGGCGGTCGCTGACCCTTCGCTCGGGGAGACCCTTGGCCCGGGCGGTGCGCACGTAGTCCTCGTTCGAGACGTCGAGCACGGCGGCGCGGGTGATCCGCGTGATGATCGCGAGCGGGATGGAGCCGAGCGCGATCGCCGGCAGGATCAGGCTGCGCAACGCATCGAGGAACGCTTCAAAGCGGCCGGCGAGGAGCGTATCGATCAGCATGAACCCGGTGACGGCCTCGATATTCAGACGCGGGTTGATCCTGCCGCTGGCCGGCAGCCATTGGAGCGTCGCGCCGAACAGGAACTGGAGCGTGTAGCCCAGCACGAAGATCGGGATCGATATGCCCAGCAGCGAGACGACCGTCACGAGGGCATCGGGCCAGCGCTGCGCGTAGCTCGCCGCCAGGCGGCCGAGCGGGATGCCCAGGCCGATCGCGAACAACAGCGCGGCCGCGCTCAGCTCGATCGTGGCCGGGAAGCGACGAGCCAGCTCGTCGACGACCGGCCGGTTGTTGATGACGCTCTTGCCCAGATCGAACTGGGCGAGCTGCCCGAGGTAGATCAGGTACTGCGCATAGAGCGGCTGGTCGAGCCCCATCTGCCGCCGGATCTGCTCGGTGAGCTGGGGCGTGGCGTGCTGCCCGAGCAGGGCCGCCACGGGGTCCCCCGGCAGGAGATGGACGAAGGCGAAGACGACGATGGACAGGCCGAAGAGGACTGGGATGGCCGCGATGAGCCTGCGGACCACGTACTTCAGCACGTTCGGGTCGTCGCCCCTCGCCGGATGGTTGCGTCCCCCCGAGGCCGGCGGGCCTCGGGGGGACGTCGATCGTGGTTCCCGGACCGCCCCGGCGGGACGGTCACGAACGGTTCAGCGGTCGAGCCAGACCGGGTAGAACGGCTCGTTCAGGTTGCCCGCGCCAAGGAAGCCCTTGATGTCGGCGCTGGCTGCGGCGGGTGGCTTCGAGTGGACGAGTGGAACCGTCGGGTAGTCGCGCGCCAGGATGTCCTGTGCGCTCTCCCAAGCGGTCTTCGCGGCAGCGTCATCAGGAGCCACCGCGCCGTCCGAGAAGGCCTTGCAGAGATCGGGCGGGCCGTAGGCGAACTCCTTGTTCGGCTTGCCGGCGTCGCAGTGGAAGAAGGCGGTACTCAGGAAGTTGTCCGGGCCAGCCCAGTCGCAGGTCCAGCCGAGGAGCCACATCTGGTACTTGCCGACCGCTTCGTCGGCCAGGTAGCCCGTCCGCCAGCCGGCGGTCTTGAAGTTGATCGTAAAGCCGACCGCCTCGAGGTCGCTGGCGATCGCTTCCGCCAGGCCCTTCGGGTCCGGCATGTACGGTCGGGCGACGTCGGACGGGTACCAGAACTCGAGCGTCAGGGCGTCGCCTGTCGTGTCGAGATTGGCCTCCTGGATCTCCGCCTTGGCCTTGTCCGGGTCGTAGGTCGGCAGGTTGAGCGGCTTGTAGTACGTGGACGCCGGTGGCATCCAGTTGTCGGCCGGCTGGGCGAGGCCCGCATAGAAGGTGTCGATGTACGCCTGCTTGTTCACCGCGTAGCCGATGGCCTTGCGGATGTGCACGTTGTTCAACGGCGCGTGGGCGTCGGTCTGGTTCATCGAGATCTGGCCGAGGTTGCACGATTCGCCGCGGTCGATGACCTGGAACTTGGCATCGGACTTGAGCGCCTCGATGTCGTTCGGCGCGATCGTCTGGGCGAAGTCGATGTCGCCGGCCTGCAGGGCGTTGAGCTCCGCGGCCTGGTCGGCATACGGCTTGAAGATGATCTCGTCGAGGTGCGGTACGCGCTCCTTGTTCCAGTAATCGGCGTTCTTGACGATCGTGACGTGGTCGTTCGGCGTCCATTCCTTGAACTTGAACGGCCCCGTGCCGACCAGGCCTGTGCCCTGCCCCTGCGCGTACTTGCTCTTGCTCGGGTCGGGGTTGTCGGCGTCGCCGGCCTTGAGCGCGGTCGGGCTCTGGATGCCGAACTGCGGCAGTGGAGCCTGGGCGATCAGGAAGTTCGACTGGGGCTGCTTGAGCTTGAACTCGACGGTGCTCGCATCGACCGCCTTGACCGACTCCAGGTTGGAGTTCTCGGCCCAGCCGAAGACCGCCCCGAAGTAATAGTTGTACGCGTCGCGCAGCTCGGCCGGCGCGTTCTTCTGGCGCTCGTAGTTGTAGACGACGGCGTCGGCGTTGAAGTCGGTCCCGTCATGGAACTTGATGCCGTCGCGGAGTTTGAACGTGTAGGTCAGTCCGTCGTCGCTCGCGGTCGGCATCTCCGAGGCGAGCACCGGCTCGATCTCACCGAGCGTCCCGGCCTTCACGCCGAGCAGCCCTTCGATCACGTTGAGCTGGATCGCCGACGAGTTGCTGTCGCTGACCAACGAGGGATCGGCGAGAACCATGTCGCCGGGCAGACCGACGACGATCGAGCCGCCTTCCTTGATCGCCGCCGAAGCGGGCGGCTGGCTCTCGGGCGCAGCGCTCCCCGGCGCACTCGCCGCAGGGCTTGGGGCCCCCGAAGTGACGGCCTGACCGCAGGCCGCGAACGCGATCGCGGCCACGCTCAAGAGCGCTCCGATTCGTGAACGAATCATCGATACCTCCTCCTATTCACCGCCGGTCCCGGTCGCATCCGCACGCGGATCGGCCGGGGCCGTTGCTGGCAACGCGCATCCTACCGGTTGCGTCGTCCTGCGTGATCTCCGGGTCTCCCTTCGGCTTTCGCTTCAGATCGCCAGTCGTCAGCCCCTTTCGGGCGCCGCGTCGTCCTTGTCGTCCGTGTCGTTCGACCCGACGTCGTCGACGTCGATCGCTCCGCTGCCGATCACGGTCTCGGCCACATCGACGGTCTGCGCCTCGGAATCGATCCCGCCGTCCTCCGGGCGGATCGACGCCAACGCCGCTTCCGGGGTCCCGCGACGCACCGGCGTCATCTCGATGTGGCCGACGCCGACGTCGGAGCGTAGCGCGTCCTCGGCGAAGTGGCAGGCAGCCTGCTGATCGGTCGCGACAGTCCGCAGCGGCGGGTCCACCGTCCGGCACTGCTCGGGCTGGCCGAGTCGCTCGTAAAGCCAGCAACGCGTGTGGAAGCGGCAACCCTCCGGCGGGTTCACCGGGCTGGGCACATCCCCGGTCAGGATGACCCGCTTGCGTCGCCGCTCGGACTCGGGATCCGGCACCGGCACCGCGGACAAAAGGGCTCGTGTATAGGGATGACCCGGGGCCGCGTACATCGACTCCGGCGGCCCGACCTCGACGATCTTGCCGAGATACATCACCGCCACCCGGTCGCTGATGTGTTTCACGACCGACAGGTCGTGGGCGATAAACAGATATGTCAGCCCGAGTTGTTCCCGGAGGTCGGTCAACAGGTTCAGGACCTGAGCCTGGATCGACACATCGAGGGCAGAGATGGGCTCGTCACAGACGATGAACTCCGGCTCGACCGCGAGCGCTCGAGCGACCCCGATGCGCTGGCGCTGGCCACCGCTGAACTCGTGCGGGTAGCGGGACACATACCTGGGGTCCAACCCGACGATCCGCAGCAAGTCGGCGACGCGTTCGCGCTTGGCCTTTCCCCTTGCGAGGTGGTGTGTGTCGATCGGTTCGCTGATGATCGAGCCGATGGTCATCCGGGGGTCCAGCGACCCATAGGGGTCCTGGAAGATGATCTGCATTCGGCGCCGCATCCTGCGCAGCTCGCCGGACTTGAGCTTCGCCAGTTCGATGCCGTCGAAGCGGACGCTGCCGCCAGTCGGCTCTCGGAGCCGGATGACGGCTCGACCGGTCGTGCTCTTCCCGCAGCCCGATTCACCGACGAGGCCCAGTGTCTCGCCGCGGCGGATCGTGAAGCTGATGTCGTCGACGGCATGGACCACGCCGACCTGCGTCCGGAAGATCCCGACCCGGACCGGGAAATGGACCGTGAGCCCCTCGACTTGCACGAGGTCGCTCGACGGCGTGGTTGCGGCCGGCTCGCTGACCGCCATCGCCTGGGTCACGGGATCCATCCCGAGGGCTCGGTCGCCCAGCAGCGCGCCAGGTGGCCAGCTTCCGCGCGCAGCGTCAGCTCGGGCTCATCCTCGCGGCAGATGTCGCGCGCGAACCGGCAACGCGGTTCGAACCGGCACGCGTCGGGAGGATTGATCAGGAACGGTGGCAGCCCCTCGATCGTCCGGAGCCGGTCGCCCCGCACGTCGTCGAGGCGCGGGAGCGAGTCGAGCAGGCCCCACGAGTAGGGCATCCGCGGCTTCTCGAACAGCTCGTCGACGGTTGCGGTCTCGACGATCCGCCCGGCGTACATCACGTTGATCCGATCGCACATGCCGGCGGCGATCCCCAGGTCGTGGGTGATCATCAAGACGGCCGTGTGGAACTCGTCGGACAGCCGCTGGATGAGCTCCAAAATCTGGGCCTGGATGGTGACATCGAGCGCCGTCGTGGGCTCGTCCGCGAGGATCAGCTTCGGGTCGCACGCGAGCGCGATCGCGATCATCACGCGCTGGCGCATGCCGCCGCTGAACTGGAACGGGTAGTCGTTCAGTCGTTCGCGCGCGCGTGGGATGCCAACCTTGCCAAGCAGTTCGACGACGCGGTCCCGGGCGGCTGCCTTCGGCAGGCCGAGGTGCTCGCGGATCGATTCTGCGATCTGGTAGCCGATCGTTAGTGTCGGGTTCAGGCTTGTGAGCGGGTCCTGGAAGACGAACCCGATCTCCTTGCCCCGAAGGTGCCGCATCTCGGTCGAGTTCAGCTTCAGGACGTCGATCCCGTCGAAGACGATCGAGCCGCTGACGATGCGTCCCGGTGGGTCGGGTATGAGCCTGGCGATCGACAGGGCCGTGACGCTCTTGCCACAGCCCGACTCCCCGACCAGGCCGAGCGTCTCGCCATAGCCGAGGTCGAAGCTCACGTTGTCGACGGCCTGCACGACGCCGTCCTGCGTGAAGAAGTGCGTCGACAGGCCGCTCACCTTGAGCAGCTTGTCGGCCTTCGGGCGCTTGCTGGCACCCTCCTCGGTGGGCGTCCGTACGCGCCGCGCGTCGTCGGGTGACACCTCGATGATCGTCGGGGCGTCGGCCTCTGTCACGCGATCGTCGGCCACCACCTACTGCTTCCCCTTGAGCTTCGGATCCAGCGCGTCCCGCAGCCCGTCGCCGAGGAAGGTGAAGCTCATGAGCGCGGTCGCGATCAGGATGCCGGGAAGGAGCGTGAGCCAGGGATAGAGGCGGATCTGGTCGACACCGAGCGAGATGAGGGAACCCCACGACGCGCGCGGCGGCTGGACCCCGACCCCGATGAATGCGAGCGTCGCCTCGGCCAGGATGGCTCCCGGGACCCCGAGCGTGATCGCGACGATGACCGGGCCGATCGCGTTCGGGACGAGATGCCGGGTCACGATGTTGAAGTCGGACACGCCGATCGCCTTGGCAGCTTCGACGAACTCGGTCTCCTTGAGCGACAGGAGCTGGCCCCGGACCAGTCGGGCGACTGTCACCCAGGCGATGATCCCGATCGCGATGAAGACGAGAAGGACGCCGTTGAGGGCATGGCCGAGCGCCGTGTCACGGAAGGCGACCGACAGCAGGATGATGAACAGCAGGTCGGGGAACGCGTACACGACGTCGACGAACCGCATCAGGAGGTTGTCGATCCGGCCGCCGAACCAGCCTGCCATCGCCCCGATGGGGACGCCGATCAGGACCACGACGATCTGGACCACGAAGGCGACCGTCATGCTGATCTGTGCCCCGTCGAGGAGCAGGCTGAGCATGTCCCTGCCGTTGGGGTCCGTGCCGAGGACGTGTGACATGCTCCTGAATGGAGGGAGTGCCCGGAAGCCGTTGGCTTCCAGCGCCTTCGTGTCCTGGACGTAGTACGGCCAGGGCGTCACCATCGGGCCGATGATGGCGGCGATCAGCAGCAGCACGACGAGCACGAGCCCGACGACCGCCAACCGATTGCGCCGCAGCCTGCTCCACGCATCGCGCCAGACTCCCTCGCTCCGCCGCGTCGCGACGCCGACGGCCGGGACCGTCGTAGCCTGGGTAGCCATCGTTCTCGGTCCTCAGCTGTAGCGGATGCGGGGGTCGATGTACGCGTAAAGGATGTCGACGACCAGGTTCAGCACGGCGATGACGACGGCATACAGCATCACGGCGGCCATGATCACCGCGTAGTCGCGGCCCTGGATCGACTGCACGAAGAGCCGTCCGGCGCCGGGGATCCCGAAGAAGTACTCGATGATGAACGAGCCCGTGATCAGGAACGCCAGGATCGGGCCGAGGATGGTGATCACCGGGATCAGGGCGTTGCGGATCATGTGCCGCAGTACGACCGCGAAGTTCCGGAGGCCCTTGCTGTAGGCCGTCCGGATGTAATCCCGCCGGGTGACCTCCAGCATCGATGCCCGGGTGTAGCGGGCGATCTCGGCGACCGAGCGGATCGCCAGCGCGAGGACGGGCATGATCCACGTTTCGGGGCCGCGCCAACCCGTCGGCGGGAGCGCCTTCAGGATCACCGAGAATAGGATCACCAGCAACACGGCGAGGACGAAGTTCGGCGTGGCGATACCGAGGAGCGAGATCGCGCTGGCGACGTAGTCCGGCCACCGGTTGTGGCCGAGCG
>JBIOWA010000269.1:0-11572 GCA_044868045.1 Candidatus Limnocylindrales bacterium
CTGGTGCGCGCGCGCCACGCTCGACCGCCGAGACGATCCGACTCGACCTCGCCGAGGCGTGGGGCGAGATGGGCGCCGCCTGGGGCGTGACGCCGGCCATCGCCCGAGTCCAGGCCTACCTCATGGCTCGGCAAGAGCCGCTGACCGAGCGCGAGGTACGGGAAGCGCTCGGCTTGTCGCACCGGGCTGCCAGCCTGGCCCTGGCCGAGGCCGAGAACTGGGGGCTCGTCCAGCGCGTCTCGGAGCCGCGGCGCGTGGGCCGGCGCGGGCCTGCCGGCACCGCGTTCCTGGCCGTCAACGACCACTGGCAGTGGTTCGGCCGCGTGATCGCTGAGCGAAAGGTCCGCGAGGGCGACCCAGTCGTGGCCGTGCTGGAGGCCAAGGCCAAAGAGGCAGCCAACGCGGCGGCCGCGAATCCGGACGATGCAGAACTCGCCTCGCTCCATGAATGGCTGTCGTCGTTCGTGGTGTTCGTCCGACTGTTCGATCGGGCCGTCGGGCTCGTGCCGAAGCTCGAGCCGCGCGAACTGGAGCGTGCGCTCCAGCTGCTCGATCGCGTCCCGGACGACACGGTGCTGCGTCTCTTCGACTTGCTCGGTGGCCTTGATGACGACGACGTCCTCGAGCTGGTCGAGGCGGTGTCGCGGCTGTCGCCCAAGGCAGCGCGCCGGGCGACCAAGCTCATGTCGGGGGTCGTCAGGACCGTGTCGAGGTAGGGCCGGCGGGACTGGTGAGCCAACCGCGCGCCGATCGGCCGCACGTCCCGGGCTACGGGATCCCGAAGTCGACCAAGGGCATGCTCCCGTGGTCCTGGTGCGTCGAGCGGCTTGCAGCGGCCGAGGTCTACTGGCTCGCAACCGCCGACAGGAACGGTGCGCCGCATCTCAACCCGATATGGGGGTCGTGGGTCGATGGTCGCTGGTACGTCGAGGGCGGGCCGACGCGCTGGCAGCGCAACCTCCGGTCGAATCCGCAGATGGCGATCCACGTCGAAACGACGAACGGTGAGGTTGTGATCGTGGAAGGGGCCGCAACGGAGCTCGCTGCGCCGCCCGCCGAGCTGGCCGACCGGATCCTGGCGGGCTACGCGAAGTACAAGCCGCAGTACGAGGCGAGCGCCGCACATTGGGTCAACGGCGGCCTGTGGGAGCTCATTCCGGTGAGGGCGTTCGCCTGGACGACGTTCCCAAAGGACATGACCCGCTACACGTTCCGGGCCGCCGACCGTAGCTGACAAGCATGAGTTCGGGCTATCCGTCAGTGGGTCGTTTCGATCAATCGTGCAGCGACCTGCTCGAACGGCTCCAGACTCCGCTGCGCCCGGCTGAGGACAACCGCGCCTTCGCTCGCCGCGACCAGGGTCGTCGCGAACGAGGAGGCCGTCCGAGGCTCGACGCCCGCGCCGACATAAAGTTCGGCTAGTCGTCCCTGCCAGGCGCGGAATATGGCTGCCGCGTGGTCGAGCAGATCCGCGGAATCCGTGGCGACGGTGACGGCGAGGACGGCACAGCCCGCGCGGAGCTTTGAACTCACCAGGACCTCGCGCCACAGGTCGAGGAAGTACGTGGTGATCTCCCGGGCCGATGCACCCTCCACCGCATCGAGGACGCGGAGAGCGCGTTGACCGGACAGCTCGATCGCTGCATCCACGAGCTCGTCCTTCCCGTTGGGGAAGTGGTGGTAGATGGAGCCTCGTGGTGCTCCGGATCGCCCGAGGACGTCGCTGAACGACGTGCCCTGGAGTCCGCGCATCGCTAGCAAGGTGACCGCGCTTTCGATCATCTTGCGCCGGGCGTCATTCGACACGACTCTCGGCTTCTCCTTGACTATGACGCACGTCATAGTCGATGCTTCCGTATGACGATCAGCATAGTCACGGGAGCCACGCCATGCCGATGATCGATATCTACGCCACGGATGGGACGTTCCGCGATCCGCACGCGCTCGCCGCTGCAGCAGCGGCGACCGTGATGCGCATCGAGGAGGTGCCCGAGATCCCGATGTTCCGGGAGAACACGGCGGCCTTCGTTCACGAGCTGCGCGCCAGTTCGATCTCAGACGTGGCCGGCGGCTCGAATCATGTGCGCGTCCAGGTCCTGACCAACGCGGGCGCGCTGGATCGCGACAAGCAGGTGGCCGTCGTCGAGCAGCTCACCGCGCTCGTGGCCGACATGGCCGGCGATCCGTCCCTCACCCGCCGGACCTGGGTGCTCTTGACCGAGGCCGCGCCGGGTGGCTGGGGGCTGTGGGGCCACGCCCACACGAACGAGGAGCTGGTGCAAGCCGCTCGCGCGGAGATCGCCTCGCTTCAAGCGCGCTGACCCGGGACTCGGGAGCGCGCCCAACTTGCAAGCCGCACCGGGCCCACGTGTGCGTTTCACAGACTGCAAACGCAGCCCGAAGCCACTCGAAGGCCTTCCCTTGCCGGGTTTACGTGCCTGTCAAGCACGAACTCCAGTCGAGGGAAGCCCAGCAGGGCTCTTCGAGCTCGATCTGCGGTCTGGCAGGCACACCCCCACCGTCGGGGCGAAGCGTGGCCCCTGATCAGCTCACCGGTCCATTCGAGTCCAGTGTCCGCACGGTGGCCCAGATGGTCCGGAAACCTTGGCAGGGACGGACCTCGTGCGATAATTCACACCGCGCGCGAGATCGCCCTCGGCAGGGCTCGCGGCACGCCCACCGATCAGAGGAATCACAGCTCCCATGACCGTCGAAACGTCCACTTGGGCGACGAAGAAGGGGCTCGCCCAGATGCTCAAGGGCGGCGTCATCATGGACGTCGTCACCCCCGAGCAGGCCAAGATCGCCGAGGATGCCGGCGCCGTCGCCGTCATGGCCCTCGAGCGCGTGCCCGCCGACATCCGCAAGGCCGGCGGCGTCGCCCGCATGTCCGATCCGGCGATGATCGTCGGGATCATGGACGCCGTGACGGTCCCGGTCATGGCGAAGGCGCGCATCGGCCACTTCGTCGAGGCCCAGGTCCTCGAAGCGCTCGGCGTCGACTACATCGATGAGTCGGAGGTCCTGACGCCCGCCGATGAGCACAACCACATCGACAAGCACGCCTTTAAGGTCCCGTTCGTATGCGGCTGCCGGAACCTCGGCGAAGCCCTTCGCCGGATCAACGAAGGCGCCGCAATGATGCGCACCAAGGGCGAGGCGGGCACCGGCAATATCGTCGAGGCCGTCCGTCAGCTCCGCGACGTCCTGAGCGAGATCCGCCGCCTTCAGGGCATGCGCGAGGACGAGCTGTTCGTCGCGGCCAAAGAGCTGCAGGCGCCGTATGAGCTCGTGAAGGATGTCGCCGCCGAGGGCAAGCTGCCGGTCGTCAACTTCGTCGCCGGTGGTATCTCGACCCCGGCCGACGCCGCGCTCGTGATGCAGCTGGGCGCGGAGGGGGTCTTCGTCGGGTCCGGGATCTTCAAGAGCGAGGACCCGGCGCGAATGGCGAACGCGATCGTCCAGGCGACGACGTTCTTCGACGATCCCAAGAAGATCGCCGAGGTCTCGAAGGGTCTCGGAGCCCCGATGCGCGGCATCGGCCTCGAGGAGATCCCGGAGCAGGAGCGCCTCGCCGTCCGCGGCTGGTAACAGCCACGAAGCCGCGCAGTACTCTCCGCCCATGAGGATCGGTGTACTGGCGCTCCAGGGCGCCTTTCGTGAGCATCTCGATACCCTCGCCGCCATCGGCGTCGAGGGTTTTCGCGTGCGCGAGCCGGCCGACCTCGAGGGCGTGAGCGGCCTGATCCTGCCCGGCGGGGAGAGCACGACGATGCGCCAGCTCATCGACCGCTGGGGCCTGCGCCAGCCGATCCTCGATCTCGCCGACTCGGGCGCGCCGATCTTCGGGACATGCGCCGGGATGATCGTGCTCGCGCGCGAGATCGCCGGCGGCGAGGAACCGATCCTGCCGCTGCTCGACGTCACCGTGGAGCGCAACGCCTTCGGACGGCAGCTCGACTCCTTCGAGGCCGAGGTTCCCGTCGACGTGCTCGGCGCGACCCCGGTCCACGCCGTCTTCATCCGTGCGCCGATCGTCGAGCGGACCGGCCCCGAGGTCGACGTCCTGGCACGGCTCGAGGACGACCGGATCGTGGCGGTCCGACAGCGCAACGTGCTCGCGACCGCGTTCCACCCCGA
This sequence comes from Candidatus Limnocylindrales bacterium, assembly GCA_044868045.1. Taxonomy (GTDB): domain Bacteria; phylum Chloroflexota; class Limnocylindria; order Limnocylindrales; family CSP1-4; genus SPCO01. Next base: position 4,141 of record JBIOWA010000269.1, read on the forward strand.
GCTCGCCGGGGAGACGCGCTTCCATCGGTTGATGGCCACGATGGCCGCCGAGCACGACGACCCGGGTGAGGGATCGGGCCGGCGACACCATCCCACTCGACGGACGCAGCCGAGATGACCAGGACGCCCCGTCCGTGACTGCCACGCGGCCGCCCCGCAGCCCGGGCAAGGTCCGTGCCGCCCGCCTGACGGATCTCGCGGCGCTTGGGGAACTTTCGCGCCTATGCCAATCGGACGACCCCACGACGCGGTCGCTGGGACTGCCGGTCAGCGTCTCGCCGATCGGCGTCTTCAGCCTGTTCCGGCTGCCGCTCGGGGCGTTCCGGCCGAACGACCTGATGTACGTCTACGAGGAGGACGGCCGCATCGCCGGGCTCCTTCGCGTCGAACGCGAATCGACCCGCGACGAGTGGACGATCGTGGAGCTCGACGCGGTTGGCATGGCGGATGCCGGGGACATCCGCTACCGCCTCGTCAACCAGCTCCTGCGCGAGGGCGCGAAGCGTGGCGCGGCACGCTTCCACGTCGCGTGCGCCGACGCCGACGGGAACGTCGAGCTGATGATGCAGGCGGGGTTCATCCGATACGGTGAGGAGCGGATCATGTTCCGCAGCGCACAGGGAGAGCTGCCGGCGCCGTGGACCGACAAGGCGACGCGCGATGCCCGCATCCGTCCCACCCAGCCGATCGATGCGCTCGCCCTGAGCCGGCTCTACACGGCGGCCACCCCCGGACCGGTCGCCCGCCTCGAGGCCTTCCGCCTGCCCGACTGGGAACGGCAGGGCAACCACTGGCGGGTCCCCCGCTCGAGCCTCGCCCCAATCCTTCGCTTCGCCGATATCGAGTCCTACGCGCAAGTCGCGAAGGATGGCGGCAAGGACGGCACGATGCTCGACGGCTTCGTCCAGATCGGCGTGGCCAAGGAGGACCAGCCGCATTATCTCAAGGTGCTTGTTCGGCCCGAGGCCGATCCGTCTGCGCTGATCGCATTCGGGCTTGGCATCATCGAGGCGCGCACCTCGAAAGGAAGCGACCATCGCCACGACCACGGAGTGATCGCACCCGTGCGAACCTATGAGGCACCACTCGATGCGCGCCTGGAGGACGCCGCCTTCGACTCCGTCGCCAACGTCACGCTGCTGATGAAGGAGACCCTGGTCCGGGTCGCCGAACCGGCACTCGTGCCCGCCGGCGTTCGATAGCCCTCGAATTGGAGGTCAGCGTGGGATCAGAGGAACGCCAGCGCGAAACGATCGACGATCTCGATGCGATGCTCTCGTCGCTGCCGCCGGAGATCGTCGACGCCGTGCACGCGTTGCCCGATCGCGAGGCGCTCATCGAGGTCGTGATGGATCTCGGGCGCCGGCCGGAGGGCCGGTTCCCGGATTCGGAGGTCAGCCTGCTCGATCGGGAGATCACCGACGCCGACATCGCCTTCGTGGTCGATCACATCGGATCGTTCGGCGACGACAACCGCGCCGGCATCGAGCGCACGCTCCACCGCATCAGCGCGATCCGCAACCGGAACGGCAAGGTCGTCGGGTTGACCTGTCGGGTTGGCCGGGCCGTCTACGGGACCATCGAGATCATCGCGGACTTCGTGGAGACCGGGAAGTCGATCCTGATCATGGGCCGTCCGGGCATCGGCAAGACCACGATGCTGCGCGAGGCGGCGCGCGTCTTGGCCGACGATTTCGGCAAGCGCGTGGTCGTGGTCGACACGTCGAACGAGATCGCGGGCGACGGCGACATCGCCCACCCGGCCATCGGCAAGGCTCGCCGCATGCAGGTGCGAACGCCCTCGATGCAGCACGAGGTGATGATCGAGGCGGTCGAGAATCACATGCCCCAGGTCATCGTCATCGACGAGATCGGCACCGAGCTCGAAGCAGCGGCCGCCCGGACGATCGCCGAGCGCGGCGTCCAGCTGATCGGCACCGCGCACGGCAACAACCTCGACAACCTGATGCTCAATCCCACGTTGTCCGACCTCATCGGCGGCATCCAGAGCGTGACCCTCGGCGACGAAGAGGCCCGTCGGCGACGGACCCAGAAGAGCGTCCTCGAGCGCAAGGCCCCGCCGACATTCGATGTGATCGTCGAGATCCAGGACCGCGAGCGGGTCGCGGTGCACAGCGACGTCGCCGAGACCGTCGATGCGCTCCTGCGCGGCGACGCGGTCGCGCCGGAACTCCGCTGGCGGGACGAGGAGGGCGTCCATCGATCACAGGGTCGCCCGAGGCCGTCGCCGCGCGAGCAACTCGGGGCGGAGCGGTTCGCCGGTCTCGTCGGTGGGGCGCCGTGGCGGATGGAGCCGGGCTGGCGCGGAGATGGCTCGGCGCGCACGGCCGGCGGCTTCCGCGAGACGGAACGCGGCGGGTTCCGACCGGGGTATCGTCCCGGCGCGTCGGGCGGCTGGCGCCAGACACGGGGAGGCCCCGGCCGCGAGTCGACGACGCGCGGGCCGCTGACGACGGGCGGGCCAGGGGTGATGCCCGGGGAGCGGTTCAGCGCTCGGACCGGCGATGCGCCGTTCGTCGCCGGCGACATCGCCGATCGCGGTCCGCTCGAACGCGGAGCCACCCCGACCGCGCTCGAGACGCGGGCCCGCGAGGCGCGCGAGCTCGAGCGGCAGAAGGCCTGGCGCGACCAGGCGTCCCGGGCCCTCCAGTCGTTCAAGGCCGAGGAGGGCACCGGCCCGGTCAACGTCGACGATCTCGAAGGCGAAGAGGAGGAGGCGGCCGCCCCGCTCGGCGCCGAGGAGGGCGAACGCGGCGAAACCCTGCTGGTGCCGGGCGGATCGCCGCTGCCGACACTCCGGGTCCTGCCGCAGGGCATCAGCCGAAAGCGCCTCGAACAGGCCGTCCGCGACCTGGGCCTGCCGGTCGTCATCGCCCGCGATGTCGACGAGGCGGACGTCGTCATGACCCTGCGCAACGAGTACAAGCAGAAGACGCCGCTGCTGCGTGAGGCGGAAGAGCGGGCGATGCCGATTTACGTCCTCAAGAGCAACACGATCCCGCAGATGCAGTCGAGCCTGACGTCCATCTTCTCGCTGGAGATCGACCCGCGCGAGGCGGCGTTGCGCGAGACCGAGGACGCGATCGAAGTCGTGCTCTCGTCGTCGGAGGCGGTCGAGCTGTCGCCCCAGAACGCCTACATCCGGCGTCTCCAGCACCAGATGGCCGAGCGGGCCAACCTCGTCTCGAGATCTCGGGGCCGCGAACCATTCCGCCGGGTTCGGCTGTACCCGGACGCCGCCCGCAGCAGCTGGCGGTGAGCGCCCGGCCGGATCGCGTCCGACTGCGACCCGGCCTCCGCCGCCTCGCCTCCGGGCTCATCGCCTACGGCGCCATCGGCATCGCGATCGCGGTGCTCGGCCTCCTCGCGACGGTGTGGCTATCGGGGCGGGTCGGTGGTTTCGCCGACCTGACGGGCGCGCAGGTGACGACGATCGTCGAGACGCTCGACCGGACGTCGACCGCCATGACCCAGGCGAGCTCGTCCGCGACGTCGTTCGCCGGCACGCTCGACCGCACGGCCCCGGCCGTGCGCCAGGTCGCGCAGGCGATCGGCGACCTACGCGGCAACCTGCGCTCGATCGAGGACCAGCTCGGGCGGGTCCAGCTCCTCGGCAGTCGGCCCTTCGGTGATGTCGCCGGCCAGTTCGGCCAGATGGCCACCGACCTCGAGGGACTCGATACCCAGCTCGGGCTGATCGCCGGCGATCTCGAAGGCAACCGGTCTGCGTTGGCCGCCAATGCCGAGTCGCTCGCGTCGATCGGCACGCGCCTGACCCGGATCGCGGCGGAGGTCCGCGACGGGACGGTCGGTGACGGGCTCGACGAGCTGCGCACCGTCGTGACGCTCCTGTCCCTGCTGCTCGTCGCCTGGGTGGCCTTGCCGGCGTTGGGTGCCCTTTGGCTCGGCTGGTGGCTCCGCCGCATGCTCGGAGACGGCTGACCCGCTACCGAAGCTCGTGGCGCAGCGCGGACCGAGCGGCGTGGTAGCCGCCCATCCCGTGCACGCCGCCGCCCGGTGGCGTGGACGAGGAACACAGGTAGAGACCGGGTCCGGCCCGGTACGGATCGCGTGAGACGGTCGGGCGGAACAGCATCTGGCGGATATCGAAGACCCCGGCGTTGATGTCGCCACCGATGTAGTTGGCATCGTGGGCCTCGAGCTGCGCCGGCGAATGCGTGGAGCGCGCCAGGATCCGGTCGCGGAAGCCCGGGGCGAAGCGTTCGACCTGCGCCTCGATCCGGTCGGTCATGTCGACGTCGCAGCCCGCCGGCACGTGGCAGTAGGCCCAGGCCGTGGTGCGGCCGGCGGGCGCCCGGGTCTTGTCCCACGGGTCGTACTGCGCGACCAGCGTGAACGGCTTGTCCGCGTGTCGTCCGGATGCAACCTGGCGCTCGGAGCGGGCGATCTCCTCGAGCGGCCCGCCGAGGTGGACCGTGCCAACGCGTCGGAGCCCCTCGGCGGCCCACGGGATTGGTCCGTCGAGCGCCCAGTCGATCTTGAAGACGCCGCTGCCGTAGCGGAAGCGCTCGTATCCGGATCGGATCCGTGGCGGCAGTCGCTCGCCGGCGATCTCGACCACGGCGCGCGGCGTCGTATCGAGGATCACGACGCCGGCGAGGGGCAGGTCCGCGAGTCGGTCGACGCGGTGGTCGGTGACGATCTCACCGCCCAGTTCGCGAAGCTCGGCCGCCAGCGCGTCGCCGATCGCGGCGACGCCGCCACGGACCATCGGCCAGCCGACGGCGTGCGCGTACGTGCCGAGCACCAGGCCGAACGACGCCGAGAGCGGCCGATCGAGCGCGATCATGGAGTGAGCGCTCAGGCCGGCAAACAGGGCGCGGGCGGCATCTCCCTGGAACCGGGATCGCGCCAGGCCACGGGCCGAGCGGAGCGCCGGCCGCCCGAACCGTGCCAGCGCCAGCGGGTGGCGCGGGACATGCATGACCGGTCCCAGGAGCTCTCGGGAGAGCTTGCCGGCGTCTCGCGCCAACGGCCCGAACAGTCGTCGCCAGGCGGAACCGTCGTCGGTCCGACGATCACGGTCGAGCCCGGCGGCCGTCGCGGTGAACGAGCGCTCAAGGATGGCCGCCCGCCCGTCATCGAGGGCGTGGCCCAGGGGTGCGTCCGGATGGACGAGTTCCACGCCGCGCGCGACGAGGTCGACCGTGCGGAAGAACGGCGACGCCAGCGTCAGCGGCACGATCGACGAACAGACGTCGTGGCGGAACCCGGGGAGCGTCAGTTCCTCCGTCCGCGTGCCACCACCGATCGTGGATGCCGCTTCGTAGACCCGGACCGAACGGCCGGCACGGGCCAGTGTCAGGGCCGCGGCAAGCCCGTTGGGCCCTGAACCGACGACGATCGCGTCGATTGCCGGGCCTGTCATCGACGGCGCGCGGCTACGCGCGGCGTGTCAGCCAGCGAACCGGGCTCATCAAGGTATGGCGCGCCGTACGCAGAATCGCGCTGTTGCGGAGGTTGCTCGCGTGTCGCCACTGTCGACGGCCGTCGATGCAGACGACCTGGGTCTCGACCTGCGGGCTCTCGACGCCGAAATGACGCGCCAGGTTGTCCATCGTCTGCTGCCAGAACCGCGAGTTGATCCGGTTCCCACCGAGCAGATAGGTGAGTTCGTCGATGGGATCCGCGGGGCGTTCCAGCGCTTGTGCCTGGGCGATCGTCACATCGTCCTCGCGGAAGGCCGAGAAGGTGATCCATGCCGACAGGCTATGCCCTTCGGGGGTCATGAACGTGAACGATTCCTCGTCGGCGTACGTCACCAGGACGCCGGTCGAAAGCTTGATCGGGACACCAGGCACCGGCGCGACGTCGAGCAGTGCCACCTCCCCCGGGGCGATGCCGGCCAGCGGGGCATAGAACTGGGAGCCCGATGGCCAGAAGGTCGGAAATCGCTCCTTCCAGGTCGCGACGAGCATCTGTGGGGTTATGTCGACGACGCCATCGAGACGGACGCGGAAAGTTTTCTGCCACAGCTGCCCGAAACCCTGCAGTGGGCCGGCCACGCGCCGGCCGCTGACCGTGTCGACGCCGGCGCCCGCGACGCCCTTCGCGGAAAGAAGGTCGACCGGCTTCGCCCAGTTGGACGCGTCCCGTGAGACTTGTGCCTGCGCTGTGGTTTCCTCGGTGGTCGTCATCTCACACCTCCACGGCCGCGACGGCCGCGCCCTGATCAGCGTGGATCTCGATCGCCTCGTCGAGGCGGGTGAGCGCCAGGATCTCGCGGTAGTGCTCGGACAGGCCGCTGGCCAGCAGTCGCACGCCGCCGCGCTGGGCCCGCACGAGCAGCGTCACAAGCAACCCGATCCCACCGCTGTTCATGTACTCGAGCCCGGAGAAATCGAGGATGATCGCGCGTGCCCCGTCGTCGATCGCCCGCGTGTAGCCGGCCATCAGCTCCGCCTCGCTGGCGGATGTGACATCGCCGGCGATGCGCATGGTCGCGACGGCCCCGCTGCGGTCCAGGGCAACGGACGTGGCGTTCATGCGGCGTCTCCTTCCACGATCTCCATGAAGTCCGAGAGGCGGGTGATCCGAAAGATCTCGCGGTAGTGCTCGGACAGGCCGAGGGCACGGACCGCACGACCGTCGCGACGCGCCTCGGCCAGGAGGCGGACGACCAGGGCGATCCCGGTGCTGTTGATGTAGCCGACCCGACCGAAATCGAGGCTCACCCGCCGCGGCCCGAGCTCGGTCACCCGCTCGTATGCCGCGGCCAGCGTCTCGTCGGCCTTCGCGTTGAGGTCGCCGCTGAGACGCATCCGGACCTCGTCCGGGATCTCCGTCACCTCGGCTCCGAAGGGTCGCTTATCCATCGGTCGGCTCCTTGCGCGCCATCGTCAGGGTCACCGTCTGGGTCGACCTGTCGCTGGTCACGTCCATCGAATCCACCATGTTCTTGATCAGGAAGAGGCCCCAACCGCGCGCCTTCTGGGCGCCGGCGAGCTTGAGGTCGATGTCGGGCGTCTCGGCGTCGTCGGGCACCGTGCCCGACAGGGCGCGATCCGTGATGCGCACGATGACCGCGTCGGGAGTCGCCTCGACCTCGACGTCCACCGGGACGTCGGCGCGGCCCTGGCTGCCGTATTCGATGGCGTTCATCGTCGCCTCGCTGACGGCGGTCTTGAGTCGCTCGAGGCGCGCCGGTGCGATGCCAAGGTCGGCGACGGCCGCGCCGACCCGGTCCATGGCCAGGCGCTCATTGCCCTCCTCGCCAGGGATCGAGAAGCCGGTCGTGAGGGTCGGGGCTTCGCTCCCCTGATCCGACACGCCGGAGGCACGGCGCAGCGTGACGAGCGTGATGTCGTCCTCCTGCTCCCAGTCGGGGCCGGTGAATCCGCGGAGGTCCTCGAGGAGTCGATCCAGCAGCTCACTGCCGGCGTCGTCCACC
>JBIOWA010000270.1:0-6064 GCA_044868045.1 Candidatus Limnocylindrales bacterium
GCCGTCGTGCAGAACGCCGGGCCCGCGCTCATCGGCCTGGGTCGCGGCAGTGGCGAGGGGCGGGCGGTGGAGGCAGCCCGGCGGGCGATCTCGAGCCCATTGCTCGAGGCGAACATCCAGGGCGCCCGCGGGATCCTCTTCCACGTCTCGGGGCCGGCCGACCTTCGCCTCCGCGAGGTTCGGCAGGCAGCCGACGAGATCCGGGCGTCGGCGGACCCCCGCGCGAACGTGATCTTTGGGGCGAGCCTTGGCGAGGTCGTCGACGGCGAGGTCATGATCACACTCATCGCGACCGGGCTCGATGGGCATCGAACCCCTCGGCCGGTCACGGCATCGACGTTCGCCCGGCCGCCGCGCCGCGAGGTGACCTCAGGGAGCGTCCACGCCCACGAACGACCGGCCCACCATCCCGACCCGGCGGAGCCCGTCGCGATGCCCGAGCCGACTGCGATGGCCGAACCGACGGCGACTGAACCGGCGGCGATACTCCAGCCTGCGGCGGTGTCCGAGGAATCCCTCGAGGTGCCGGCGTTCCTGCGCAAGCACCGCCAGCCCGCGTCGCGGCGCCGGCCGGCCGAGGATCAGGCGCTCACGCCTCGTTCGGCGAGCCACTCCTCGTAGTTCGTCTCGTCGACCCCCTCGTCGACGTCGGTCTTCGTCAGGAGTAGCGGCAGTCGACCACTGCGGATCGTCTCCTCGGTGATGATGCACTTGCGGACCTCGGTCCGCTCCGGGATGTCGTACATCACCTCGAGGAGCGACTCCTCGACGATCGAGCGGAGGGCACGCGCCCCGGTCTTCCGATCGAGGGCGACCTCGGCCGCTGCCTTGAGCGCGCCTTCCGTGAACGCGAGCTCGACCTTGTCGAGGGCGAGGAACTTCTGGAACTGGCGCGTGACGGCGTTGCGCGGCTCGGTGAGCACGCGGACCAGGTCGTCGGCGGTCAGCGCGGTGAGCGTGACCATCACCGGGAGGCGACCGATGAACTCCGGGATCAGCCCGAACTTGAGCAGGTCCTCGGGCATCAGCTTCTCGAGGACGCGGCCCTTGTCGGCCGGGCTCATCGCGCCATCCGCCCCGAAGCCGATCGACCGACGGCCGACGCGCTCCTCGACGATCTTCTCGAGGCCGTCGAACGCGCCGCCACAGATGAACAACACGTTCGTCGTGTCGATCTGGATGAAGTCCTGGTGGGGGTGCTTGCGGCCACCCTGCGGGGGGACGTTGGCGATCGTGCCCTCGAGGATCTTGAGCAGGGCCTGCTGGACCCCCTCCCCCGATACGTCACGGGTGATCGACGGGTTGTCGGCCTTGCGCGCGATCTTGTCGATCTCGTCGATGTAGATGATCCCGCGCTGGGCGCGCGCGACGTCGAAGTCCGCCGCCTGGATGAGCCGCAGGAGGATGTTTTCGACGTCCTCGCCGACGTAGCCGGCCTCGGTCAGCGAGGTCGCATCGGCGATGCAGAACGGGACGTCGAGGACCCGCGCCAGGGTCTGGGCGAGGAGTGTCTTGCCCGAGCCGGTCGGACCCACCAGCAGCACGTTCGACTTCTGGAGCTCCACGTCATCGACCTGATGTCCGGCGTTCACCCGCTTGTAGTGGTTGTAGACGGCGACCGAGAGGACCTTCTTGGCCCGCTCCTGGCTGATGACATACGCGTCGAGCGCGTCCTTGATCTGGTGTGGGTTCGGGAGCTTCGACGACGTCTGCTTCGGACGCGGCGTCTCGAGCATCTCCTCTTCGATGATCTCCTGGCAGAGGTTGATGCACTCGTCGCAGATGTAGACGCCCTGGCCCGCGATGAGCTTGCGCACCTGTTCCTGGCTCTTGCCGCAGAAGGAACAGCGATACGGGACCTTGGGTCCCTTGCTGCCGCTGGTCGACGTCACGTGGTGGTCCTTGCTCCCTGTCTGCCTATTCGCTCTTCGAGCGCTTCGGCTCCGGTGCCTGCTCGGTCGCAGTCTCGACGGCCGCTTCTGCGGCCTTCTCGTCGTGGTGCTGCGCGGTCAGTGAATCCCACTGCTCCGAGTAGACCGCATCGATGATGCCATAGTCCTTCGCGTCCTCGGGAGCCATGAAGTAGTCCCGATTGGTGTCCTGCCGCACCTTATCCACCGGCTGGCTCGTGTGGTGGGCAAGAATCTCGATGTTGCGGTTGACCAGGAATTCCCATTCCTTCATCTGGATGATGGCATCCGGGGCATTGCCTCGAAACCCGCCGGAGCCCTGGTGGATCATGATCCGGCTGTTCGGCAGGGCGTAGCGTTTGCCCTTCGCGCCGGCCGCCAGGAGGACCGCCGACATCGATGCCGCCATGCCGATACAGATGGTGCTGACCGGCGCGCGCAGATACTGCATGGTGTCGTAGATCGCGAGTCCCGAGTTCACGACCCCACCCGGCGAATTGATGTACAGGCTGATGTCCTTCTCGGGATCCTCGGAATCGAGGAACAGGAGCTGCGCAATGACGAGATTGGCCAGGTGATCCTCGATCGCGTCGCCCAGGAAGATGATCCGCTCGCGCAGGAGTCGCGAGTAGATGTCGTAGGCGCGCTCCCCACGGCTGGAGGATTCGATGACCATCGGGACGAGCATCTGGGGTCTCCCTGGGTGACGTGCGTTGAGCCTGAAGTCGGACGAGTCGATCAACCCGCCGTGGCGGGTTCGTCGACCGGGGTGCTGGACGGACGGTCGCTGGCGGCATCCTCGTCGGACGCCCCGATCGCGGCATCGGCCTTGGCCTGGCCGTCGACGACGGCCGACGCCTCGGCGTCCTCGAGATGCGGCAACGGTGGATGGTCGGGGTGCGCGACGAGCCACTCGTCGATGATCCGCTCGACGACGCGGCTTCGTCGGAGCGTGCTGCGGATGTACGAGCGGCCCCGATCCGACTCGAAGTAGGACGCCAGTCGGGCGTCGCCGGCGTACCGCTCGCGGCCGCGGGCGACCTCGGCATCGACGTCCGCGTCGGGGACGTCGAGCCCTTCCGCATCAGCGATCTTCGAGAGCACCAGCAACGTCTTCGCCCGTCGCTCGGCATTCGGTCGGAAGTCCGCGTGGAGATCGTCGGTGGTCTTCTCGATCGCCTTGAGGTACGCCTCCTCGGTGATGCCCTGGCGCGCGAGCGAGCCCTTGAACTCGTCGTGCATCATCTCGACCTCCTGGTCGATGAGCACCTCGGGCAGCTCGACGGTGGCGTTGGCGACGGCATATTCGATGATGCGATCGGCGAACTGGTGCCGGGCGCGATCGAGCGCATTGCCCTCGAGCCGTCGGCGAATGTCGACCCGCAGGGCGTCGAGCGATGGAAAATCCCCGAGGCTGGCGAGGAAGTCCTCGTCGAGGTCGGGCTGGATCTTCTCGCGGAGCTCACGGAGCTCGACGCTGAAATGCGCGACCTGACCGGCCATCGTGGGTTCGCCGTAGTCGTCGGGGAAGGTGATGTCGAACTCGGTCGTCTCGCCGACCCGCTTGCCGATGAGGTTCGTCTCGAACCCAGGGATCAGGCGCTCCTGGCCCAGGATCAGCGGCATCCGCTCGGAGGTGCCGCCATCGAACGGCTGGCCGTCCCTGGTTCCGACGAACGAGATGACCGCGTAGTCGCCGTCCTTCGCGCCGCGATCCTCCACGGCCGCCAGGGTCGCGTTCTGGTCGCGCAGCTCCTCGACGACCTGATCGATGCGCGCATCGTCGATCGTGTCGATCTCAGGTCGGAAGTTGAAGGTCCTGTAGTCTCCGAGGGTGACCTCGGGTCGGATCGGCACGGTCGCCTTGAAGATCAGTGGCTTGCCTTCCTCGGCCTGCACGACCTCGACATCCGCGTTGGCGAGCGGGAGGATGTCCTCCTTGGCGAGTGCCTCGCGGTAGGCGTCCTGCATGAGATGGTCGACGGCCTCGTCCATGACGACGCCCGGGCCGAGGTGGCGTTCCAGGACCGGGCGGGGTGCCTTCCCCGGGCGAAAACCAGGAATGCGCGACCGGCGCGCGAGGGCGCGGACGGCGGCGTCGACGGCGCGATCGAGGCGCTCCGGCGGCAGTTCGATCTCGAGGCGCACGGTCGACTTGGGGGCTGGGGTACGGGTGATCTGCATCGCCGGGAAGTATAGGGCGGGTCCCGGGATCGCTCGGAAGCACGGGCGGCCAGGGTCGAGGCGTCGCTCGATCCTGGTAGGCGAGAGAGGGGTCGAACCTCTACGCCGCTTACGCGGCACCGGCTCCTAAGGCCGGCGCGTCTGCCATTCCGCCACTCGCCCGTCGCCTGAGTCTACCGTCCAGGGTCGCGGGCCGCGGATATGCGGGTAAGGGCTTCAGGTTTGTGTTGACGGGCCGGTCGGAACAACCGCGGCGATCACGGATCTGATGTGCTCGACCGATTGCTGCGTGCCGACGGTCGGGACGTACTCGAGGCCGATCCGACCCTCGTAGCCATGCCCTGACAGCCAACCGATGGTGGCGCGCCAGTCGATCGTCCCCGTTCCCGGTTCGTGCCGGCCGGGCACGTCCGCAACCTGGATATGGGCGATCCGATCGAGCCCACCGTCGAGTACAGGCTCGGGTCGCTCCCCCATCACCGCGGAGTGGTAGAGGTCGTACAGCATGCGCACGGATGGGTGGTCGACGGCATTGACGATCGCGAGCGCCTCGGCCGCCGTATCGAGGAAATGCCCGACGTGGTCGTTGCGGCTGTTCAGATTCTCGAGGATGAGCGTCACGCCGCTGTGTTCCGCGATCGTGGCCGCCCGCAGGAGTCCATCCACCACGGCGCGCTGCTGCACTGACCTTGACGTGCCCGGCATGGCGTCGCCCGCGAGCACGACCACGAATGGGCATCCGACCTCGGCAGCGACCCGGGACGACCGTGTCACGCTGTCGAGAAATGCCTCTCGGGCTCGACTGTCGACGAGCGGTACGAACGGGTCGAGCGTGAGGCAGCTCAGCCCCAGTCCCGTCTCGCGGAGGGCGCGCTTGACCGCTGCCATGTCGTGATGGGACCACCCCCACATCTCGACCCAGCGAAAGCCGGCGTCCGCGGCGCGACCGATCCGCGTCTCGGGCGATGCCTGAGGATCGCCGTCACCGAACAGGAGGTCGAGGCACGGTGATAGCTCCACGACTAGCGCTGGCCCCTGGCCTGACCCATTGCGGCTTCGCCCGCGTGTCCTGCTGCCGGTCGGGCCGGCAGGCTCCAATCGAACAGAACCCCCATCGTTCGCTCACGATGGCTCCCGGTCAGCGCATACGCCTCGGCCGCATCCTGTGGCGCGAAGCGGTGCGTGATGAGGCCGTCAACCGGGAAGCGGCCCGACACGAGGAGATCGAAGAACAACTCAGTCACTCGCCGGCCGGTCCAGCCATCCCGTTCGTGACCGTCGTGCGCCCCGGTGATGGTCAACCCCTTCAAGACAACGTCCTGCGTCAGGCGCTGCTCCTCGGGACGCCCCGTGTCGCCGAGCAGCACGATCCGGCCATACCGGGGCGCCAGGCGCAGGAGGGACTGGAAGACCCTGCTGTTTCCAGTCGTGTCGATGCTGGTGGCGGGCGGCCCAGATCCGGCGGTGATGTCCGCGGCCGCTTCTTCGATGCCCCGACCGATCACGATCGACGCGCCACCTCTTCGCGCAGAGGACAGTCGTCCCTCCAGTGGGTCGACGACGATCACGCGCGCAGCGCCGCCGACCACGGACCAGCGAAGCAGCATCTGGCCGACCGGGCCCGCGCCGACGACCAGCACGTCGTCTCCCAACGAGATTCGAGCGGCACGGAAACCGCGAAATCCGATCCAGGCGAGGGCGAACCACGCGGCATCCTCGGCCTGCAGCCCGCTGGGCACCGGGAAACACTCGGAAGCAGGCACCACGTGGTGTGAAGCGTGGCCACGCCTCAGGGCGACGACCTGACCGGCCGCAAGTGACGTCACGCCTCGACCGGCATGCTCGATCACACCGACGGCCGCGTAGCCCGGATGGAAGGGCAGCGTTCCGTATTCCGCCCAACTCGTGTCGGGACTGAAGAGGCGGTGCAGGACAATGCCCTCCGTGCCCGGGCTGATCAGGGAGCACGT
>JBIOWA010000271.1:0-7456 GCA_044868045.1 Candidatus Limnocylindrales bacterium
GGTCAGCTCGGCAAGCGCGGCATCGGCCCGGGCTCGCGCCGCGGCAACCTGGGACCGCGTCTCCGCCGCGCGGGCCGCCATCTCGTGCCAGCGCGCCGCCCCGGACGCCAGGATCGCCCGCGCCAGCGCCGCCCCGGCCTCGTCACGCGTGAGCTGCTGCTCCGCCTGGGCCGCGAGTCGGCGGACCTGCGGCCTCAGCTCCACGAGGATGTCCTCGACGCGGGCGAGGTTCGCCTCGGACTCGACGAGCTGCTCCTCGGCCTTGCGCCGTCGCCGCTCGTGGCGCCGGACGCCGGCCACCTCCTCGAACAGTGGGCGTCGTTCCTCCGGCCGCAGGGCGAGCGCCTGGTCGACCATCCCCTGGCCGATGAACAGGAACGCGTTGTCGGCGAGATGGGCCGCGTCCAGGAGGTCGACGAGATCGCGGAGCCGGATCCGTTGCTTGTTCAGGAGGTACTCGTTCTCGCCGCTCCGGAACAGGCGCCGGCCGAGCTCGAGCACCTGGAAGTCGACCGGCAGCAGGCCGTCCGCGTTGTCGAGGACCAGCGTCACGTCGGCCATGCCCTGGGCGGATCGATTCTCCGAGCCCGCCCAGATGACGTCCTCGGCCTTCCGCGATCGCAGGGCTCGACCCTGTTCTCCCAGCGCCCAGCGCAGCGCGTCGGCGAGGTTGCTCTTGCCCGACCCATTCGGCCCGACGATGGCGCTGATCCCGGCACCGAACTCGACGTTGGTGCGCTCCGCGAACGACTTGAAGCCCTGGACCCGGAGCGCGAGCAGCCGCGGAGCGGCCAACCCGGGATCCGCGCGGTCTATCACGCCGGCTTCGCCTGCTCGACGCGAGCTACTCGCTCCGCGGCACGCTCGGCCCAGATGCGTTCGATGGCCTGGGCCGCGGCAGCCGTTTCGGCCGTCCGTCGAGATGGACCCTCGCCGACCCCGAGCCGGTCGCCGTCGATCCAGACCTCGACGCGGAACGATTTCTCGTGGTCCGGGCCCGATGCCTCCACGAGACGGTAATCGGGTCGCTCGCCGGATCGGCGTTGTGTGTATTCCTGCAAGCGTGACTTCGGGCTCTTGAGTGAGAGGACGGGCTCCTCGAGGGCGAGCTCGGGCTCGGCGAGTCCGAGCAGCCACGTCCGTACGTGGTCATGGCCGAGGTCGAGGTACAGGGCGCCGATCAACGCCTCGAACGAGGACGCGAGCAGGGACGGTCGGCGCCGGCCACTACGTTGTGACTCGCCTTCGCCAAGCAACAGGTACTTGCCGAGCTCGATGCGCCCGGCGAGACGGGCGAGGCCGGTGGTCGACACGATCGCCGCGCGACGGGCGGAGAGGGCGCCCTCGTCGTCCTCGGGGTGACGGTCGTACAGGGCCTCGGAGATCGTCTGGTTCACGATCGCGTCGCCGAGGAACTCGAGTCGTTCGTTGTGGCCGCGCGCGGCGTCGGGGTGCTCGTGCAACCAGCTGGAATGGACGAGCGCCTGCTCCAGGAGGTCGAGATCCCTGACGGGGAGGCCCAGTCGCTCCGCGACGGCCTGTCCGGGGCGCACCTCGGACGGGGCCGGGGAGCGTCTACGAGGAGTGTTCGTCGATATAGTCGACAGCGTCCTGGACGGTTCGGATCTTCTCTGCATCCTCGTCCGAGATCTCCGTCCCGAACTCCTCTTCCAGGCTCATGATCAACTCGACCAGGTCGAGCGAGTCCGCGTTCAGGTCGTCGACGAACGACGCCTCCGGCTTGACTTCATCCTCGTCGGCGCCGAGCTGCTCGACGACGATCTTCTTGAGCCTGTCGTACGTTGTGGCCACTGACTCCCTCCTCGGAGCTGGGAACGGGGGAGACGGTCCCAAGGACGCCGTTCATCAGGCGTCGCATCGGCTCTCCGCTGTAGATGCGTGCCAGCTCGACCCACTCGGCGATGGCCACCCGGGCCGGCGTGCCGGAGTGTAGCACCTCACCAAGTGCCGATCGGAGCAGTGCCCGGTCCATCTTGGCCAATCCGGTGACCGGATATTGGGGGGCCACGCGACCGATCCGCGCATCGATCGCATCGCGATGTTCGACCACTGCGGCGACCAGTTCGCGAGCCAGCGAGGCGGCCGACGGATCGCGTTCGGTCTCGGCCAGATGCCGTTCCAGGATCGCCTCCGCGGTCCGTTGGCCGAAGTCGGCCTCGAAGATCGCGGCGAGCGCGAGTCGACGTCCCGTGCGTCGTCCGCGCTGGCGGTCAGCCTCCGACGCCATCGACGATGACGGTGACCGCTCCGAGGTCGAGCCCGAGCAGCCGCTCGACGGTCGCCCCGACTGCCGTGCGAACCTGGGCCGTCAGGGGACCGAGGGCGTGGCCAGGACGGGCGACGATCCGCAGGCGGACGAGCACGCGGTCATCGACGACGCGAACGCGCACGGCCGGGCCGATCAGCCAACTCCGCCAGGTCGGCCCGGCGTAGCCCACACGGGCCACGCCTGGGACCTCGAACGCCGCCGACTTCACGAGCTCGGCGATGACGCCCTTACCGACAGTCAGCTCGGGTCCGGTCACGTCGTCACCTCCTGCTCGGTCGACCGCGGAGCGCTCGCCAGTCGTTCGTTGTCCTCGGCCAGGGCCTCGGCGATCAGCTCCGGAACGCGAGCCCGGGCGGTCTTGGCGGCAACTTCGCAGGCGAAGCCGATCATCCGTCGCCGGGCGCTGCCATGGGTGATGATGACCGTCCCCTTCACGCCGAGCAACGGCGAGCCGCCCTGGCTCTCGTAGTCGAAGACCTCACGGATGCGCTTGATCCCGGGGCGCATCAGCAGGTACGCCAGTCGCCCGCGGAGGGACCCCCTGAACTCCTTCCGCCACAGGTCGAAGATGAAGCTCGAGAGGCCCTCGAAGAACTTCATGACGACGTTGCCGGCGACCGCGTCGGTGACGACGACATCGGCCCGGTGGTTCTCGAGATCGCGACCCTCGACGTTGCCGACGAACCGCAATGTCGATCGGTCGAGGAGCTCGGTCGCGCGCTGGATTCGGGCATCGCCCTTGCCCTTCTCCTCGCCGATGCTCAACAGTGCCACGCGCGGATCGGCGACGCCCAGGACGCGCTCGGCGAAGATCGCCCCCATGCGCGCGTACTGCGCGAGGTGTTCCGGCGTCGAATCGGGGTTGGCCCCGATGTCGATCAGGACGAGCGGGCCTGAATCGGTGATCAACTGCACGGCCAGGCCGGGACGTTCGACGCCCGGCAGGCGCCCGAGGCGGAGGATGGCCGCCGCCATGCCTGCCCCCGTATGACCGGCGGTCACGACCGCGTCCGCCTCGCCGGTCTTGACGAGGTCGGTCGCGACGAGGATCGAAGCGTCCCGCTTCTCGCGAAGCGCCAGCGCCGGGTGTTCATCCATCCCGATGACAGAACCCGCGTGGACGATGCGGACGTTCGGGGGCAATGGACCCGCGATCGAGGTGACGGTCGCCGTATCGCCGACGAGGATCAGCTCGTCGCGCGGACTGGCGCGGGCGTAGTCGAGCACGCCTGGGACGATCTCGGCCGGCCCGTGATCTCCGCCCATCGCGTCGAAGGCGACGCGGACGCCGCCGTCGCCGGCCTCGGGCCCGCCGGACCGAGGCGTGGTCACGTCAGCGCGCGGTGTCGTCGCCGCCGGTGCTGGCGGGCTTCGGCGGCACGGCCAGCCGGCCCTGGTAGTAGCCGCAGTTCGGGCAGACGCGATGCGGCAACTTCATCTCGTGGCAGTGCGGACACTCCTCGAGCCTGGGCAGGTCGATCGCGAGATGCGCGCGGCGCTCGCCCTGGCGGGCACGTGAGACGCGTCGCTTGGGTACACCCATGGGGTTTCGTGGGCTCCTTGTGGTCGGTTCGTGCGGCGCGGTCGCGGGACGGCGCTCGGGATGGGAGCGCGGTCGCGCCGACGGCGGAGTCTACCGTGAAACGGGGGCGCCCGTCAGTCCTCGACCTGGGGCTTGAAGGCGCGGAGGGCTTCGAGCCGCGGATCGATATCGTCGTCGGGGTGATCGTGCTCGCCCTCGTCAAGCGGGAGACCGCACACGACGCACAGGCCGGGACAATCGGGGCGGTCGAGTGGCGCGATCGGCTCGGCCAGCGAGATGGCGTCACTGACCGACGGCTCCAGGTCGAGCTCGTGATGGTCGCTCAGCCGCAGTGCCTCCGGCTCGGTGTTCCGGTCGATCGGGCGACCGCTCTGCAGGTCGATGGAGGGCAGGTATTCCTCCTCGAGGACGATCTCGATGGGCGTCGTCACCGGGCGGAGGCAACGAGCACACTCGCCCGCCAGGGCCGTCGTCAGGCGAGCGTCGGCGAGGATGCCCCGGTTCGTGCGGGCGAGTCGGACGTGACCCGAGATCGGTTCGGCCAGGACGAGCTCGTCGGGCAACTCGACGCGGGCATCCTGGATCTCATAGGTTCGGTCGGCCCCGGCGCCGTCCGTGAGCAGGCCGGCGACGTTGAAGACGAATTGCGTGTCGGTCATCGGGACGCCCATCGGCGCGAGGTCAGGTCCTGGCGGGCGTTGGAGCGTCCTCGGCCTCGTCATCCCACTCGTCGGTCTCAAGGTACTCGCCCGACTCCATGGTCGGGGCGGGCGGCGGTGCCATCAGCGCGGCCCGACGGTCGTCGAGCAGGTTGAGCCCCTTCTGGATGCTCTGGAGCGTCTTCTGGACGTCCCCCTCGAGGCCTTCGAGCACGCTGACCGCGTATTCGTCGGCGCCCGCGCGGATGCGGTCGGCGTCCGCGTGCGCTTCCTCGATGATCCGGCGGCTCTCGGTGTCGGCCGCCTGGGTCAGCCCGCGCTCGTCGATCAGGAACGCCGCCTGTTCCTGTGCCCGCCCGACGATCCGCTCCGCCTCTTCCTGGGCCTTCTCGATGATCCGCTCGCCCTCGGAATTGATGCGCTTGGCAGCGCGCACTTCCTCCGGGACCGCGACGCGCAACTCGTCGATGAGACCGAGTGCCGCGTTCTGATCGACCACCACGTTCGTCGTCAACGGGAGCCTCTTGCCGTTGGCGATCAGCGACTCGAGCCGCTCCACGAGGAAGATGATGTCGATGTCGATGACCCTCCTGCGCTCGGATTATCGCACGGGCCGGTCGCTCAGCGGCGGGCGAGCGCCCGTGCCAGGGCCGCTTGCGCGGCGGTCGGGACCATGCGCGAGACGTCGCCGCCGAACGACGCGATCTCCTTGACGAGGCTCGAGCTGACATAGCTGTTGGCGGCCGACGTCATGAAGAAGACCGTATCGATGGCCGGCGCGAGGACGCGGTTGTTGTGCGCCAGCTGCATCTCGGTCTCGAAATCGCTGATGGCGCGGAGGCCGCGGACGATCGCCGTCGCGTCGTGTTGCTTCGCAAAGTCGACGGTCAGGCCGTCGAACGCGGCGACCTCGATGCGATCCGGCGGCGCGTCGGCCTCGCCGAGCGCATCGCGGATGACGCCGATCCGCTCATCGACCGACAACAACGGCGCCTTCTTGGGATTGGCCAGCACCGCCACGATGAGCGTGTCGAACACGTTGGCGGCCCGCTCGACGATGTCGAGGTGACCATTCGTGATCGGGTCGAACGAGCCCGGGTAGACCGCGACGCTCATGCGTCCTCCGACGTGCGC
Source organism: Candidatus Limnocylindrales bacterium (assembly GCA_044868045.1). GTDB lineage: Bacteria > Chloroflexota > Limnocylindria > Limnocylindrales > CSP1-4 > SPCO01. Next base: position 5,627 of record JBIOWA010000271.1, read on the forward strand.
CCAGCATCGCGCCGGCGGTAGAACGTCAGGCCCGTTTCCCCGAATCGGCGCTCTCTCTCGGATGCTAGCAGCCCGACGGTCGCCGGCGGAGCCGAACGCCAGAAGTGTTTCGCGATGACTCGGGCTCGCGGCGTCAGGCTCGGGGCGAGCGCCTCCAGCGCGCTGATCAGTGTCGCCGGCTCGTCGTAGGGCGGATCGACCACGGCGATGTCGAAGCGATCGGACTGGCCGCCGAGCCAGGCGATCGCATCGGCACGGACGATCGTCGCTCGTCCGACGTTCGCGAAGCCCGTGCGCTCGAGGTTGGCATGGATCGATCGGATGGCGGCACCGTCCCGCTCGACGAAAGTCGCATGGGCGGCACCACGTGACAGTGCTTCGATGCCGGCCGCGCCACTCCCCGCGAACAGGTCGAGGAACGCTGAACCCGGGAGGTCCGGCTCAAGGATCGCGAACAGCGCCTGCTTGACCCGGTCGGCCAGGGGTCGTGTTCCCGGGCCGGGCGCATCGAGCCGGATCGAGCGCGCGGTGCCGGCGATGACCCGGCCGGCGTCAGGCATGCTCATTTGCTGCGCGTGGCGCAAGGATCGCGAATCGGCTTGCACGAAACGTATCTACGGTCGCCGGGCGACCGCGGCGGCGGCGAGTCGCTGCATCTGACGCAAGGATCCTGCGCAGGGATCTGGCCGGAGCGATCACACCGGCACGAGCGGTGCGTCTCACGCAAGCGATCGGCGTGTCGTCGTACTCCGGCGCTCGTCCGGCGACCGTTGCTGCCTCTGACGCAAGGGTGCCGGCCGCGACGCGCCACGTGGTCGCGGCATGATCCTGGGTCACGTGCCGCTTGCCGGGTCCGCGGCCACGAGACGGCGAAGCCACCCGGAGCGGAGTTCGCGGGCGAGCGCCTCGAGCTCCGGGGCGGTCGACAGCGAGCCGTCCTGGTCCAGCAGTCGTTCCGCCGCCGTCCTGGCCTGGACCGCCAGGTCGCGGTGATCGCCGCGGGTCAGCGAGGCCACCCGCAGCCCGGGCAACCCGCTCTGGGCGAAGCCCAGGACATCGCCCTCGCGCCGAAGCTCGAAGTCGCGTTCGGCGAGCTCGAACCCGTCGGAGAGCTCGGAGATCGCCTTGAGCCGCGCAACGGCCGTTTCGTCGCTGGCGTCGGAGACCAGCACGCAGAACGACGGCGCCGTTCCCCGACCGACGCGGCCACGCAACTGGTGGAGCTGCGCCAGGCCGAACCGATCGGCGTTCTCGATGATCATCATCGTCGCCTCGGGCACGTCGACGCCGACCTCGATCACCGTGGTCCCGACCAGCACGTCGAGGTCGCCGTCGCGGAACCGCGCCATCTCCCCGTCGCGGTCGATTGGCTTCATGCGCCCGTGGACGAGCCCGACGCGGAGGGGCGCGAGCAGCTCGGTCAGCCGGGCGGCCTCCGTTTCGGCGGCGACGGCGCTGGTGGTGCTCCCGTCGTCCACCCCGTCGCTTCCCTCCTCGATCAGCGGCACGACGACGAACGTGCGGTTGCCGGCGGCCGCCTCCTCGCGGACCTTGCCCCAAGTGGGTGCGAGCGCGTCGGGGCGGCGGATCCCGGTGCGGATCGGTACACGACCGACCGGCGGCGTGCGCAGGTCCGAGACGTCCAGGTCGGCGTAGAGCACCTGGCCCAGCGTGCGCGGGATCGGCGTCGCGGTCATCAGCAGCACGTGCGGGGCGCGGTCGCCGCCGGTCTTCGCCTCGAGCTGCCCACGCTGCTCGACGCCGAACCGGTGCTGCTCGTCGATCACGACGACGCCGAGCGACGCGAACGAGACCCGCTCCTGGATCAGC
>JBIOWA010000272.1:0-2119 GCA_044868045.1 Candidatus Limnocylindrales bacterium
GGCCCTCGCCCACGAGCGCGGCCGTGACCGAGAGCATCTCCTGCATTCCCGGGCCGCCGACGGGGCCTTCGTACCGGATCACGACGACGTCACCCGTCTTGATCTGCCGGTTCTTGACCGCCTCGAAGCACGCGGTCTCCGAGTCGAAGACCCGTGCCGGTCCGCGGTGCTGCCGGCGCTCATGCCCGGCGAGCTTGATCACGCAACCCTCGGGCGCCAGTGAGCCGTGGAGGATGGCGAGGCCGCCGGTCGCCTTCAGGGGCGCCTCGATCGGGAGGACGACCTTCTGGCCCTCGGTCTCCTTCGCGTCCAGCGCGATCTTCGCCATCGTTCGGCCGTCGACGTTCTTCTCCGCGCCATGCACGAGGTCGCGCTTGAGCAGCTCCCGCATGACCAGCGCGACGCCGCCCGCGTCGTACAGGTCCGCCGCGGTGTACCGGCCACCCGGGACCATGTCGGCGACGATCGGCGTGCGCTCGGCGATCGTGTCGAAGTCGTCCATCGAGAGCGGGATGCCCAGCTCGTGGGCGATCGCCAGCAGGTGGAGCACGCCGTTGGTCGAACCGCCGGTCGCGGCGACCGATGCGATCGCGTTCTCGATCGCGGCGCGGGTGACGATCGACGACGGTCGGATGTCGTGGCGGACCAGCGTCATCGCCAGCTCACCCGCCTCGCGGGCCGCCGCGTCCTTCGCCGGATCCTCGGCCGGGATGCCGTTGAGGCCGGCCGGCGACAGGCCCAGGAACTCGAGGACCATCGACATCGTGTTCGCCGTGAACTGGCCGCCGCACGCGCCCGCGCCGGGACAGGCGGCGCTCTCGATGTCATACAGCTCCTCGAGGCCGATCTTGCCGGCGCGGTATGCGCCCACCGCCTCGAACACGGACACGACGGTCAGGTCGCGGCCTTTGTACGTGCCTGGATAGATCGTGCCGTTGTACAGGATGAGCCCCGGCACATCGAGCCGGGCCATCGCCATCGCTGCACCGGGGAGCGTCTTGTCGCAGCCGACGAGGCAGACCACGCCGTCGAGCAGGTGCCCGCGCACGACCAGCTCGATCGAGTCGGCGACGACCTCGCGGCTGACGAGGCTCGCCTTCATGCCCTCGGTGCCCATCGACACGCCGTCGGAGACCGAGATCGTGTTGAACTCCATCGGCGTGCCGCCGCCCGCCCGGATGCCCTCCTTCACGAACTCGGCCAGCCGACGCTGGTTGAAGTTGCAGGGCATCGTCTCGATCCAGGTCGTCGCGACGCCGACCAGGGGTCGGGCGAGATCATCGTCGGTGAAGCCGATCGCCTTGAGCATCGCCCGGGCCGGGGCGCGATCGGGCCCGTCGGTCAGGGCATGCGAATGCCGCTTCGCGCCGTCGGTCGGTCGGTCGTACGGGAGCGGTCGGGATCCATTACCGGTGGACGGGGTCATCGAGCAGGTCCTGCCTCTCCGAGGACCGAGGCGACGCCCCTGCGAGCCATCGGTCCGAGGATTCAGTTTAGGCACCCTCGGGCAGGGCACTCGGCGCCGGGCTGTCGGCGGCGCCGCGGCGCAGGTGCCTCGATGCGACCTGCTCGCTGATCGCCGCGGTCGCGGGGCCGGACACGGCGCACGCGAAGGTGTCGGCATCGACGGCATAGCCGGTCAGGTCGGTCAGCGCGGTCACCGTGGCTGTCCGTGGCGACCGGCGCAGCAGCGCGACCTCGCCGAAACCGGCACCGGGACCCAGGCGGTCCATCGGCCGGCCACCCACCGTCACCTCGGCCTCGCCGGTGGCGAGGATGACGAAGGTGTCCCCGGGCTCTCCTTCGCGAACCAGGACTTCACCCCGGGCGGCCGAGACGGGCGTCATCCCGGCAACCAGGCGCTCCACGGCCGTCAGCGGCAGCTGTGCGAACACGTCGACCTGTCGAACGAGGTGGACGATCTCCTCGTCGACGACGCTCACGCGATCGGCGCGCCCGATTCGCGCATAGACGATGAGCGAGATGATCGGCAGGAGCGAGCCGGCGATCGCCAGGGCGCCGGAGGGCCCGAACGCCGCGAGCAGGGCCGGCGCCAGGAGGCTGCCGGTGACCAGCCCGAGACCCGCCACGCCCTCGAACACCGAGAACACTGCCGCGC
>JBIOWA010000273.1:0-20647 GCA_044868045.1 Candidatus Limnocylindrales bacterium
CCTTGGCTTCGGCGACCGACACGTCGCTGCGGATGTCGATCCGCCAGCCGGTCAGCCGCGCGGCGAGCCGGGCATTCTGCCCCTCGCGGCCGATCGCGAGCGACAACATCCGCTCGGGTACGGTGACCGACGCGATCCGGCGCTCCTCGTCGATGTCGACGGAGAGGACCTGAGCCGGGCTGAGGGCATTGGCCACGAACACGGCCGGATCGTCATTCCACGGGATGACGTCGATCTTCTCGCCGGCGAGCTCGGCCACCACGGCCTGGACGCGGGCGCCGCGCTGCCCCACCGTCGCCCCGACCGGGTCGAGCCCCTCCTGGCGCGACGCGACGGCGACCTTCGAGCGGCTGCCGGCCTCGCGGGCGATGGCCTTGATCTCGACGGTCCCGTTGTGGATCTCGGGCACCTCGAGCTCGAACAGCCGGCGCAGGAAGCCCTTGTGCGTTCGGCTCACGAAGATCTGCGGGCCGCGGACGGACCGGCGGACCTCGAGCACGAAGGCCTTCACGTTCTGGCCGATGCGGTAGTGCTCGAGCGCACTCTGCTCGGTAGTTGCGAGGATGGCCTCGGTGTTCTTGCCGACGTCGAGGATGATCGCCCGCGGTTCGACGCGGTTGACGGTACCGGTGATGAGCTCGCCCTCGCGGCTCGCGAACTGGTCGAAGACCTGGTCGCGCTCGACCTCGCGGATCCGCTGCAGCACGATCTGCTTGGCGGTCTGCGCGCCGATCCGGCCGAAGACGTCGCCGTCGAGCTGTTCGGTCTCGACGACGTCTCCCGGCTTCGCATTCGGGTCGAAGGCGCGGGCGTCCTCGACGGTGATCTGCGTCAGCTCGTCCTCGATCTCCTCGACGACGAGCCGCGCCCGGTACACCCGGATGCGCCCGGACTCGGCGTCGATCTGGACATGGATGTCCTCGTCACCGGCGACCCGCCGGTAGGCGGACTGGATGCCGTCCTCGACGGCCCCGATGAGCTGCTCGCGGGAGACCTGCTTCTCGGCGTTGAGCTGGAGGAGGGCGCCAACGAAGTCCCGACTCATCGATCGCCTCCTTCCACCCAGATGCCAAGCAACGACCGGTCCGAAAAAAAACGTGGGGGTCACCCACGTCACGGAGCGGCCGTTCAGTTCCCGGAAGTATACACCCGGATGCGTGGACGAGTCGATCCAGGGCCTCGCCTGCGGCCTGCTTCGGACGCCGTCCGGCCGACCATCTCCTGCGTGCTAGCCTACGGCCTCCCGACGCCCGCCGCGAACGAGGAGCCGCGATGCCCGACGCGCTCATGTCACCCGTGCCACCGATCAACCGCACCGAGGTCGACGGTGTTCGCACGCTGTGGATCGACGAGCCCGGGCCGACGATCGCGACGCTGGTGTTCCGGGTCGGCCGCAGCGACGAGCCGACGCCATTGAGCGGCATCACGCACATCGTCGAGCACCTGTCCCTGTCGGCTCTTGGCGTCCAGGACTACGACCACAACGGATTCGTCGATGGGCAGCAGACCGCGTTCACGAGCATGGGCCGGTCGGACGAGGTCCGGACGTTCCTCGAGGCAGTGGTCCACGGATTGACCCACCCCCCGCTCGATCGGCTGCTGCTCGAACGACGGATCCTGCGGGAGGAGCGAGAGCAGCGAGGTCCATCGATCGGTGGGGCACTGCGCTGGTACCGGTTCGGGTACGCCGGCCAGGGTCGGGCGCTCGGCCCGGGTGACGACGAGCTCGCTCTCGACTGGCTCGGGCCGGAACCCGTCGAGGCCTGGGTCCGCCGGTGGTTCACGCGCCAGAACGCCATCCTCTGGTTGACCGGGCCGGTGCCGGCGGGTCTACGACTCGACCTGCCAGAGGGTGAACCCGCACCCGTACCAGACATCACCCCGACGCCCGGCGTGCTGTTCCCCGCCCACCTCGCCTGGGACGGCCCCGCCGCCACGCTTGGCTACACGGCTACCCGAGCATCGGCGATCCACGTCGCCAGCAACGTCGCGCATCGGCGAGCCCGTCAACGCCTCCGGTTCGACCAGGGCCTCGTCTACGACGTGGAGCTCGACTACGAGCCGATCGCGCCGACTGTCGCCCACGTGATGCTCGGCGCTTCGTGCCCGGACGAGCGGATCCGCCAGGTCGTCGACGGACTCCTGGCGATCGTCCGCGAGCTGGCGGCCGACGGCCCCACCGACCAGGAGCTGGGGCAGGAGATGAGTGCGTACGTGCGCCAGTACGAGGACCGCGACGGCCGGATCGGCCTACTGGCCGCGACGGCGTTCGACACCCTCTGGGACGGACCCGTCCGGACCGCCGAGCAGCTCCTGGAGGAACGGCGGCAGGTCGATGCCCCGATGGCCGCCACCGTCCTGTCGACCGCGCTCGAGACCCTGCTGGTGATGGCGAACTGCGAGCCCATGGAAGAGCTCCACGCCTACCCGTCCTGGTCGCCCACACGGGTCGATGGCCGGGAGTACGGGCCGGCGGGGTTCTTCCTGCCCGGCCGACGCCCGAAGGAACGGCTTTTCGCAGGTCCGGATGGGATCACGGTCGCCGTGAACCCCGGCGAGTGGCTCACCGTCCGCTACGCCGATTGCGTCGCGTCCGTCCACGAAGCGCCGACCATCCGGTCGCTGTTGGGGCGTGACGGCATGCGCGTCGGCGTGGTCGCAGAGGCCTGGAAGGATGGCGCCCGCGTGATCGAGGAGATCGATCGGGCCATCCCAGCCGAGCGGGTGGCATGCGAGGAGCACGGGATCGGCGGGCTCGAGGACCCGGTGAAGGACGAGCCTGCAGCCTAACGAACGTCCGACGGGACGGGCGGCGAGGGAAACCGTCGCGCGACGTAGGCCTCGAGGATGTCGATGAACTCGGCGACCAGGCCCTCGCCGCGCAGCGTGCGGTCGAGCTTGCCGTCGATGAACACCGGGGCGACCGGTTCCTCGAAGGTGCCCGGCAGGCTGATGCCGATATCGGCATGTTTCGATTCGCCCGGGCCGTTGACCACGCAGCCCATGACCGCGACCCGCAGGTCCTCGGCGCCCGGATGCGTCGACTTCCACTCCGGCATGCGGTCCTTGAGGTAGCCCTGGATCTGCTGGGCCATCTCCTGGAAGAACGTCGACGTCGTCCGGCCACACCCGGGACAGGCCGACACCTGTGGCAGGAACGAGCGAAGCCCCATCGATTGGAGGACCTGCTGCGCGATCTCCACCTCGCGCTCGCGGGGCGCCCCCGGCTCGGGCGTCAACGACACCCGGATCGTGTCGCCGATCCCCTCGTTGAGCAGGATCGCGAGGCCCGCCGTCGAGGCGACGATGCCCTTGTCACCCATGCCGGCCTCAGTGAGGCCGAGGTGCAGCGGGTAATCGCAGCGCTCGGCGAGAAGGCGGTACACGTCGACCAGGTCGCGGACGCCGCTGACCTTGGCGCTGATGATGATCCGGTGGTGGCCCAGGCCGGTCTCTTCGGCGAGCTCGGCGGACCGAAGCGCCGACTGGAGCATCGCCTCGATCATCACGTTGCGCGAGTCCCTGGGCTCCTCCAGGCGCGCATTCGCATCCATCAGCTCGGTCAAGACGGCCTGGTCGAGAGAACCCCAGTTGACGCCGATCCGGACCGGCTTGTCGTTGTCGATCGCGACCTTGACGATCGTCGCGAAGTGCTCGTCGTGCCGCTTCGCGCCGACATTGCCGGGGTTGATCCGGTACTTCGCGAGGAGGGCGGCGGTCTCGGGATACTCCACGAGCAGCTTGTGCCCGTTGTAATGGAAGTCGCCGATGATCGGCACGTCCACGCCGAGCCCGCGAACCTTACGGACCATCTCTGGGACGGCCGCGGCGGCTTCCTCGGTATTGACCGTGACCCGGACCAGCTCCGACCCGGCGTGGGCGAGCCGCGCGACCTGGATCGCGGTGGCATCCGGATCGCCGGTGTCGGTGTTCGTCATCGACTGGACGACGATCGGATGCGCCGATCCCACGAGGACTCCGCCGACGTCGACGCTAACGGTCGCCCTACGCGTCATGGTGCCGCTGGCGTCGCCCCGCCGAAGGTCCGTACGAGATCGAAGCCCGACACCCAGATGATAAAACCGAACAGGAACACGAACCCGACGAGGTACGTCAGCTGCTCCGCGCGGAGGCTGATGCGCGCTCCGAAGATCCGCTTCAATGTGATCATCAACATCCGTCCGCCGTCGAGCGGCGGGAACGGCAGGATGTTCACGACCGCCAGATTGGCGGACAGGATGCCGGCAACGAACAGGGTCAGGATCGGGCCCGCGTCGAAGAAGACGTCGCCGATCTGGCTGGCGATGCCGATGGGCCCAGCGACAGGCGGCGGCGCGGTCGGGTCCGCAGCGACCTTCCCGACAAGCTCGCCGAGTCCACCGACGATCAGGCCGGTCCAGCGCGCGGTCTGGCTCAGTCCGACGCCGATGGCCGTCTGCAGATCATTGGTCGTCGTCGCGCCATCGAAGTAGCCCTCCCAGGATCGATGCTGCTGGGAGATCCCGAGCGCTCCCTGGTTCGCCTCGACCGCGCTCTGGCTGCGGAGCGTCACCGTGACCTCGCGACGCGTCCGGTCGAGACCATCGACGGTGAGCGTGACGGTTTGGCCGGCCTTGGACCTGAGGCCATCGAGGATGTCGGGGCCGGTGATGAACTGGAACCGCTCACCATCGACCGCCACGAGCGCCTCGCCCGGCTGGAGTCCGGCGGCCGCCGCCGGTGAACCAGGCTGCACCTCCCAGAAGCGCAGGCCCATGTACGGTGACGCGAGCCAGGTGATCCCGGCGAAGATCACGAACGCCAGCACGAGATTCATCAGGACGCCCGATACCAGGATCAGCAGCCGGACCGGCAGGCTCTTCGCCGAGAACGAACGCGGGTCGCCACGGCTGTCGCCATCCTCGCCCTCGAGCTTCACGAACCCGCCGATCGGCAGCCAGTTCAGCGTGTAGAGGGTCTCGCCTCTCGCCCGAAGTACCTTCGCGCGGGGCGGAAACCCGATCCCGAATTCCAGCACGCGCACGCTGGCCAGACGGGCGACGACGAAGTGGCCGAGCTCGTGGATGAGCACCAGCAACCCGAGGACCAGGAAGAACAGGACGATCGTGACGACGCCCTCGAGGATGCCGATCACACGCCACTCCCCACCGGCCCGGTTGCGAACGCGGCCCGGATCTCGGCATCGAGGGCGACGAGCGCATCGACATCCGGATCGTCGCCGCCAGCAGCACCGAACCGTTCAACCGCCGCTTCCAACAGGCGAGAGATGCCCAGGAAGTCGAGCGTGCCATCGAGGAATCGGGAGACGGCCACATCGTCGGCGGCGATCAACGCAGCCGAGGCGCGAGGGCCTGCGACGCCCGCGTCGCGCGCGATCCGAAGCGCCGGGAATCGATCGAGATCGGGCGCTCGGAAGTCGAGCCGGGCAGCCGCGATCAGATCGGGCGCGGCGGCAGGCGACGGCCGTCGGTCGGGGAAGGTCATGGCGTACTGGATCGGGAGGCGCATATCCGGGGTGCCCATCTGGGCCTTGAGGGAGCCGTCGACGAAGCGAACGGCGGAGTGGACGACGCTCTGGGGATGGATGACCACCTCGATCGCGTCGTAGTCGACATCGTACAGCCAGTGCGCCTCGATGACCTCCAGGCCCTTGTTCGCCAGCGTCGCCGAGTCGACCGTGATCTTCTGGCCCATGCGCCACGTCGGGTGTTGGAGGGCCCGGTCCGGGGTGACCGCGGCAAGGTCCGCCGCGCTCGTGTCGAGGAATGGGCCGCCCGAAGCGGTCAGGATCAGCGCCTCGATCGAGGCCATCGACTCGCCGACGAGGCATTGCCAGATCGCCGAATGCTCGGAGTCGATCGGTCGGAGCCAGGCGAGTGGACTGGCGAAGGGATCCCGGTCGTCGGCCGCGCTCGTGCGAGCGGCGAGGCCGCGAGCGAGGGGCATCACGAGGTGACCGCCGGCAACGAGCGTCTCCTTGTTGGCCGTTGCGACGACCTTGCCGGCCCGCAGTGCGGCAAGCACCGGCCGAAGGCTGACGATGCCCGTCGTTCCGACGACGACGAGGTCGACATCGTCGCGGACCGCCAGCTCGACCAGCGTCGCATCGGACGGCCCGACCACAGCGACCTCCGGCCGGAGTCGGGCAGCCTGGGCGTCGAGCGTCGATCGATCGCTGCCCGTCGCGAGGGCGACGATCCGGAATGCCTCGGGATGCGCCTCGACGACGTCGACGACCTGCCGGCCGATCGAGCCAGTCGAGCCGAGGAGCGCGACGCGGCGCTGCTCAGGCGATGAGTGCGACGACATAGAGGGTCGCGACCGGCGCGGCGAACAGGAACGAATCCACGCGGTCGAGCATGCCACCGTGGCCGGGGAACAAGGCGCCGGAATCCTTCGCCCCGGCAGCGCGTTTGAGCATCGATGCGGCGAGGTCGCCGGCCTGGGCGGCGAGTGCCGCGATCGGGCCGAGGATCGCAGCGTGCCAGACCGGCTGGCCGAGTCCCACGAGCAGGAGTCCCACGACGACGGTCGTGGCGACGATGCCACCGACCAGACCCGCATAGGTCTTGGATGGCGAGATGTGGGTGAGGAAGCGTTCGCGCCCGAACCGTCGCCCAACGAGGTACGCCCCCGTGTCGTACGACCAGACCGCAAGGATCAACAGCAGGATCCAGCCGCGCTCCGCGCCGAGCACTGCAAGCGGAGCGGTTCCTGGCGTCGCCGGCGCGGCATGACCGAGACGCAGGACGAACGCCAGCATGCTCACGTACAGGGCCCCGAACGTCGTCGCCATCCAGGTCGCGACGCCGTCGCGTGGGTCCGTCCTGGTGAACGCCGCGACCGCGACGAGCACGATTCCGATCGCGGTCAGCAGCAGACCACTGCCCTCGAGCACGCCGGGGACGGCGGCATCGACGACGACGGTCAGTGCGAGCACCGCACCCAGCGTCGGGAGAGTGGGATGACCGGCAGAGCGCAGGAGCGCAAAGACCTCGCGCGCCGCGAGGACCGTGATCACGGCGACCGCGATCGACAGGACGGCGCCGCCGAACGCGAGGACGATGAGGAGGATCGGGACGAGGACGGCCGCACTGGTCGCCCGCTCGCGCACGCTCCTCCCTGCCCTACCGCCCGAACCGGCGCTGGCGCCTTGCGAACTCGAGCAGCGCGGCGTCGAACGCCGCGGGGCCGAAGTCCGGCCACAGGGCCTCGCAAAAGTAGAACTCGGCGTACGCCGACTGCCAGATCAGAAAGTTCGAGAGCCGCTGCTCACCGCCCGTCCGGATCACGAGGTCCGGGTCGGGCAGGCCGGCCGTGTAGAGCGCGGCGCCGACGGCGGCCTCGTCGATCGACTCGGGCGCGACACCCTCGGCGATCAGCCGGCGGACGGCGTCGACCAGTTCGGTCCGACCGGCATAGTTGAACGCGATGTTGAGGGTCAGCCGATCGCCGGCGGCAGTCGCGTCGAGCGCCTCGCCGATCGATCGGCGGGTCTCGTCGGGCAGCTCGTCGAGCCTGCCCAGCAGCCGGACGCGAACGCCCTGCCGGCGCAGCTCGTCGGTTTCGCTTCGGACCGCCGCCTCCAGCAGGCTGAACAGGCCAGCGACCTCGTCGTCGGACCGCGCCCAGTTCTCGCGACTGAAGGCATACAGCGTCAGGACGCGCACGCCGCGCCGCACGGCGTGACGCAGGACCTCACGGATCGCCTCGACGCCCGCACTATGGCCGTCGAGCTCGGGCAACTCGCGCTGGCGTGCCCAGCGTCGGTTGCCGTCCATGATGATGGCCACATGGCGGGGCAGGTCCTCGGGCGGGAGGAATGGTTCGTTCGCCGCCCCCTCGGCCTCGGGGTGCAACGGGTCCGACGCCACCGCTTCGTGGGCGATCGGCGGTGCGTCGGTGGGACGGGCCAGCGGTACGCGGGCCACTAGACCTCGAGGACCTCCTGCTCCTTGGCCTCGCCGCGTCGCTCGACCTCCCCGATGTGCCGGTCCGTGGTCTTCTGCAGCGTCTCCGCCTGGCGATGTGATTCGTCGGTGCCGATGCCCCCGTCGCGCTCCTCGCGCTTGAGGTGGTCGTTCGCGTCACGCCGGATGTTGCGGATCTCCACGCGCGCCTCTTCCATGCGCTTGTGGACGACCTTGACGAGCTCCTTGCGACGCTCTTCGGTCAACGGCGGGATATTCAGTCGTACGACCGTCCCATCGACGTTCGGTACGAGGCCGATGTCGCTCTTCGTGATCGCTTTCTCGATCGAGTTCAGCACGCTCCGGTCCCAGGGTTGGATGACGATCTGATGCGGCTCGGGCACGCTGATGCCGGCCAGCTGGTTCAGCGGGGTCTGGGTCCCGTAGTAGTCGACGAGGATGCGCTCGACGAGCGCGGTCGACGCACGGCCCGTCCGCACGGCCTGGAAGTCGCGCTCCATGGCCTCCACGGCCCGGGCCATCTTGTGATCGGCGTCGGCGAGGATCTCGGTGCTCATGCAGTCGGACCTCCGCTCGAGATGATGGTCCCGACGGGCTCGCCGGTCGCGACCTTCGTGATGTTGTCGGGCTGGTTGAGGTCGAACACGATGATCGGGAGGTCGTTCTCCATGCACAGGCTCACCGCGGCCGCGTCCATGACCTTGAGTTGATCTCGGAGCAGGTCGGCGTAATCGAGCTGAGCGTACCGCCGGGCCCCGTCGTTCGTCATCGGATCGCGGTCGTAGACGCCGTCCACTTTGGTCGCCTTGAGCAGGACTTCGGCGTTGATCTCGACGGCGCGCAGGGCGGCCGCCGTGTCCGTCGTGAAATAGGGATTGCCGGTCCCGGCTACGAAGATCGCGACGCGCCCCTTCTCGAGGTGGCGGATCGCTCGGCGGCGGATATACGGCTCGGCGACCTCGTTCATCGCGATGGCCGTCATGACTCGCGTCGGGACACCCGCCTTCTCGAGGGCGTCCTGCAGTGCCAGCCCGTTCATGACGGTCGCCAGCATGCCGATGTAGTCACCCGTGGCACGGTCCATGCCACGCGCGGCGGCAGCCATGCCGCGGAAGATGTTGCCACCACCAACCACGATCCCGACCTGCACGCCCCGCGCATGGACGTTCTTCACCTGGTTCGCGATGAACGCACAGAACTCGGGGTCGACGCCGTACGGGCGGTCGCCCAGCAGCGCCTCGCCGGACAGCTTGAGGAGGATCCGCCCGTAGCGGACCGCGCGTTCCCGGTCGGGCCCCGTCTGGGTCGCGGGAGCCCCGGTCGTCGTGGCGTCGGTCACAGGTCTTCCCCGAGTGCGTAGCGGGCGAAGCGGCGGACCCGGATGTTCTCGCCGATCGTGGCGATCCGATCGGTGATCAGGGCGCCGACCGTCCGCTCCTCATCGCGGAACGGCTGGTCGAGCAGGCAAACCTGGGCGAACCACTTCTTCAGTTGGCCGTCGACGATCTGCGAGCGGATGCTCTCGGGCTTCGACTTCACCGACTCGTCCGCAAGGAGCTCGGCCTTCTTGGCTTCCAGGTCCTGGGTCGGGATCGATTCCTGATCGACGTACTTCGGCGCCAGGCCGGCGACCTGGACGGCGAGGTCGCGACACAGCTTCTGGAACTCATCGGTCCGGGCGACGAAGTCCGTCTCACAGTTGACCTCGATGAGCACGCCGACTCGGCCGCCGGTGTGGATGTAGCTGGAGATCAGGCCCTCGCGCGCCTCGCGCGAGGACTTCCTGGCAGCCGCAGCCAGCCCGCGCTCACGCAGTATGCCCGTCGCCTTGTCGAGATCGCCGTCGGCCTCGGTGAGAGCCTTCTTGCAATCCATGAACCCGGCGCCGGTCCGCTCGCGCAGTTCCTTGACCAGCTCGGCCGAGATGTCCGCCATGTGTGGGTGTGCTCCTGTTCCTGGTGTCGTGCGGACACGTTCGGCGTCCGCTGGTGGTGGTCGGTTCAGATGGTTGGGGGCCGCCGGGTCCGCCTGGCAACGACGGGTGGCGACGGCCCACAGCTCAGGCGGGGTTATCGACCTCGGCCTTCTCGGCGGCCTCGCGCGCGAGTTCCGCTGCGATCTCCTCGGGCGTCGCCTCTGCCTCGGCTGCCTCGGCGACCGCCGCCTCTGCCCGCGCGACACGATCGCCCGGCAACAGGTCGTCCTCGTCGGTGTCGGGTTCGAAGGTGAGGGCACCGCCGCCGGCCAGCGCTGCGACGAGCTCCTCGCTGGCTTCGGCGCCTTCGTCCTCGGTCTCGGGCATCGAGGCCGACTCGATGATCTCGGGCTCGGTAGCCGCTCGTGCTGCGCGTTCACGCGTACCTTCGATCGCCGCCTCGGCGACCAGCGTACAGAGCAGGCGGATCGACCGGATGGCGTCGTCGTTCGCGGGGATGATGAAATCGAGCTCATCGGGATCGACGTTGGTGTCGCCGGTGCCAACGACGGGGATCTCTAGCTTGTTCGCCTCGGTGACTGCGATGCGCTCGCGGTGCGGGTCGATGATGAAGATCGCACCGGGCAGCCGCTTCATCTTGCGCATGCCGCCGACCGTGGCCTGGAGCTTGATCATCTCCTCGGTCAGCTTGGCCGCTTCCTTCTTCGTCATGCGCTCGAAGTCACCGGCCTGCTGCCGTGCCTCGAGTTGCTCGAGCAGCCCGATGCGCTTCTTGATCGTCGTGAAGTTGGTGAGCATGCCGCCAAGCCAGCGCTTGTTGACGAATGGCTGATTAGCGCGGACGGCCTCGGCCGCGATCGGCTCCTGGGCCTGCTTCTTCGTGCCGACGAAGAGCACCTGCTCCCCGCGCGCGACGGTCTCGCGGACGGCGCTCAGCGCCACGTCGAGACGCGAGACGGTCTGGGCGAGATCGATGATGTGGATCCCGTTGCGCTCCGCGAAGATGAACGGGCGCATCTTGGGGTTCCAGCGACGGGTCTGGTGGCCGAAGTGGACTCCGGCTTCGAGCAGTTGCCGCATGGAGACGGACGGCATGATGGGCGACCTCCTGTCGGTTGATTCCTCCGCGGACCCTCGCTGATCCCCGGGGACCGGCCGTTCGTCGGCCGGCACCGCCCGGTGGGAACGGTCCGCGTGTGTGCTCCGCTCGGCGCCGCGCGTGCAGCGAGGGCGGGCAGATCAAGGCTGGTAATCCGGATCTGGGCTCCGAACCGGCCGGGAGTGTAGCACAGGGTCCGTTCGGGGCCGGGTGGCCACGCCTGGAACAACCCGATGTTCCAATCGTCACCTGAGGTCTGCAGAATCGACCGGTCAGCCTCCAATCGGAACACGTGATGTTCCGAATGGCACCGGAGTCGCCCATTTCGGGCGTTGTCGCGTCGCTCCGGTGCTGGATGGAACAATGTGATGTTCCAAGCGCGAATAGGCACTGCATCCGCGCCGCCGCACGACCCTGGGGGCGGGGCAACCGAGTACTCGTCAGAACGCCGCCTTGTGGTGGCGCAGCCTCGGCTCCCCTCCCCGATCACCAGGTTCGACCACGACTAGGTCGAACCGAATCGGCAGTCGCGGCAGCCTCGCTCCGTCCGGCAATTCGCCGCGATCCAGCAAGCCGTACGCAGCGAGCCGCAGGTGGCCACGCTTCCGGTAGTCGACCGTTTCCTCGCCCAAGCCGAAACCGCGCGACGCCCGCCAGCGCACTTCGACGATGACGAGCGCGCGCGGAGGACCCGGGTCGACCGCCACGAGATCGAGCTCATGACGGCCGACATGGACGTTCCGGGCCAGGACGGCCCAACCGGCATCGAGCAACCGGGCGAGGACCAGCGATTCGGCGGCGTCACCTGCTTGCTGTGCCTGGGTCCGGGTCGAGATCCCGACTGGGCCTTCCATGGCGCCATGGTGACGATCGACGCTGCACCACCGCGTATCCGGGGCTGCACCGCGGCTTACCAGCCAAGGCGACCGGGATCAGCCCAGCGCAGCCTCGAGCGCCAGCAGGTCGGCGGCATCCAATGCGGCGTCGTCGGCCATGACCGGCATCAACTCCTGCTCGAGCAGCTCGTGGGTGTCAGCCCACGCCGACGGGTCGCCCAGCAGGTCGAAGTCGAGCTGATCCCCGGCAAGGGTCCGCTGCAGCGCCAGGAAGGATCGACGATGGAATGGCGTAAGCCCGAAGGCGCGGATCGCGTCGCGATGGTCGCGCGTCGCGTAGCCCTGGTTGTGTTCCCAGCCGTAGCCGGGATACCGCGCCGCCAGCTTCATCATCATCCGGTCGCGCACGACCTTCGCGATGATCGATGCGCACGCGATCGAGTAGACCTTGGCGTCGCCGTCGACGACGTTCGTGTACGGCCCGACCGCGGCCTCGAAGCCGACGATCCGGTTGCCATCGACGATCACATGCTCGTGGCCGCCGACCTTCGCGATCGCGCGACGCATCGCCAGGTGGGTAGCGTGATAGATGTTCAGCTGGTCGATCTCGCGGACGGAGGCGGCACCGACCCCGATCGCCACCGCCCGCTTGCGGATCAACGGCGCGAGGCGCTCGCGCTGGATCACCGACAGGGTCTTCGAGTCGCGCACGCCCGGGATGCGATGACAGCCCGGCTTCATGATCACCGCCGCCGCGACGACCGCGCCACACGTCGGCGCCACCCCGACCTCGTCGACGCCGACGACGCGCGTCAGGCCCTCGTTCCAGAGACGACGTTCGTAGCGAAGGGTCGGGACGACGACGGCCATCGAGCGCTAAGCCTACCGGAATCGAACGACCCCGCCAGTCGGGCGGGGCCGGGAGGTCAGTGGCGAGGGATCCGTCAGCTAACTCGAGCGCCGCTCCCTGAGCGTCGCAGCCTTGCCGACTCGCTTGCGCAGGAAGTACAGCTGGGCGCGCCTGACCTGGCCGTGGCGAAGCACCTCGATCTTGTCGATCCTCGGACTGTGGATCTTGAACGTCCGCTCGACGC
This sequence comes from Candidatus Limnocylindrales bacterium, assembly GCA_044868045.1. Classification (GTDB taxonomy): domain Bacteria; phylum Chloroflexota; class Limnocylindria; order Limnocylindrales; family CSP1-4; genus SPCO01. Next base: position 12,897 of record JBIOWA010000273.1, read on the forward strand.
CGACCCCCGAGGCGATGCGCCGGACCGTGATCGAACGGGTGATGCCGCCGCCACGGAGCCGCATCACGATGCCCTCGAACACCTGGATGCGCTCGCGGTTGCCCTCGACCACCTTGGCGGACACCTTCACGGTGTCGCCGGCGGCGAGCTCCGGCAGGTCGGTCCGGAGCTGATCCTGGACGATCTCGTCGAGCACGTTCACGACGGCGGTTCCTTGATCTGGTAGGCAGCCGAAGCTGCGGGGACGGACGTTCAGAAAGGGTGGCCGCGTGGTGGGCGACCGAGCGCGGAGTATATCACGGGCCCCGGCTCTCCCCGACTCGTGCGTGTGCACGACGTGACCGTATCGGAGTACGAGAGGCGACCCACGTGTCGGAATGTGCACGTGGTGCCCAGGGCGTGAGCTGTGGGCGTGCTCAGGGGCAGTCTGGTGCACCTGATGCACAAGAGCTCGCCTACATGGCCGCCGAGCCCCGATACGTGCACCACGTGACCACGTGATCGTCCATGGTCCCGCACCAATCCGAGGCCGCGTGGCGTCGCCGCTTGATCAGTCTTCTTCGAGGAGGTCCGGGCGCCTGGCTCGCGTGCGCTCCACCGCCCGTTCGTGGCGCCAGGCGGCCACGGCCGCGTGATCACCCGACGTCAGGATCGACGGCACGTCCATGCCGCGGAACGTCGGCGGCCGGGTGTATTGCGGATACTCCAGCAGGCCTGCATCGAACGACTCCTCCGCCGTCGAGGCCTCGTCGATCGCGCCCGGCAGCAGGCGCAGCACCGCGTCGATCACGACGAGCGCCGGCAGCTCCCCACCGCTCACGACGTAGTCGCCGATCGACAGCTCGAGATCGACGAACGAGCGGATCCGTTCATCGACGCCTTCGTAGCGCGGGCAGACGAACACCAGGTGTGCACCACTCGCCAGGTCCGTCGCTCGCGCGTGCGTGAAGACCTCGCCGCCGGGATCGAGGAGGATCACCGTCGACTCCGGCCGGCGCACCGACTCGATCGCAGCGACGACCGGCTCGACGCGCATCACCATCCCGGCGCCGCCACCGTACGGAGTGTCGTCGACCGACCGATGTCGGCCCAACCCGAACTCGCGCAAGTCGTGGACGCGGATCGCGGCGAGACCGCGTTCCTGGATCCGGCCCGGGATACTCTCGGAGAGCGGACCCGTGACCATCGCCGGGAACAGCGTCAGGACATCGATCTCGAGGGTCACGCGGACGCCTCGGGCGATCGCGGTCGGCGCGACCGCCGGCGTGGCGCTCGCGGCCGGTCCGGGTCCGTTCGGCGAGGCCTGGGCGGCTGGAGGTCCAGCGCCTCGGCGTCGACCACGATCTCGCCCCGGCGTGGCGCGAAGATGCGGATGAACGCACGAACAGCCGGCAGGTCGAACGTGCCGTATGGACCGCCACCGACGATGTAGACCTCGTTCTCGGCCACGCGGTAGACGTCCTGCACGGTGCCCAACTCCGCACCGTCAACGCCCCGGACGGCGGCGCCGATCACCTCGTGCCAGTAGACCTCGCCGCGGGTGAGCTCGCCGGCCGCATGGACGACGGCCTCGAGGTACGCGCCACGCAACGTGTCCGCAGCCTCACGAGTCGCGATCTCGCGGAACCGCACCCGCCACCCGGGCCCGTCGGCCACGGGCTCCGCCGACGCGATCGTCAGCGGTGTTTCCGAGCCTTCGCGGTGCAACACGACCCCGGGCCGGAAGCGCTGTTCGGGTCGGTCGGTCAGGATCTCGATCCGCACCGCGCCCCGGAGCCCGTGCACGCCCCGCACGAGGGCGACCACGAGCCGCTGCGTCGACGTGTCGTGGCCCTCCGCCACGGCCTCGTCCCGCTCAGACGATCTCGAGCTGGACCGGCTCCCCGTCGCGCGCGGCGGTTACCTTCAGGAGCGTCCGGAGCGCCTTCGCGACGCTGCCGTTGCGGCCGATGACCTTGCCCATGTCGTCGTCGGCGACGTGGAGCTCGATGACGGTCGCGCCGTCCTCCTCGATGACTTCGACCTTGACCGCGTCCGGATCGTCGACCAGCGACTTGGCGACGTACTCGACCAGTTCCTTGGCTGCCATCTCCGCCCTCCTACTTGCCGGCGGGGAGGATGCCGGCCTGCTTGAACAGGCGGACGACCGTGTCGGACGGTTGCGCGCCCTTCGCGAGCCACTCCTTCGCCTTGGTTTCGTCGACGTTCAGCTCGATCGGCTCGGTACGCGGGTTGTAATGCCCGATCGTCTCGATGGCGCGGCTGTCACGCGCGCTGCGCGCATCGGCCACGACGACGCGATAGGACGGCTGCTTCTTCGCGCCGACGCGCGTCAACCTGATACGGACTGCCATAAGTGGTGCTGCCCTCCTTGGGTTCGGGCGGGACCTGGGATCCCGCGTCTTACTTGACGGTGACCATGAAGCGCGACTGGTCGACGGTCGTACCGACGGTCCCGGTCGCGATCAGCGCATCGAACGGCGTGAGGAACGGCTTGACCGACTCCTCGTATTCGACGCGCTCCTGGGCGGAGGCGCTCGCCATGGCGCCCTCGATGAGCGTGCGGATCGATGTGATGTCGACGAAGTAGATGCCCACATGCTGGCTGTCGACTCGCCCGACGAGGCCCTGGAACCGGGCATCGTCGGCGAGCGACGCGCCGCCGCCCGCGTCCAGCACGTGCTTGACGAAGTCGGGTGAGCTGCCGATCGCGACGACCTGATCGGTCGCGACGTACGCGATCTCGGCGTGACCCTCCGGCACGTCGCCACTCGGGGTCTCGGGCAGGCCGCCAAGCGCCCCCGCCATCCCGACGAGGTCGCGGAACGAGCCGAGGTCGACGACCGTGATGGTCTGACCGTTGTAGGTCTCGTCTCGCGCGGTGATGCCCATCTGGGCGCCGCCGAGCTGGACGAGGCTGCGCAGCTGGGTGAGCAGCTGCTTACCGGCGGCCGCATCGGCCGGGATCGACACGAGCCCACCCTCGACGGTGTCGCCGGTCTTCGACACGACGAGGCCGCTGTCGCCCATCCAGCCGACTGCGGCATCGAGGCCACCGATCAGGCCCGCGGCCTGATCGAACTCCTTGAAGCCCTCCGCGAACGCGGGATCCTTGCGATAGATGTCGAACGTCTGCTTGAGCACCGCGCCGTAATCGTTACCCGACACCAGCGCAACGGTCGACGGCGGCGCGAAGCCGGCGACGCCGTTCGTCCGGTTCTCCCGGGCCACGGGCGCGGACTCCACGTGTGGCAGCACACTGTCCATGACGAGCGCGTCACCCTCGACGCGCAGCCGTGCCGCCATCCAGTCCGGCATCATCGCCAGCAGCGCATCGCTGACCGGCGGAGCCGACGCCAGCGACTGCGACATGCGCATCGAGGCGTCCATCAACGCCTTCATGTTCACGTACATGAACCCGACGTCGTCGCCCTTGAGTGCGGATTCGGCCGCTGCGAACGCGGGAGCCTTGGGGAGTCCGCTGGCGCCGTTGGTGTCGATCGCGGCCTTCACCGACGTCGCGTCGCCGACGATCGCGACCTTGCCGCCGACCGTCGCGAACCCGGCCTGCAGGTCCGGCGCCTTCGGGTCCGCGAACAGGGTCAGCTCGGTGCCCTGGTACGTCTCGCTCGTGCTGGTGATGCCCGCGTCCGTGAATGCCTTCGCGAACCAGGACCTGGCCAGGGCCTCGTCCTTGATCGAGACGAGCAGCAGGGCGCGGAACGCCTTCGCCGTCGCCATCGGATCGCTCGTCGACATCTCCGGGATCGGCCCCATCGAGAACCCGAGCTGGCCGTCGAACCAGGGCTTGATGTCGCTCGTGTAGCGCTGCTTGCCGCTGGTCGAATCCGAGGTCAGCCGGTCGAGCACCTCGTCGAGCTTGGTTTCGAGCGCCGCCTGGTCCGCGAACCCGGGGAACTTCGAAAGGAACTGGCCGAGCTTCTGACGCTGGTCGCCGGGCAGGTCGAGCCGGAGCTCGCCGTACATCGTGCTGTCCGCCGGGACGTACCCGAGGACGGCGGAGCTGGGCGCGGACGCGGTGAGGCTGAGTGTGATCAGCGTGGTCGCACCGACGACGAGCGCGATCAACCCCGCGGCCGCGAACCAGCGAGCGCGGTTCGGCTTCGCGGGCGGCGTGCCCGCGTCGGGTGCCTCGATCGGGCGGGTCGGGACGGGGACCGCCGTCGTCTCGGTCTCGACCGAGGTCGCCGGCAGGGACGTCGGCGGTGGTGACGTCGTCGGCTCGCTGGGCGTCGGGTCCGTGGTCGGTCGTTCGAAATCGGTCATCGCGCGGTCTCCTCGGCGCCTAGCGCCGTCCCCCCACGAGGCCACCGAGCGCTCCGCGCCGGCCACCCCCGGAAAGTTGCTTCATCAGTTTCTGCATCTCGCCGAATTGCTTCACCAGCCGGTTGACCTCCGGCAGGTCGGTGCCCGAGCCGGCCGCGATGCGGCGACGGCGCGAACCGTTGAGCACGGTCGGATCGCGGCGCTCGGCCGGGGTCATCGCCCGGATGATCGCCTCGGTTCGCTTGAGGTCGCCGCGATCGACGGCGGCCTGAGCTTCCCCGGCCATGTTGCCCATGCCCGGGATCATCGACATGATCTGCCCGATCGGGCCCATCTTCTGGACCTGCTGCAGCTGATCGAGCATGTCCTCGAGGGTGAAGCTCGCCTTGCGGAGCTTCTCCTCCATCTGTTGAGCCTGCTTCGCATCGAAGGTCTCCTGGGCTCGCTCCACGAGCGTGAGGATGTCGCCCATCCCCAGGATCCGGCTGGCCAGCCGGTCGGGATGGAACGCTTCGAGCGCGTCAGTCTTCTCGCCGGTGCCGAGGAACTTGACCGGGACGCCGGTGACCGCGCTGATGCTGAGCGCAGCGCCGCCGCGGGCGTCGCCGTCGATCTTGGTGAGCACGAGGCCCGTGAGCGGGACCACGGCGGTAAACGCCTGGGCGACCGCCACGGCCTCCTGGCCGGTCATGGCATCGACCACGAGCAGCGTCTCGACCGGCTTGACCGCCGCGTCCATGGCGGCGATCTCCTGCATGAGGGCCTCGTCGACGCTGAGGCGACCGGCCGTGTCGAGGATGACGACGTCGCGAACCTGACGCTTCGCGGCCTCGATGCCCTGGCGTGCGATGTCGGGGACCGGGGTTCCCGCCGGGGCGCGGTACACCGGGATATCGAGCTGTCGACCGAGCGTCTCGAGCTGGTCCGCGGCGGCGGGGCGGTAGGGGTCGGCCGCGACGAGCAGGGGACGGCGGCCGCTCTTGATGACATGCCGCGCGAGCTTGGCCGTGCTCGTGGTTTTGCCCGAGCCCTGCAGGCCGACCATGGCGACGACGGCAGGATTGCCGGACAGGTGGAAGACGTGGTCACCCGCTCCGAGGAGCTCGACCAGCTCGTCGTGGACGATCTTCACCACCGCCTGACCGGCGGTCAGGCTCTGCAGGATGTCCTGGCCGATCGCCTGCTCACGCACACGGGCCACGAAGTCCTTGACGACCTTGAAGTTCACGTCGGCTTCGAGCAGCGCGAGGCGGATCTCGCGCATGGCCGCATCGACGTCGGCCTCGCTGATCCGGCCGCGGCCGGTCAGGTTGCCGAGGGTCGTGCGCAGTCGATCGCTGAGGGTGTCGAACACGGTCCGATCGGGACTCCCGTGGTGGTGATGGACCGGCCGTCGTCGCGCGGGCGCAGCGCGGACCGGGTGGTGCGCGGGTTCTGACGCACCGAGCGTGGGCAGTGTAGCGCAGGGTCTCGCAAGACCGTGCCCGGACGATGGTCCGTGGACGAACCGCCAACGGCCCCGTCGCCAGTAGTACCGACTGGCGGTGGGCGAGGGGTCGGAACGGGTCAGGCAATGCTGCCGCGGCTATGCCGCCGCGGCTATGCTGCGCGCTTCGTGCGCAACCCCTTCGTGTCCCCGATCTGGCAGAACCACGCCTTCGTCCGTGTGTGGAGCGCCGCCAGCATCTCGATCTTTGGGTCTCTCATCACTCGGATCGCCCTGCCGCTGGTCGCGATCCTGACCCTTGGCGCCGGCCCGATCGAGGTTGCTATCCTGCGCAGCATCGACCTGGTGGCGGCGCTGTTCGTGGGCCTGGCGGCGGGTGCATGGGTCGATCGTCTGCGTCGGCGCCCGGTGCTGATCTGGGCCGACCTCGGTCGCGCCGCGCTCCTCGGCTCGATTCCGATCTCCTTCCTGCTCGGGACGCTGGGGCTCTGGCAGCTCATCGCGGTCGCGGGGCTTGCCGCCGTGCTCACGACGTTCTTCGACGCGGCCGACAATGCGTATCTGCCGACGATCGTGGAACGGGAGCGGCTCGTCGAGGCGAACAGCACCCTAGCGGCGAGCGGCTCGGTCGCCGAATTCGCCGGATTCGGGATCAGCGGCTTTCTCGTGCAGCTGCTCACCGGTCCGATCACGATCGCCATCAACGCCGTCACGTACCTGATCTCGGCGGTCCTCTTGCTGTCGGTCCGCCGGACCGAGGCACCCCCGCCGCCTCGCTCGGAGCGCGAACCGGTCCTCGACGAGATCCGCCACGGGTTGCGGCTCGTGCGGCACGACCCGGTTTTGCGGGCTTTCGTGGGCGCCCAGATGCTGATGTCGATGCTGTGGGGCATCTTCGGTGCGACCTGGTTCCTCTTCGCCCTCCAGGAACTGAGCGTCAGCCCGGCGATGGTCGGCGTCATCGCCGGCGTCGGTGGCGCATCCTCGTTCATCGGTGCGCTCGTGGCGACGCGATCCACCCAACGCTGGGGCGTCGGACCCGTGGCCATCGGCGCGATGCTGCTGGCCGCGCTCGGCAACCTCTTGATCCCGCTCGCGCCTGCCGGACTCCCGGTCGTCGCGATCCTCTTCCTCCTCTGGCAGCAGTTGGTCGCCGACTCCGCCGTGACCGTCTACGACGTGACCGAGACGTCCGTCCGGCAGTCACGGGTGACGGACCGCGAGCTGGGACGCGTCTCGTCGACGTTCCACGTCGCCTCCGCCGGCGCGCAGCTGGTCGCCACGATCGGGGCCGGCCTGCTCGCCGAGGTCATCGGTCTCAGGCTGACATCGGTGCTCGCTCCGCTCGGCGGCTTGCTGGCGGCGGCGATCCTCTACTGGTCGCCGGTGCGAACCCTCCGCGAGCTACCGGTCATGGACACCCGACCGCCGGCAAAGGTCGTGGTCGACCTCGAACGGGACCAGCCCGTCGGCGCCTGAATGTCGGGGGGTCGTTTACGCGAACAGCGCCTCGACGAAGGCAGTGGGGTCGAACGGCAGGAGGTCGTTGACGCCCTCCCCGACCCCGACGAATCGGACCGGTACTCTGAGCGCGTCCTCGATCGCGAAGACGATGCCGCCCTTGGCAGTGGAGTCGAGCTTGGTCAGCACGATCCCGGTCAGCCCGACCGACTCGTGGAAGGCCTCCGCCTGGGTGAGGCCGTTCTGGCCGGTTGTTGCGTCGAGGACGAAGAGGATCTCGGGTTGCGCGCCGGGCAGGCGTTTGTCGACGATCCGGCGGACCTTGGTCAGCTCGTCCATCAGGTTGACCTTGGTGTGGAGGCGGCCGGCAGTGTCGGCGATGACCATGTCGGCACCGCGGGCGACGGCCGCGTCGAGCGCGTCGTAGACGACCGCGCCGGGGTCCGCGCCGGGCGCGTGGGCGACCACCGGAACGCCGGCACGCTCCGCCCAGATACGGAGCTGGTCGATGGCCGCCGCTCGAGATCGGAAGAGCACACGTCTGAACTCCAGTCAC
>JBIOWA010000274.1:0-11142 GCA_044868045.1 Candidatus Limnocylindrales bacterium
CCCGCGGCCACACGCCGGTCTGGCCCTTCCCCACGTCATGGAGCAGCCCGGCGAGCAGGAGGTCGCCGTCCGCGACGCCCTCGGAACGCAAGGTCGCGACGACATCGAGGCCGTGTCGCCGGTCCGCAACATGCATCGCGTCGAACAGCGCGAGTTGCTCGGGGGTCAGCCAGCCGGCCAGCCCCGCTCGCTCGTCCGCACCCACGCGGGCCCGGAGATGAGAGCGGAACTGGCGGACCTTACCGGCCCACCAAGAAGCCGACGATTCCATCGATGATCGGGCCGATGATCCTGCCGCCGATCGAATTGCCCGGCGGGAGGAAGAACACGAGCAGTAGCAGGATGAAGCCGTATTGCTCGAGCATCGGGCGCCACTGCCAGGCCAGGCGAGGGGGCAGCAGGGCGAACAGGACCTTCGACCCGTCGAGCGGCGGGATCGGGAACAGGTTGAAGATCATCAGCACGACATTGATCACGACGAAGAGGAACAGCACCGCGATGACCAGGTCCGGCATCTGTCGTGCCAGGTCGCGGTGCTCGATGAGATATCGAAGCGGCAGGGCAGCCGCCACCGCGAGGACCAGGTTCGAGATCGGGCCTGCCGCGGCCACGATCGCCTCTCCCCACCGACCACCTTCGAGATTGTTCGGGTTGACTGGCGTGGGCTTCGCCCAGCCGAAGCCGAACGAGCTGCCGATGAACGTCACCGCGAGCAGGATCCCGCCGAGGGGGTCGAAATGGGCGATCGGATTGAGCGTCAGGCGGCCGAGGTGCTTCGCGGTGCTGTCGCCCAATCGATAGGCCGCCAGGGCGTGGGAGAACTCGTGGACCGGGAAGCCGACGAGCAGCATGATCGCCACGACGACGACGGATGCGACAAGAGTCTCTGACACGGGGCTCCTTCTGTGGGGTCCCGCGTATGGTAGCCGCGCCGCTCCCCCGGCTCAGAGTCGGCCGAGCAGGTCCGCCTTCTTCCGTTCGAACTCGTCGTCGCTGATCGCCCCGCGATCGCGAAGGTCGGCGAGGCTGTTGAGGGTGCGGGTAACCTCATCTCTTGTGAGGCGCTCCCCCGGGGCGGGCGACGGAACGGCCGTCGAGACGGTGTCGTCGGTCACGATCCCCTGCGGCGCCAGTGGCGGCGGAGGCGGCTCGGACCTGAGTGGGGGGCTGCCGGCGAAACCCGGCCCCGCCAGGTCGCGCTCGTACTCGTGCTTCGCGTCGAGCATCGCCCGCTTGAACGCCATCGGGTTGATCAACATCCGGAAGAGGCTGATCCCGGCCTCCGACGCCGTCAGCACCTCCAGGTCGCCGAACCCGAAGATGCGCCCGAAGATCGACTGTGTCAGGACAGCGTCGTTGATCTTCTCGAGGGAGGAGTCGATGACCTTCTTGTTCAGGACGCCCTCGACGGCGATAACGCGTCGATTGGTCAGGATGTACTCCTGGTTCAGGTAGCGCAGCACGACCCAGATGAGCAGCGCCACGCCGCCCACGAACAGCGCGATGGCCGCGTAGTTGAGGATGTCCTTCCAGGGTTGGGAGAGAGCGCCCTTGAAGACCAGCAGGACGACCGCGACGATCACGGCGAGGATCGTGTACCGGGCGCCCCAGACGAACACGAACCAGTGCTGCTTCTCGCGATGCATGACGCGTTCGCCGGTCGAGAGCAGCCCGTCGACGTAGCTCATCGGTGCGTGTCCCTCCTGCCTAGGCCCGCGGATGGGCCCGACGATAGACGTCCCGGATCCGCTCCCCGGTGAGATGCGTGTACAGCTGGGTCGTGGAGATACTCGCATGCCCGAGCAACTCCTGGACGACCCGCAGATCCGCGCCGCCCTCTAGCAGATGGGTCGCGAACGAGTGGCGCAGCGTATGCGGACTGACCTTGCCACCGAGGCCCGCCCCCTCGGCCGCGGCGGCTACCGCGGCCCAGGCCTGTTGCCGGGCGAGCCGGCGACCCCGGTCGCCCAGGAACAGTGGCCCGCCACGGACCGGCGCGACGTGGTGACGGGCGATCAGTGCCCCGCGCGGGCCGTCGAGCCAGGCTCGGAGGTGGTCGATCGACACCTCACCGATCGGGACGAGGCGCTCCTTGTCGCCCTTGCCGATGACGCGCACGTAGGCGCCGTCGAGCGAGAGGTCCTCGCGGTCGAGGCCGATCGCCTCGCTCACCCGCAACCCCGCCGCGTAGAGCAGCTCGAGCAGCGCTCGATCGCGCATGCCCTGCCCAGACGCCGCGTCGAGCAGTCGATCGACTTCGTCGACGTCGAGCGTGTCGGGTAGCCGGCGACTCTGGCGGGGCAGGTCGAGGTGGGTCGCGACGTCCGTCCGGATCAGGCCCTCTCCGAAGGCGAAGCGGTAGAAGCCCTTCAGCGCCGCGGCTCGCCGGCGCAGGCTGGTCGGCGCCAGGGCGCGCTCGCCAGAATGCCCGCGCCGCGTCCGAGCGGCGAGGTAGCGGACGGCGGGATCGGCCGACTGAGCCCAGGCAGCCGAGTCGCCATCGACCGATGTCGCGAAGTCGCGCAGGTCGCCGCGATAGGCGCGGATCGTGGCCGCGGCAAGGCCGCGCTCGACATGGAGATAGGCGAGGTAGTCTTCGATCGCGCGATCGAGGTTCATGGCGAGCGGTCGACGCTCACGCGGACCGGTCGACGTTCATGCCGAGCGGTCGACCGCCCCGACCGGGCCGGCGCGCCACGACTCGGCGCGGTCGAGCAGCTCCCGTGCCGACGCCAGCGCCGCCGCATCCCCCGGGCCGCCGCCGAGCATCGCGGCGAGCTCCACGATCCGACCCTCGCGGTCCAGTTGCTCGACCTCCGTGACCGTCCGGCCATCCCGCTCGCGCTTGGCGATCCGGTAATGGGCGTCGGCGTGGGCCGCGATCTGCGGGAGGTGGGTGACGCACAGCACCTGGTGACGACGGGCGAGGCCCCACAGGGATCGGCCGACCGGGTCGGCGCTGCGGCCGCCGATCCCTGCATCGACCTCATCGAAGACCAGCGTTGGGGTGGCGTCGGCCTCGGCCAGCACGCGTTTGATGGCGAGGGCCACGCGCGACAGCTCGCCGCCTGACGCGATGCGGGCAAGCGGCCTCGCCGGCTCACCCGGGTTCGGTGCGAGACGGTAGACCACCTCGTCGATGCCGGCGGCATCGAAGGCAACGGCGTCGCCATCGACCTCGACCGCGGCTTCGCCCGGCCCGGCCGGCCGCCGTCCGACCGCGACGTCGAACACGCCGTCCGGGAAGCCGAGCTCCTGGAGCACACCGTCGACGGCTTCGGTGAGGGCCACGGCAATCTCGCGCCGGGCCGTGGACAGGGCCGCCCCGGCCAGAGCGACGTGGCCCAGCAGTCGCCCGTCCTCGCGTTGTCGCCGCGCACGTTCTTCGTCGAGCCCGCGGAGACGTTCGGCCTCGGCGGCGGCTCGTTCTCCGTGCTCGATGACGGCGGTCTCGTCGTCGCCGTAGCGGCGGAGCAGGCCGTGGATGATCCCGAGCCGGGCATCGAGCTCGGCGACGGCACGCGGGTCGTGATCGACGGTCTCGGCGAGGCTACGGGCCTCATCGGCGACGTCGGCAAGCTCCGCCTCGAGGCCGGCCAGCCGATCAGCCAGCGCCTCGAACCTGGGATCCAGGCGGGCGATGCCGCGCGCCTCGTGCAGGGCGACCGCGGTCGCGTCGCGCGCGCCGGCGCCGTCCTGCGTCAGCGCCTCGCGGAGCGCGGCTGCTCCCCGTGCGATGGCCTCGCCGTGCTGCGCGGCGGTCAGACGGGCGCGGATCGCCTCGGCTTCACCGGGTCGCAGGTTCGCGCCGGCGATCTCGGTGGATTCGTGCTCGAGCAGGTCGATGCGCCGTGCGACTTCGCGCGGATCAAGCGCGGCCGCGTCCAGCGCCGCGCGGTTCTCACGCCACCGATCCACCGCCGTCGCCGTGGCGGCCCGCAGCTCGTCGTGCCCGCCGAATCCGTCGAGCAGGTCCCGCTGCCAGCGTTCGTCGAGAAGTCGGCCCTGGTCGTGCTGACCGTGGATCTCGACGAGCGAGCCGACCTCGTCCGCGAGCCGAGCGGCGGTCACCGTGACATCGTCGATCCGCGCGGTGGAGCGACCGCTGGCCGCCAGCTCGCGCAGCGCGATGAGCGGTTCGGGCAGGCGATCGAACAGTGCCTCGACGCGCGCGGCCTCGGCACCGTGGCGGATGAGCGACGTGTCCGCGCGCGCCCCGAGCGCCAGCCCGAGCGCATCGATCAGCAGGCTCTTGCCGGCCCCGGTCTCGCCGGTGATGACGTTGAAGCCGGCATCGAACTCGATGCGCAGGCGGTCGATGAGCGCGAGGTCGGTGACGGTCAGCTCGAGAAGACGCCCGGGCGAGCCGTCCTCTCGCGGGTCGCGCTCGGTCACGACGGCAGCAGCTCGACCTTGTGACGGAGCAGGTCCCAGAACGGCTGAGCGCCCTTGGGCTCGATGAGGCGGATCGGGTGCTTGCGCGCCTGGACCTCGACGGTGTCGCCGACAGCGATCGGGAGGTCCTCGCGACCGTCGATCGAGACGAGCGCCTCGTTGGCATCGACCACGCGGCACCGGACGACCTGCAGCGGGCTCACGACCACCGACCGGATCGCCGACAGGTACGCCGCGATCGGCGTGACGACGAGGTTCCGGCTCACGGGATCGAGGATCGGGCCGCCGGCCGAGAACGAATAGCCGGTCGAGCCGGTCGGGCTGGCGACGACGAGGCCGTCCGCGATGAACGTCGCAAGGTGGGTCCCGTCGATGCTTACGTCGAGCCGGCACACCCGGGCGAGCGATCCGCGGGCGATGACGATGTCGTTGAGGGCGATGTGCCGTTCGGCCTTGCCGAGCCCGTCGCGAAGGATCCGGCCTTCGATGGCCATGCGTTCGTCGATCGTGAATTCGCCGGCGGCGATCCGCTCCAGGACGGGCTCGAGATCGCGGGCCTCCGCCTTCGACAGGAAGCCGACCTTGCCGAGGTTGAGGCCGAGCAGCGGGACGTCGACCTCCGCGACGGCGCGCGCCGCGCGCAGGAACGTGCCGTCGCCGCCGAGGACGACCAGGGCGTCGGTGCTCGGCAGCTCGCGGAGCAGGGAGACGTAGTCGCTCGACTGCGATTGCCACTGGTCGATGCCACGGACGCGGCACCAGCCGGCGGCCCGCGCCGCCAGCTCGACGGTCGCCTCGTTCGTCGGGTTGTACGCGAAACCGATCCGTTTCACGGCCTGTGTTGGAGCGGTCACGTGCCGGTGACCGCGGCGATGCGCTTGGGCAGGTCGGCGCAGGAGGGGCCCTTGGCGAGGTGGATGAGGAATTCGCGGTTGCCCTCCGGTCCGAGGATCGGCGAGGCGATGACGTCGCGTGTGCCGAAGCCGAGCGTCCGGGCGTGCGCCGTGGCGCGTTCGAGGACCTCCTCGTGGATCGCGGGGTCACGGACGACGCCCCTGTCGGTCCGCCCCTTGCCGGCTTCGAACTGCGGCTTGACCAACGCGACGACGTGCGCGGTCGGTGTGAGGGTCGTGGCGACGGGTCCAAGGACCTTGTCGAGCGAGATGAACGAGACATCGATGACCGCGAGGTCGATCGGCTCGGGGAGCGTCATGGGTGTGAGCGCGCGGGCGTTGGTCCGTTCGAGTGACGTGACGCGGTCGTCGCGGCGCAACGATTCGGCAAGCTGACCGCGACCCACGTCGAGAGCGTAGACGTGCCGCGCGCCACGCTGCAACAGGACGTCGGTGAAGCCGCCGGTCGAGGCGCCGACGTCGAGGGCGGTCGTGCCTGCGGGGTCGATCTCGAACGCGTCGAGCGCTGCTGCGAGCTTGTGGCCGCCACGGCTGACGTAGGGGTCGGGCTGCTCCACGTGGATGCTCGCCGATGGATCGACGACATCGCCGGGCTTATGGTCCCGCCGTGCCGCGTCACCCTCGCCAACCCGGACCTTGCCGGCGAGGACGAGGGCCCGCGCCTTGTTCCTGGTTTCAGCGAGCCCGCGGTCGACGAGCAGCTCGTCCAGTCGTTTCCGTCGCGACTTCCGGGTGACGGTCGATCCCACGGACGTATCGTGGCACAGGCCGCTGCACGCGGACTCAACCGCGCGCGAGCACACGAGCGCACAAGGGCCATGGCCGCTTCGCGACTCACAGTCGCGTTTTTCGGGTGGAAGGCACAGAGGGAGGACGCCCCAGGCGGTTGGCGGGTCTGCGAGTCGCGAGACCGCGTCGAGGAAGCGCTGGAACACGTCTTCGGCCCCGATTCGGGCGTGACAGTCGCGTTGGAGGAGCGCCGGTCCGGTACGTCCCTGGAAATCTGCCGTTTACGCGGCGTAGAGCGTCATGGCGTTCACTTAGCCATGGCCATCACTGCTGCACGCGTCCGAAGGGAGACCGGACTCCGCGTCCGCCGTCTACGGCTTGAGGTCGGCGAACAGATCCGTCGACATCGACTCGACGCAGGTTTGACCCTGACCGAGCTAGGGGCCGTCACCGGGATCGATCGTTCTCACCTTGCTCGGATCGAAGCGGGGTCGGCATCGCCAAGCGTCGAGGTGCTCGTTGCGATCGGGGTTGCGCTCGGCGCCGACCTTTCAATTCGCTATTTCCCGGGCACGGGGCCGCGGCTGGTTGATCGCTTTCAGGCACCCATGGTCGAGGCTTTGCTTCGCGAACTTGACCCGAGGTGGATGGTTCGCCTCGAGGTCCCCGTGACGAAGCCAGCGCGCGGTGTCATCGACGCCGCCCTCATCGATCGCTTCTCGCCGGTCGCCGTCGCAACCGAATTCCAGTCCGAGTTCCGCCGTGTGGAGCAACAGGTTCGCTGGAACAACGAGAAGTCGGATGGACTGTTCGCGCGATTGGCCGAGGAAGGCGGGGCCGCCTCGCGGGTCGTGGTTTCGCAGTTGCTCGTGCTGCGTTCGACGACAGCAATGCGTGAGATAGCGCGACGGTACGAGGCAACCCTCGCGACGGCATACCCGGCACGCTCGGCTGACGTCATCAACGCCCTGACTCGGCCTTCAGACGAGTGGCCGGGCGCCGGGATCGTGTGGATGCGTGTCGAGAATGGCACCGCCGTCCTGCTAGGCGGGCCCCCGCGCGGAGTCCGGCTCGGGCGATGACCAGCACGACGCGACTGTGGGCCCCGTTTTCGAGCCAAACGCCGCCGCTCCAACCCGCTCGGCGGGAATCCGTGCGTGGCAGTCGCGGAGATACCGCGAACGTGTCCTCCATGAGCCCTACGCGCGCCATTCCGCCCCAAACGTGCGTGTGAATCGCGTCTGGCGTCTCGCGCCTCGCGATGGCCAGTCTGTCCCGCTGGCCGGCGGCCGGCGGCGGTCATCGAACGGTCAGGCGATCTCGGAGGTCGATCGACCCGGCGATACGCGCAACATGGCGAGTGTTTCCTGCACCTGCTCCACGAGGCCCGGCGCGTCCAGACGCAGCACGCGTCGAAGGTCCGCCACGGACCCGTGGTCGACGAATCGGTCGCCCGGGATGCCCACGATCCGTACCGCCACGTCGCGGTACGCGGCGTCGGCGAGCCGCGCCTCCTCGATGAGCTCGAGAACGGCGGACCCGAACCCGCCGCTCACGACGCTTTCCTCGAACGTCACGATCAGCTGCTTGCCGCGCGCCGCGTCGAGGATCAGCTGCCGGTCCAGTGGCTTCGCGAACCGGGCGTTGATCACGCCGATCGACCAGCCTTCGGCTTCCAGCGCCGTCGCCGCCTCGAGGGTGCGTGCCACGATCGGCCCGAACCCGACGAACAGGATGTCCCGGCCCTCGCGAAGCGTCTCCCCCTGCCCCACCGGCAACACGACCGGCTCGATCGGCGGCAGACCGAACCCCGGATCGCGCGGGTAATGCAGCGCGAACGGGTGGTCCTGGGTGAGCGCGGTCCGCAATAGCGACCGTAGCTCCTGCTCGTCCTTCGGCGATGCGACGACCAGGTTCGGGAGCTGCCGCTGGGCCGACAGCGTGAACATCCCCTGGTGCGACGTCCCGTCCTCGCCGACCAGCCCGGCCCGGTCGACCGCGATGAGAACCGGCTGGTCGTTCTGACAGACGTCGTGGACGGTCTGGTCGAACGCACGCTGGAGGAACGTGGAGTAGACCGCGACGACCGGGCGCATGCCGCCCATCGCGAGGCCCGTCGCCAGCGTGACCGCGTGCTGCTCGGCGATCCCCACATCGAACACGCGATCCGGGAAGGCCTCGGCGAACTTCGACATCCCCGTCCCGGTCGGCATGCCGGCGGTGATCCCGATGATCCGTCGGTCGGCGTGGGCGAGCTCGATCAGCTCGGCGGCGAACACCGCCGTGTAGTTCGGGTTCTTCTTCGGTGCCGCGGGTTCCGGCGTCGGCGAAGCTGCGTCGTCGGCCATCGACTCCGTCGGCAGGCCGGCCGGCGCCATCTTCGTCCCGTTGTACGCATCGGCCTTCGGCGCGAGCTGCATCGGCGGCAGCGCCGCCCCATGGAACCCGACCTGGTCCTCGATGGCCGGTCGGTAGCCGCGTCCCTTCTGCGTTCGGACGTGAACGATCGTCGGCCCGGGCAGCGCGAGGGCCGCGCCGAGCGTCTCGGTCAGTGCCCGGATGTCATGGCCCGGCACGACGCCGATGTAGGTGATCCCGAGGTCCTCGAAGAGTTGGCCCGGCTGCGCGAATCGGACGACCGACGCCCGGAGTCGAAGCGACAGCTCGAGGAGGTGCGGTCCGAAGACCGGGACCCGCTCGATTGCTCGGTCGTAGGCGCTCTTGCTCTGCCGCCAGGCGCTCGACAGCTTGATCTGCGAGAGGTATTTCGAGAACGCGCCGACGGTCGGGCTGATCGACATCTCGTTGTCGTTGACCACGATCAGCATCTGGGTCTTGCGCTGGCCGATGTCGTTGAGCGCCTCGAGCGAGAGCCCGCTCATCAGCGCGGCGTCGCCGACGACGACCGCGATTCGCTCCATCCCGTGGCGGAGATCGCGCGCCTCGGCGAGCCCCTCGGCGATCGACAGCCCAGTCCCGGCATGACCGCCATCGAAGACGTCGTGCGGCGACTCCGATCGACGCGGGAAGCCACCGACGCCATCGAGCGATCGCAGCGTTCGGAATCGATCGAGCCGACCGGTCAGCAGCTTGTGCGGGTACGCCTGGTGCCCCGTGTCCCACACGATCTTGTCGCGCGGTGATTCGAGCAGTCGATGCAGCGCGATGGTGAGTTCGACGACGCCGAGCGACGACCCGAGGTGACCGCCCGTCTCGGCGACGGTCGAGATGATGGTCTGGCGGATCTCGTCGGCGAGCTTCACGAGCTGGGGCTCGGTGAGGCCGCGAAGGTCGGCCGGGCCCTGCAGGTCGGCGAGGATGGACACTGTCCGAACGGTCTCCAGGTGCGAGAGCGCGAGTCTACCCCTCTGCCTGAGGGGCAATAGTTGATACCACAGCGGAGCAGGTTTTGCAGCCGCCGATGTGCAACGCAGCGAGGCTTGACACGACCGACAATCGTTCGATGTGACGATGGAGGACCCGATGACGCTGGCGGATGCGATCCCTGGGCTGGAGCAGATCAGCGGGCAGGTCACTATGCCGGGCGATCCGGACTACGACGCGGCCCGACTGACGTTCAACGGGACGATCGATCGACGGCCGGCGGTCATCGTCGGTTGTCTGACGGTCGACGACGTCGTCGGCGCCGTGCGGGCCGCGCGTGCCGCCGGTCTCACGATCGCGGTACGTGGCGGCGGTCACGGGGTAGCGGGCCACGCGATGGCCGATGGGGCGCTCGTCGTCGACCTTCGCCGGATGCGATCCGTGACCGTCGACTCCGCGACGCGCCGGGCGCGGGTCGCCGGCGGCGCACTCTGGGAGGACGTCGACCGGGCGACGCTCGAACACGGCCTGGCGACGACCGGTGGCACGTTCGTCGATACCGGGGTCGCGGGGCTCACGCTGACCGGTGGGATCGGCCATCTGATGGGAACGGCGGGATTCACCTGCGACAACGTCGTCGGCGCACAGGTCGTCACCGCCGACGGTTCGATCGTTCTCGCGGGCGAGGACGGCGACCCGGACCTGCTATGGGCGCTGCGCGGCGGCGGCGGCAACTTCGGCGTCGTCACCGAGTTCGTGTTCTCGCTCCACCCACTCGGCCCGATCCATGGGGGTGGCTACGCGGTACATCTCGATCAGGCTGAAGCTGCGCTTACTGTCGCCGCGGATATCGCCCGAAGCGCGCCCGACGAACTGATGCTGATGGCGGTCGGCCCGACCGTGCAGGTGCGAGCGCTCCCTGGCGAGGAGCCGGTCGGCCCGTTCGAATACCTCCGAATCTCGGGGATCTTCCAAGGCGACCTCAGCGGCGCGGACGCGGCGCTCGCTCCCATGCGCGAGATCCCGGGGGCGCTCGGCGGCCTGATGCCAATGACCTACGACGTGGTCCAGGGCTTGACCGGGAAGCTGCCATTCGGATTGCGCAACTACTGGAAGGGGCACTTCCTGCGTGATCTTGAGCCGGGCGCGGGACGGGTCGTCGCTGCCGCCATGCGGACCGCTCCGGGAGGGCACTCCTTCCTCCTGCTCGAATCGATCGGCGGTCGCGTCCGCCAGGAACCCGTCGGGGGTGCGTCATTCGGTCAGCGAGGAGCCCGGTGGAACGTGTCGGCGTTGGGGATCTGGGAGGATCCAGCCGAGGATCCGGCGCAGATCGCCTGGGTCCGCGAGACCGCCGACGGGCTACGACCCTGGTCGTACAGCGGCGCGGGCTATGGCAACTACGCGCCCGTCGACGAAACGGCCGATCGCATCAAGGCCGGGTTCGGCGATGAGCGGTATACGCGCCTGCGCGAGATCAAGCGTCGATACGACCCGGACAACCTGTTCCGGCACAACCTGAACATCCCGCCGGCCGACTGAGCGACCTCAGCCGTCCTCGATCGGGCGGTCCGCGGTCACCTCGACCGTGTCGAGCGTGCCACCCTTGGACACGAGCTGGCGCATCCGCAGCTCCGCGCTGCGCAGCAGCGTCTCGCAGCGCTCGAGCAGCACGGCGCCACGCTCATGGAGGGCGAGGGTACGTTCAAGCGGCTGTCCTCCGGTCTCGAGCTCGTCGATCGTCTGCTGGAGCTCGGCCAGGGCCTCGTCGAACGTAAGC
>JBIOWA010000275.1:0-4355 GCA_044868045.1 Candidatus Limnocylindrales bacterium
ACCTCGCCGGTATCGAGGGCGACGACGGTCACGTCGTACTCGTCGGCGATGGCCAGGACCCGCCGGCGGGCATGGGCGGCGCCGATCCGCAGGTGGTGCAGCCGCCCCGCTCGGCGCAAGGTGATCCGGCCGTCGCGGTCGGTCAGGTCGTAGCGGAGGCGGAAGTGGCCCGGGGCGCCGCGCCCGACGGCATGGACCTTCGGCATGGCGCGGTACGCCTCGGCCGGGTGATCCGCCCCGTCGCCCGGTGGGGCCGCCGCTCGTTGTAGTCGACCCGGAACGCATCGAGCTGGGCCTGCAGCTCGGCGAGGGACGTCGCCGCCGGCTGGCGCTCCAGCCAGCGCTTCAGGGTCTGGTGGAAGCGCTCGATCTTGCCTGGGTCTGGGGATGCCCGGGCGCGCCGTTGCGCTGCCGGAGGCCGAGGTAGGCCAGCAGGTATTCGAAGCCGTTCCGGCCGCCGGTGAAGCGCGACGTGTAGACCGAGCCGTTGTCGGTCAGCGCCGACGCGGGCCAGCCATGTTCGTCTCCTGCGGCCACGAACGTGGCCACGACGTCGTCGCCGGAGACCCGGGCGAAGGCCGTGGCGGCGAGCAGGTAGCGCGAGTGGTCGTCGAGCCAGTCGAGGATCTCGACCTCGGTGCCGTCGGCCAGACGCCAGTGGGTGAAGTCGGATTGCCACTGCTCGTTGGGCGCGGCAGCCTCCCAGCGGAGCCAGGAGCTGCGCGGGCGCTTGCGGGGCTCGGGGATGATCAGGCCGGCCTCGTGCAGGATTCGCCGGATCGTCGAGGTCGAGGGCATGCACAGCCCCTCGCGCCCCAGATGCCAGGCGATCGTGACCGGACCGGCGTCGAGACCCTGGGCGGTGAGCTCGGCGCGCAGCGCGATGATCCGCGCGCGGACGGCCTCCGGCGTCCGCCCAGGACTGGTCCGCGGCCG
Organism: Candidatus Limnocylindrales bacterium; assembly: GCA_044868045.1. GTDB lineage: Bacteria > Chloroflexota > Limnocylindria > Limnocylindrales > CSP1-4 > SPCO01. The sequence continues at coordinate 937 of JBIOWA010000275.1, forward strand.
GCGCGACCGCGGCTCGAGCGCCTCGAGGCCGCCGTCGTGGTACCGCCTGAGCAGGCGTTGCAGGTGCTGGCGGCTCAGCCCGTACTCGGCCGCGGCAGCGGTGACGGATCGTTGCTTGGCGATGACCTTCAGGACGGCGACCCGGTGCTTGGACATGGCGCCCGACTGTCGCCGATGTCCCGACTCACCAATCGCCTATCAGCTGTCGCCTATCTCTTGAACCCAGACGCCTCCGGGCGGGCCAGTCCCACTGTCTTTTGATCCGCTCGCCGACCTGTGCGGCCATGGCGGGACCTCCTCTACGGTCCGGTTTCGGCACAGCGCAGCCGGCGATGGCGGTCCGCCGCAACGCCGGGTCGACCCTGGTACCTGGAGGGCCTCGATCAGCCCCCGGTGCCATCCTGTGCTTCGCGGCGGCGAACGGGTCCTACGGGTGGGCGCCGGCCGACCCGGCCTCGGACGGCCCACTCATACTCGTCCATGAGTCGGCGCATCTCGGCGTGCAGCGCGTGGGCCTCGGAGGAGCCGGCGGCTGCCTGGGCGTAACCGCGCTCGGCGGCACGCCACGCAGCGAGCAACTCCGCGGGCGTCGCCGACATCTGCTGACTCCCAAGGCCACAACGGCCATCGTCTTCGCCGCCACCCGAGCTGGCTCGCTCGGCTCTCCCTAAGGTGGACCTTCTGGCGCGCGTGTCAAGCCAATCTGGTGCGAAGCATGAGCCACCAGGACATCCGGTCCAGTGCGCGATCCATCGCTGGGCCACGGCCCCGCGACGACCGAGCTTCCGACGAACACAAAGGTGCCATGGTGCCCTATTGCCTGTTGCCCGAACTCCTCGCTCGGCCGGGTGTAGGCCCACGGATGTTCGTCCGGAAACGCTGGTTTCCGCCGTTAGACTTGGAAGGTGCCAGCCCTGGGCGAGACGGTGGTCGTTGTTGTCGTCATCGGCCTAGTCGTTCTCTTGTCCGTTCGCATCCTGATCGCAGTCCCTGGCTGGGCCAAGCAGGCCCGGAGGCCAGAGACGCGCGCGCTCCGCGTCATCGGCGTCGGAGGCGGCGGCAGCAACGCGGTCGATCGGATGGTCGGGGCGCGGATCCAAGCGATCAGCTTCGCCAGCTGCAATACCGATGCCCAGGCCCTGCGTCGCTCGAGCGCAGAGACGAAGATCCGAATCGGTGACGCGATCACGGGCGGCCTCGGCGCTGGCGGAGACCCGGAGATCGGGCGCCGGGCTGCCGAGGAAGACCACGATAGGATCGCTCGCGCCGTCGCCGGCGCAGATCTTGTGTTCGTCACCGCTGGTCTTGGCGGTGGAACCGGATCCGGCGCCGCGCCGATCGTCGCTGCTAGCGCCAGGGATCAGGGCGCCCTGACGATCGCGGTCGTGACCAAGCCGTTCGGTTTCGAGGGATCGCAACGTAAGCGCATCGCAGATATCGCGGCGGCCGAGCTTGCCGCGAATGTCGATGTCCTGATCGTCGTGCCGAACGATCGTGTCGGCGACGTTCTCGCCGAGGACGCCCCGATGCTCGACGCGTTTCGAGTCGTCGACGACGTCCTGCTGCAGACTGTCCAGGGGATCATCGACCTGATCGCCGCGCAGGGGTTGATCAATCTCGACTTCGCCGATATCCGGTCCGTGATGAAGGACGCCGGTCCTGCGGTCATCGGCCTGGGACGTGGCAGCGGCGAGCACCGCGCGACCGACGCGGCTCGTCAGGCGATCGCCAGCCCGTTACTCGAAGCGAGCATCGATGGCGCTCGCGGGATCCTGTTCAACATTTCCGGCCCGGCCGACCTCGGATTGCGCGAGGTCCGGCTGGCGGCCGACGAGATCCGCGAGCGCGCCGATGTCGATGCGAACGTCATCTTCGGGGCGACCTTCAGCGAAACACTCGGCGAGGACGTGCTGATCACCCTGATCGCCACTGGCCTGAACGGGCACGATCGGACCCAGAAGCCGGCGGTAGAGGCCTCTTCGAACGGTGGCCAACCTCCGGTGGCCGCGGAGATGCGGCCGCCGAGGCGTCCGGCGCGCACGGTCAAGGAGGCGTCTCGTGTGGACGCCGTCGCGTCTCCAGCCGAGGTCTCCGATCAGACACCACAGCGATCGTCGACCCTGGATGAAGATGACAGCGAGGTGCCGAGTTTCCTGCGCCGGAGCGGGCAACCGACCAGCCGCACTTGAGTCCCGGCCCGGTAGCGAACAGGCGGCATCGGCCTATCGTGGATCGGCGCCGATTTCGGCCACCCAGGCTCTCTCCAAGTGAGCGCATGAGTGGCCATCTGAGAGCCCGACACGATCTCCTCATGGTCTCGGTATTCGTCCCGTCCCATTAGTGCTTTGGTGCCCAAATCCGCATGCGTTTGATTTCGTCGCGATGGAAGAGAAGACCGTCGCGCTTGTCGCCGGCAAGAGGCACGTACTTCCCCTCGGCGCTATCCCATTTGGAGACCCCCTTGAGGAACACGATTGGCTCGGCACCGGCGGTCTCATAGCCGAATGTCGCCAGTCGACCGTAGTAACTCGCCTCTGTTGTCACGCCCGCGTCGTTGGGGCGTTCGACTGTGACGGCAACACCACAGCCATCCCTGAGAGCGTTGTCTAGCACCACATCCCACGCCGAGTCGGCCAGGGAGTGGCGGACGAAGCGGACGAGCGGATGTTGGTTGTGGCGGTGAGTGCGCCAGAGATACGCAACTGCGCTACCGGCAACAAGGGCCAGCGCGAAGCGGGTCGTACCCTGAACAAACTCGAACGGGAGGGGACCCTGCAGCTTCGGGCTGAGCAGAACGTCGGTCGCGCCCGCGATTGGCAAACTTGCCAGCACACTCCAGACAAGCCATTCCCAATCGAGCCGTTTGTGTTGCTCCCCGAATAGGTAAACGACCTTGACGAAGATGAAGCCCGGCCCCAAGAGAACGATGTTGGATACGAGGTCGTCTGGACTCAATCCCTGTCAGGCGGGGGATCAGGCGGTTCCCCGTCTCCTCCATCACCTACCGCACTTTCGGACCCTTCGGCATATCCGCCGTCCTCGATAGCGGAGACTCCGGCGTGGCACATTGCCCGAACGCCTAGCCAACTATTGACGTCCGCCCGGGGGTTTGACCTCAGCGACCCGTCAGCCACCACCGGCGCCGGGGCCTCCCGCGATGCTGCGGCCGACCTTCGAGGTGGCGGCCAATAGATAGGACGGCCCCCGAGTCGCTACGACATCGGGGGCCACTGTCAGGTTGGCGGAGGAGGATCGGCCAGAAGCGGACAATTCTAGAGATTGGGTACGCGAACTGGACGGGACACTGACAATAGCGTCGCCTTCGTGAGGCGGGCCACCGGGAGGTGACGGGCATGCTCATCTTCAAGGCGCTGCACATCCTCTCTATGTTCTCCGTGGTCGCGATGGAGCTTGGCGCG
>JBIOWA010000276.1:0-9872 GCA_044868045.1 Candidatus Limnocylindrales bacterium
ATCAGCAGGTGGCGGCTGTAGCGCTGCTTCTGCTCCGGGGTCAGGACGACCGGGGTCTCGAAGTCGAGGCCGGCGCCCTTCCAGGCCTGGAACCCACCCTTCATCGACTTGACGTCGGTGTAGCCCATGTCGGCAAGGGTCTGGGCCGCAAACAGCGACCGGACGCCGCCTGCGCAGTACAGGACCACGGGGGCGCCGCGGTCGGGCGCCGCGGCCTCGATCTGCTGCTCGATGTAGCTCTTCGAGACGTGCTGGGCGCCGGGGATGTGGCCCTGCTCCCATTCCGAGGCCTCACGGACGTCGACGATCGTGGCCGTGCCGGGTGCGAGCGCGTCGACCTCCTGGATGGAGACCTCGGGGATCTGGTCGCGGGCCTCGCGGAGGAGGTCGGCGTAGGACTTCGGCATGTGGGTTGGGGACTCCGGTATATCGACGGGCTGACGGCTTGTGGTCGCCAGGGCGGGGTGGACTCGCGGGTGGGTCGCGACGACGCCGGCTAGGCCGGCGGGCGACACCTGCAGCGGCGCTCGATCCCGATGGCGTGTTCGATCGCGATCACGCCTGGGCTCCTTCGGGCGTGGCCGCTTGCTCCGGCCGTGCGACGCCCAGGTCGCCGAGGACGTGCTGGAGGCTCTCGTGGCTGAGCATCGCGCACTTGATGCGCGCGGGGCTGATCTCGATGCCGAGCAGGTCGAGCAGGTCGTCGGCGCGGAACCCGGCGACCTCCTTGAGCGGCTTGCCCTTGATCTCATCGGTGAGGAGACTCGCGCTCGCCTGGCTGATGGCACAACCGCGGCCGGTGAAGCCGACGCGGTCCACGACGCCATCTTTGACGCCGAGCATCAGCGTGATCCGGTCACCGCAGAGCGGGTTGCTGCCCTCGTACGACGCGTCGGCATCCTCGACGACACCGAAGTTATGGGGTCGCCGGTAATGCTCGAGGATGTAGTCGCGGTAGAGATCGTCCATCGGAGTTTCGAGTGTAGCGCGGATGTCCAATCCCGACCAGCGAGGTCGGGATTGTTGCTGGGTCGGGGAGCGTCCTCGACCCGCCTCCGCGGCCGCGCCGCGAGCGATCCCCACGTCGGTTCTGATGGGATCAGAAGATCCAGGGGATCGACGGTCGGAACGAGGCCTGTTGGTCGTCAGCTGGCCGATCCGGCGCAGAAATCCCCTGCCCCGTTCGCTCGACACGGTGAGCCTCGACCGCCTGGCGCCGATTCGGTCGCTACGCCTCGTGTACTCCCGATTCCTCTGATCGCACCAGAATTCGGGAGCCCACGGGCAATGGGCCCACGGAGCCGCCGCGCCTGCCACCGTCCCGCCGGGCACGGAGCGGGCCACCCTGGCAAGTGCGGTAGTCCGTAATTCACTCCGTGAATGCCAGAGAGCGTGATTCTGGCATCGCACAAACGCCGACCTCTGGCGTGTGCACCCCCGCATGCACCTGGTGGATGTCGGACTACCGCACGAGCGTGCAGACCGCCTCGCCCGGGGTCCGCGTGCGAGGGTGCAGGCCGCCTCGGCCGTGGTCCACGCCCGAAGGTGCGTCGCGGCAACGGACCGTTTGGCCTCGGCCGCTGGTACGAACCGGCGGGCGCCGCAACGAGGACGCCGGGCTATGGTCGGGTCTCGGTGACGACGAACCTCGCGGATGCACTCGGCGTGGCGCTCGGCGGGCTCGCGCAGAAGCGTGGGCTGATCCCGCGCGTGCCCAGCGGCGACAGACTCCTGGCCGATGCCGCGGTCTGGCTGACCGGGGAATACCCGGACGCCGTCCGGTCGACGCACCAGCGCACACTTCCGGGCGGCGAGGCGATGCTCGCCGTCGACCTGCACCCGGCCGTCGCGCCGCTCGTCCTGACCGCGGGTGACGAGGGCCGAGTCATGGCGACGGCTGCGACCGGCGTGGCCGGACCCGGCTACCACCGCTTCGTCGGACGGATCCTGGAGCGGCTCGCAGCGGAGCTCGCCATCGACTGGACCGAGGGCGACGGGGCCACCGCCTTCGTGGATCGTTCCGGCGCCGAGCGGCTCTACCTCGGCTGGCTCGGGCCGCAACTCGCGCGGGCTCGGGTCAGCGTCCGACGCGGCGAGCGGGGTGTGCCGCTGGGGATGCCGGCCGGCACCAAGGTGGCTACCGAGGCCGCGATCGCCACGGTCATGGGCCCGCGCGACGAGGCGTGGCTGGATGCGGCGATCGCCGACCCGCGGATCGCCCTCGAGATCACGCCGTGGTGGGCGGACGCGACCGACGCCGCCTACCTGCTCAATCGCGCCCTCGTCCTGATGTGGCTCGAAGTCCGCTGGCGCACCCCGGCCATGGAGGGCGAGGCCGACCTGTTCGACGAGATCCATCGACTGCTGTCGCGGGCCTACCCGCTCGAACCCGACCTCCCCTACCCGTGGCACGCCTGGACCGAACTGACCGCCCTGCGCGGCATCGATGACCCGATGGCCCGCCAGGCCGCGGCGCGGACCGCGCGCGAGCCCGAGCCGAACCCGCCGGTCGGCTATCGCCGCGACCCCGTGACCATCAGCCACGAGGGCTGGGCGCTGGAGATCCCCGGCTCGTACGCGGAACGCCGTACGCCCGAGGAGTGGTGGGGCGGCGGCGCGGGCCGCAGTATCACCCTCGCCGCCACGACCACGGGCACCGCCGAAGGGCGACCGATGTCGGCGCATGCCTTCATCGAACAGTTCGCCGCGGATCTCGGGCCCGATGCGATCAACCACCGCGCGGGCGAGATCCTGGGGCGGGCCCGGCTGATGACCGACGCGTCGTCCGGCGTCGAGGTGGGGATCCTGGAGGGCTACTCGGCGGTCACCGGGTCGGGTGCGGCGATGCGGATCGAGTTCGACGACCCCGCCGACTGGCAGTGGGCGCTCGACACATGGCGGTCGCTGGCGCCGGGCTGAGTCGCGCCCGGGTCAGCCGACCCGGTTGAAGACGCCGAGGACCTCGTTCAGGCCGACCGCCAGGCGGTCGATGTCGTCCCGCGTCGTGTAGACGTTGAAGCTGGCGCGCGCCGTTGCCGCCAGGTCCAGGCGCTCGTGGAGCGGCATCGTGCAGTGATGGCCGGCGCGGACCGCGATGCCGTACCGGTCGAGCACCTGGGCGACATCGTGCGGGTGAATGCCCGGCAGATTGAACGGGACGACGCCGCCTCGGCGGTCCGGGTCCATCGGCCCGTAGAGCTCGATCGGCGGGACCTCGTGCGGCAGCACGTCAAGCGCGTACTCGACGAGGTCGCGCTCGTGCGCGCGCACGGCGTCCATGCCGATCCCCATCAGGTACTCCGCCGCCACGCCCATGCCGATGGCATCCGCCACGGCGGGGGTGCCCGCCTCGAACTTCCAGGGGATGTCGTTGAACTCGCTCCGCCGAAGATGGACCTCGCGGATCATCTCGCCGCCGGCGAGGAACGGCGGCATCGACTCCAGCAGCTCCCGTCGAGCCCACAACGCTCCCGAGCCCATCGGCGCCAGCATCTTGTGGCCGCTGAACGCGTAGAAGTCGCAGCCGATCGCCTGGACGTCGACCGGCACATGCGGCACCGCCTGCGCCCCATCGACCAGGACCAGCGCTCCGGCCGCGTGCGCCATCTCGGTCATCTCGCGGACCGGGTTGATCGTCCCGAGCGTGTTCGAGACGTGGGTGAAGGCGACGAGCTTCGGCCGCAGCCGCAGCAGCACCTCGAAGACGTCGAGACGGAGCAGGCCGTCATCGGTGATCGGGATGAACTCGAGGTCGCCGTCCTGCTCCTGGACGAGGAGCTGCCACGGGACGAGGTTCGCGTGGTGCTCCATCTCGGTCAGGACGATCGCATCGCCGCGGGCGATGTTGCGACGACCCCACGAGTACGCGACGAGGTTGATCGCCTCGGTCGCGTTCCGGGTGAAGACGATCTCGTGGCTGTCGGGGGCGTTGATGAAGCGCGCGACGGTCGCCCGCGCCCGCTCGTACTGGGCGGTCGCCTTCTCGCCGATCGTGTAGATGCCGCGGTGGACGTTGGCGTTGTACTCGCGGTAGTAGTCGGTCACGGCATCGATGACGACCTGCGGCTTCTGGCTGCTCGACGCGGAATCGAGGTAGACGAGGTCGTGGCCGTTGATCTGCTGACGCAGGATCGGGAAATCGCCGCGCAGCGCGACCGGGTCGAGGGCTGGTCGGTCGGATGCCTCGATGGCCATCGTGACTCGCCCGACTAGCGGGCGGCCTCCACCGGCTCGCGCTCGGGATCGGCATCGAGATCGGGGCCCTTCGGGACCTGCAGCGCATCGTCGGACACGGTGGTCTCGAGGCCGGCCGCACGCAGGATCGGACCGTAGCCTTCCTCCTCGAGGCGGAGTGCCAGGTCACGGCCGCCGCTCTTGACGATGCGGCCCTGGGCGAGGACGTGGACGACATCCGGCTTGATGTGGTTGAGCAGCCGCTGGTAGTGGGTGATCAGCAGCACGCCGAGGTCGGGGTTGATCATCGCGTTGACGCCCTCGGCGACGATCCGGAGGGCATCGATGTCGAGGCCGGAGTCGGTCTCGTCGAGGATCGCCATCTCGGGCTCGAGGACGGCCATCTGGAGCATCTCGAGCCGCTTCTTCTCGCCACCTGAGAAGCCGTCATTCACGTAGCGGGTCGCGATGCCCTCGTCCATTCGGAGCAGGGCCATCTTCTCGCGCATCTTGGTGCGGAATTCGCGCATCGAGACGCCACCCTTGACCGGGTCGGTCGGGTCGATCTCGGCGCTCTTGTCGATGCCCTGGAGCTTCGCGTTGAGCGCGCTGCGGATGAACGACGCGACGCTGAGGCCGGGGACCGCCGTCGGATATTGGAAGGCGAGGAACAGGCCGAGCCGGCCACGCTTGTCCGGCGTCAGCTTGAGGATGTCGTAACCCTTCCAGGTCACGGACCCGCCGGTCACGACGTAGGCCGGATGGCCCATCAGGGCATAGGCGAGCGTCGTCTTGCCCGAGCCGTTCGGGCCCATGATCGCGTGGACCTCGCCCTTGCCGACGGTCAGGTCGATCCCCTGGAGGATCTCCTGGTCGGGGTGGCCGAGTGGTGCGACGCGCAGGCCGCGAATGACGAGGTGTTGGTCGGTGGTGGCGGTCGACTGGTCGGTCACGGGGTGGTCAGGACTCCTTGGGCATCACCGAGGCCGACGCGCTGCGGCGCGAGGTCGGCGAGGGTCATCGAATCGAGGGTCGAGGTGATCGCATCGCGGACGCGGACCCACAGCACGTTGACCGTGCAGCGCGACGAGCGGTCGCAGATGAGGGCGTGCTCGGGATCGTCGGACGCGCAGAACATCGGGGCGATCGGGCCCTCCAGGGCGCGCAGGACCTCACCCATCGCGATCGACTGGGGCGGGCGCGCCAGCTCGTAGCCGCCGTGCGCGCCGCGCGTCGAGACGACTAGGCCGGCCTCACGCAGGTTGACGACCAGCTGCTCGAGATAGGCGCGCGGCAGGTCCTCCTCGACGGCGATCCCGGCCAGTGAAGCCGGGCCCGTCCCGTAGTGCCGGGCGAGCTGCACCATCAGGCGAACGCCGTACTCGCCCTTGGTCGAGAACGAGACGGCGCCTGAGCCGTGGAAGTGCGGACGTTGGGTCGAGCCCGTGGTGGGACTGATCGTAGACAGGGAAACGGACCTCACGACGAGAGGATCAATATCCGAGTGATTTCGTCGGATATCGAGTCTAGGGCCGCGCCGTCAGGGCGTCAACGCGCCATGCCGGCGCCTCCCGTCACCACCAGTGACGTGCCGCCGACGGACGTGCAGGGCTGGGTGCCGAATCCGACGGATTTGGCTGGGAGCCGTGCAGACTCATACGTATCCCGTCAGTGGGAGAGACGTCCCGACCGAGTCGCCTTGGACTATTGCCCGGCCCCCACTGCGGCGGGCTGTCGAGCCCGCAGGCGACGAACGAGTTCTGCGGCCTGCTCGTAGCGGCCGAACGACGGCATGATGTAGGTGCCGGCGACCCGGTCGCCGACGACATCCAGCAGCTCCTCGGTGATCCGCAATCCCACCTCTGCCGCGCGGTCGCCGGCATCGTGGAGGGCGGACCGGGTCGCGTCTGGGATCGTGATCCCGGGGACCTCGTGGTGGAGGAACTCGGCATGCCGGGCCGACTGGAGCGGCAAGACCCCGAGGAGGACCGGGATCGGGAACCCGGTCGGGCCGAACCGTCGGTCGGCCTCAGTGAACATGGCCTCGACCTGCTCGGCCGAATACAGCGGCTGGGTCATGATCAGGTGCGCCCCCGCGGCGACCTTGCGTACCAGGCGATCCCATTCCGTGGCCGCGTCGGCGGCCGTCGGGTCGAGCGCGCAGGCGATCGTGAACGATGCCGGCTGGCCGATCGGCGAGCCGGCCGCATCCTCGCCGCGGTTGAGCCTCGCGAGGATCTCGACCAGACCGATCGAGTCCACGTCCCAGACACCCGTCGCCCCGGGCAGGTCGCCGATCCGCGGCGGGTCACCGGTGAGGGCCAGGATGTCGCGCACCCCCAGCGCGTGGGCACCGAGCAGCTCCGACTCGAGCGCCATGAGGTTCCGGTCGCGGCTCGTGAAGTGCACGATGCACTCGAGGTCGAGGTCGTGCTGGATCCCGAACGCGACTGCCAGCGCGCCCATGCGCACGCGGGCCATCGCCGAGTCGCTGACGTTCACGATGTCGACACCGGCCGCCTGGAGTAGTCGGGCAGCCTCGATCGTGCGTTCGATGCGGACGGAGCGCGGCGGATCGATCTCGACCGAGATCACGTACCGGCCGTCGGCCAGCGCCCGGGCCAGGCGGGATGGCGGCGGCAACGAGTCGGTCGTCGCCGCGACTTCGGCGCGGATCGTGGTCGTGGCGGCGGGCGCGGTGGGCGCCGCCGCGAGTGGCGCGACAGCCGAGGGCGTCGCCGACGCCCCAACGCCCACCCGTGCATCGATCGCAGCGCGCATGGCCGCGATGTGCTCCGGCGTGGTCCCGCAACAGCCGCCGACGATCGCCGCGCCGGCGTCCAGCATGTCGCCGACCATGCGCGCGAAGTAGTCAGGCCCCGCGGCGTAGACGAACTGTCCCTCGATCCGTTGGGGCAGGCCGGCGTTGGGCAGGATGGCCCGGCCGGTCGCGCCCATCCCGACTAGCGCTTCAAGGCAGCCGACCGGCCCCGCACCGCAGTTGACGCCGATCAGGTCGACGTCGACCCGTTCATCGAGCTCGTGGGCCGCTGCTCCCGGCGCCGTGCCGTCGGCCAGCACGACCTCTTCTCCCAGGGTCAGCAGCGCGACGATCGGCAGGTCGGCCGTGATCGAGCGGGCCTCGTCGATGGCGATCGCGAGATGGTCGATGAGCGCGAACGTCTCGAACCAGAGGACGTCGACCCCACCTTCGAGAAGTCCCTCGACCGACTCGCGAAACGCCGCGCGGACGGCCGAGTCCGACAGGTGCAGGATCTCGCGCGTCGGCGCACCGAGCGGCCCGATCGACCCGGCCACCAGCACGTCGCGACCGGTCACGTCGCGGGCCTCGCGGGCAAGTTGCGCGCCGCGACGGGCGAGTCGACCGGCGCGATCGGCCAGTCCGTGCGGCGCCAGCCGGACCCGATTCGCACCGAATGTCGCAGTCTCGATGAGGTCGGCACCGGCGGCCAGGTACTCGCGGTGGATCGCGCCGATCAGGTCGGGCCGGCTCGCGACGAGCTCGTCGAGCACGGCCCGCTGCGGGACCCCGCGGCTGAATAGCAACGTGCCCGTGGCGCCGTCAGCGAGCACGGGGCCCCCCGCCAGCCGGTCGCGGAACCGTGCCCGCGCGTCGCCGGCGGTCATGCCGGGTCCCGCAGGTTCGGGGCGAGCCACTTCTCGGCCTCGGCGATCGGGACGCCCTTGCGGGTTGCGTAGTCCTCGAGCTGGTCACGCTCGATCCGCCCGACGCCGAAGTAGTGGCTCGCCGGGTTCCAGAGGTAATAGCCCGACACGGACGCGCCCGGGAGCATGGCGAACGACTCGGTCAGGCGCATCCCGGCGCGGGACTCCGCCTCGAGGAGCTCGAACAGCGTGGCCTTCTCGGTGTGGTCGGGGCAGGCCGGGTAACCGGGCGCAGGTCGGATGCCCTGGTAGCGCTCGGCGATCAGGTCGCTGTTGGTCAGGTTCTCGTCCGGCGCGTACCCCCACAGCTCGCGCCGCACGCGCTCGTGCAGGCGCTCCGCGAACGCTTCTGCGAGGCGATCGGCCAGGGCCTTTGCCATGATCGCCGAGTAGTCGTCGTTGGCCGCCTCGAATTCAGCAACGAGGCCCTCCGGGCCGTCCAGGCCGTGGCCGGCCGTGACGGCGAACGCCCCGACGTGATCGGCAAGGCCGCTATCGATCGTCGCGACGAAGTCGGCGAGCGCCACGTTCGGACGACCCTCTGGCTTGGCGATCTGCTGGCGGAGGGTCCGGAACCGGGCGAGCTCGTCGGCGCGGCCCGCGTCGCGCCACAGGACGATGTCATCGTCATCGGCATTGGCCGGCCAGAAGCCGACGACGCCCGCAGCTCGCAGCCGTCCCTCGGCGACGATGCGCACGAGCAGCGACTGGGCGTCGCGGAGGAGGTCGCGCGCGGCCGCCCCGACCTTGGGATCCTCGAGGATCGCCGGGTAGGCCCCGCGCAGCTCCCACGTCGCGAAGAACGGCGTCCAGTCGATGCGCTCGACGAGCTCGTCGAGCGGATACGGATCGAACGTCCGGGGGCCGGTGAACGTCGGGCGCGGCGGCGCGACCGCCGTCCAGTCGATCGGCACGCGATTGGCGCGCGCTTCGGCGATCGGCAGGTAACGCTCCTTGGCGAGCCGGCCGGCGCGATCGTGACGAACCGCCTCATACTCCTCGCGGACCTCGGCGGCGTATCCGTCACGCCGCTGGGCGTCGACCAGCGCCCCCGCGACGCCGACCGCTCTCGACGCGTCGAGGACATGGACGACGGGCCCGGAATAGGCCGGCGCGACCTTGACCGCGGTGTGGGTCTTGGAGGTCGTGGCGCCACCGATCAGCAGGGGCGTCGTCATCCCGAGTCGCTCCATCTCCGACGCCACGTGGACCATCTCGTCGAGCGACGGCGTGATGAGCCCGGACAGCCCGATCAGGTCGGCGTCGTGCTCCTGGGCCGTCTCGAGGATGCGGGCCGCCGGCACCATCACGCCGAGATCGATGACCTCGTAATCGTTGCAGCCGAGGACCACGCCGACGATGTTCTTGCCGATGTCGTGGACGTCGCCCTTCACGGTCGCGGTCACGATCGTGCCGGCTCGCCGGCCGGTGCCCTCGCGCTCGGCCTCGAGGTAGGGGACGAGGTGGGCGACGGCCTTCTTCATGACCCGGGCGCTCTTGACGACCTGCGGCAGGAACATCCGACCGGAGCCGAACAGATCGCCGACGACGTTCATGCCTGCCATCAGCGGGCCCTCGATGACCTCGAGCGGCCGGCTCGCGGCCTGGCGCGCCTCCTCGGTGTCCTCGACGATCCACGTGTCGATCCCCTCGACGAGGGCGCGCGTGAGGCGCTCGCCAACCGGCCGCTCGCGCCACGCCAGATCCTCGGTCTGGCGCTCCATTCCCGGACCGGCGTAGCGTGTGGCGATCTCGAGCAGCCGCTCGCCGGCATCGGAGCGGCGGTTGAGCACGACATCCTCCACGCGCTCGCGGAGCTCCGGCTCGATGTCGTCGTAGACCGGCAGGACGCCGGCGTTGACGATGGCCATGTCCAGCCCAGCCTGCTTGGCGTGGTACAGGAAGACCGAATGGATCGCCTCGCGGACGCGATCGTTGCCGCGGAACGCGAACGAGACATTCGAGACGCCGCCGGACGTCCTGACGGCGGGTAGTTCGGCCTTCAGACGCCG
>JBIOWA010000277.1:0-6737 GCA_044868045.1 Candidatus Limnocylindrales bacterium
TGCCACTCCGCCTCGAGGGCTACATCGAGCTTCCCGAGCATCGCGGGGATGGGGCTTCGATCACGCCGCCGTCCACCGCGACCTCCAGCGAGTGTACGTCGCCCATACCGCGAACGACGCCCTCGACGTCATCGATCTCGATGAGATGTGGTACGTCGACTCATCGATGGCTTGACGGGTGTCGCCGGGGCACTCGTCGCGGAAAGCTGGGCCCTCGTCTGCACCTCCAATCGTGGCGATGACACCGTCGGGACGTCACCTCCGACGCCACAACCCCTGACGCCACGACACCATCAGTGAATAGGCCGCGGAGGTCCGCGCCGAGCAGGATCGGGACATCGAAGACGACGAAGCGAAGGCTCGAGCGATACCGCTTGGGGCCGACAACCCGCTCCTCCGGGATCGGCGCTTTCGAGCACGTTGAGCCCCGCGATTAAAAGGCGAGCGCCCCGATGTGGCACGAACGTTGACGCAGCCGAGGCGCGTATGGGACCGTGGCGTTGACAGAGGAGGACGTCCGATGCGCGCGCTGCATCTGACTGGTTCGGTGCTCGTAGCGATGATCATGGTCGCCAGCCCGCCAGTGGCCAGCGCCCGGACCTGGCCGCAGGTCACGTCCTTGACCGAGATCGCGGGGGCGAGCCCATGGACCGGCTCCGGATGCAACCTGCCGCCATCTGCCCTCGGCCAGATGACCGACGAGGACGAGGTCGAGCCGCACATCGCATCGGATCCGCGCAACCCGCGCCGCATGGTGGCCGCGTGGATCGATCTGTCGGGGCAATCCATCCGGACGGCTGCCAGCAGCGACGGTGGCAAGACCTGGGACGTCGGCTACCCACCGGGCCTCGACTCGTGCACAGGCGACGCTGCATCGACGGTCGAGGGCACGTTCGACCCGTGGCTCTCGATCGGTCCGGATGGCGCTGTGCACCTCGCGACCGTCCCGTTCTCCAACTTCTACCTGCCGCCGTTCGAAGATCTTCATTCGCCCCTCCTGGTCAGTCGATCCGATGACGGCGGGCGAAGCTGGGCGGCACCGGTCGCCGTCCCCGGGGCGGACGTCGCCGATAACCCCTCCGTCACGGCGGATCCATATCAGGCCGGCCGGGTGTACGTCGCCTATCGCAACGACCCGTTTAGACTCAGCCCCGCCGACGACACGGCGACCCTCGTCGCGCGCTCCGACGACGGCGGCCTCACGTGGACGCATCCGACGGTCGTGACCATTCCGCCGTCGCATCCGGGCGGGCGCAACGTGCACGCGGTGCTCTCGGTGCTCCGCGGCGGCGGCTTGGTGCTGACATACGGCGTCATCGACCCGACGCTGTCGGAATGGCGGATCGTGGCGCGACGCTCGGATGACGAGGGCGCGACGTGGTCGACAGAGGTGACGGTGCGGACCAACGCACCGGAGGTCCCGGAGCCCAGCGTGTGCGGGATCCGCTATGACCGCCGGACATTCCCCAGCCAGCATGCGCTGGTGCAGCAGGGTCGTCACGTGGCGTTCGTATCCGTCGACGCCTCGGCGACGCTCGCCGGTGAGGGCCGGATCATCCTCTCGTCCTCGGCGGACGGTGGTCAGACATGGACGAATCGGACCGCAGTCGAGTCCGCCGACGTGACGACTATGCCGACGGTGGCCAGCGATCGCCGCGGACGCCTCGGTGTGCTCTGGAACGCCGTCGATGTCGCCGGCGCCGACTGCGCAACGCGATCGCTCCCGACTCGGACCCGCTTCGTGTCCTCTGACGACGGCGGCGTGACATGGACGGGGGCGGTCGACGTCGGCGAGCCATGGGATCAGGCCGGCGCGTACGTTGGACCGCCCTACGACTTCCCGCGCTGGTGGGTCGGCGAGTACCAAGGCCTTGCGACGTCGAACAAGGGATTCGTTGCCGCCACGGTGCAGGCTCGCCCGGGGCTCGTCGGCGAGACCGGCGTCTTCATCGCGAACATCCGACCGGGCCCCTGACGCGGCAGGTACACGAGCGCACTCGGCGCGTAGTCACCATCACGAGCGAGCGTGCCCCGGACCAGCGGCCCGGTCGCGAGCGGCAGCTCGGCGTTGGCCGCGAGATGCGAGCCCGACGGCCGCAGTCTCGCAGAGGTGCCCAGAGCCGCCCAATCGGCGAGACGCGCAGTCGAGCCCACACTATGAGGACATCGTGCCTACCCTGGCGTCGGGAAGTGTCGCTCGACGATTAGCGCGCACCAAACCTCAGGAACCTTCGCAGCGTTGGTTCCCCACGCATCGAGCTCGTGCATCGAGGTTTCGCGCGGTTAGCGGCACAGAGTCGATCACCCGATGGTGCCCGTCGATTGCAGCGAACCCGGCTCGCTAACGACCTCGTGGGCGGTCGCCACAAATTCGGCCTGAAGCGGCGAGGAGTGCCTGTCGAAACGTCAATCCGAGGCAGTGCTAGCCTGCGTCGCGTGAAGCTCGATCCCGTCATCACCAACCCAGACCTCTACCGGGTAGTAATGGAGAACGATCGCGTCCGCGTGCTCGAGTACCGCGACCTGCCCGGAGACCGTACGACCCCTCACGGCCACCCCGACAGCGTCATGGTCACCCTCAGCACGTTCCGACGCCGCCTGGTTGGAGGTGGGCGCGAGGTGGATGTCGAGCTCGCCACCGGCATGACGCGCTGGCTCGCGGCACAGGAGCACTCCGGCGAGAACATCGGTGACACCGGGACGCACGTCATCTTCGTGGAGCTGAAGGAGCCGCGCACCAGCGGCGACGCCGGGCTGAGCGAGGCGGGGCTGGGTCCATCCAGTCTCTGAGGGCGGCGCTCCGCCTTCTGGCCGTGGGCTCACAGCCTCATGGATGCGGAACCTGCCGAGACGATGAGGAGATCGTGGTCTATGAGGTCACCATGACGTCAACGCGGGCCGCATTCTTGACGGGCAACACGAAGATGCGGATCGCGTGATAAGCGGCCCCGACGAACACCGGATGCAGGGATGCATTCACGATGCTCCCGACTTCTAGCGCACAAGAAGCGAGGTCCAACTCACACTCGAAAATGCACTTGCCTTCGGCTTCAGCAGCCTCACCTATGACGTGAATTCGGACGGGGCCGTCGATGTCGGACCGAGTCGCCACGAAGATTGCTCGCGACGTCCAGACGGCCGTGAGCGGCGAGGATGCCCTCGCGGTGGAGGCGGGAGAGGGCGTAGGGTTCACCGGCGGATCCCGTCAAGACGACCGTCCACACGGGGTACCGGTTCGCTGCTCCGAACCACACCGGAGCGCACCGGACGGCCAACGAGCGGCGATCGGTCAGCGGTCGAGCGGAAGCTGGCCGATGAAGCCATCGATAATCTGGCCGGCGTCGGGCAGGTCGGGGGGCGGCGAGGGCGGGAAGTCGCCATACTCCAGCGACGTGACCCAGTAGAAGGTGTTGTCGGTCGCGTACACAGCCCACCCGACCTCGCTCAGCCGGTAGGCACGCCCGCCGACCTCCGCGTCCGCGAAACGACCGCCGGTGAGTCCCCGGGTCATGGCCTGCTGCACCAACCCGATGCGATGTTGTTTTCCACCGTCCTACGTTTTCGCGAGAAGCACCCCGGACCCTACCTTGGTTAAGTCGTGAGTGGGACTTCCGCCAGTTGAAGCCAACTTGCCGCTGATACGCGTCGAGCTATAAAGCTGTGAGTCAGCATTCGCGGAGACCGTGCTCGACGACGTGATGTGGTCATCGTGCCGCGGTTCCCGCCCCGAAACGTCGCCTGCCCGGCTGACGCGGGATAAGGTAGGCGAAGCTGCGAAGAGGCCATGGACCGATGCGAATGGCAGACCTCAAACCCGGCTGGGCGCTAGTCGGGAACGACGGACGTCGCGTGGGGACGGTCCGGGAGGTGGGCCAGAACTACATTCTCACTTCGACCGGGCTGGCGAGTGACATCTACGTACCCGCTTCAGCCATCGCCAACGTCGAGCACGAGGTGGTGCACCTCTCGGTCTCCCAGCGTGACGTGGCCGAGATGGGATGGGGACAGCCACCGCGCGACAACGACGCCCCAGCGCCGTCACCGGAGACGGACCTACATCGGCACGTCTGATCCGGCCGTCCTCGCCTTTGGTCCCGAGTCTTCTGATCTGGACCGCTGTCGAATACGCCTAGCGATTACGGCCATGTCAGTGTTTGGATCCTACGGGCTTGGGGACGGGCGTCTCACATCGCCGTATCAGGGCATTCAACATCGCGGCGCTCTGACCACGGGTCCGTCGTGAGCCTGCCGCCGGTTTCCACAATTGTTAGCGGCATTCGAATGACCTATCCACAGAGCGCGGGACCTCTGTCGACTTTACTGAGAAGAGATCGCCATTGCGATCGGGCCAGCCGTGCATATCGTCGAGTCAAGGTCGACCGCGACGTCGACCAGGTGGAGGTCCGGGCGATGGGACGCAGCCGCTGGTCCCCGGTGCGGGGCGATGGTCGCACCACGCCAGGAGCAGGTGGCCTGCGGCTGCTTCGGGCCCGGGTCCGATCCTTCACCGGTGCGCGCCGAGACGTTCAAAGGCGCTACATCGGCGGCACCAGGACGAGATGGACAGGACCATTCCGCCGGGGCTATCCGCCGGCGATCGCCTCCACGACCGGCAGGCTCGCGTGGCGACCGTCCGGGCCGATCGGGATGACCGCGACGTGGTCCGCTCCCGCCGAGTGCATCGCCTCGATGCGGGCGAGGAGATGCGACGACCCGCCCCACGCGACGATGGCGTCGACGAGACGGTCCGAGCCCGGCGGCGTCAGATCTTCTTCCGTGAACCCGCACTCCCGGAGGTTGTTGAGGTAGTTCGGCAGCCTGAGATAGGACTCGGTGTATCGCCGGGCAATGGCGCGGGCGGCTTCGGGTACTGACTCCAGCACTGCTGCCACGGTTGTTACGAGCGCTGGCGGAGCTTCCTTCCCGGCCTGGGCCGCGGCGCGGTCGACTGTCTCTCGCGCTCGTGCCACGTAGTCGACCGGCACGAAGTAGGGGAACGCGCCATCCGCGCGCGTCGCGGCCAGCTCGAGCATGCGCCGCCGCAACGCGGCGATGACCAGCGGCGGCTCCTCGGCTGGACGCACCGCCTGATACGGCGCCTCGGCGTACGCGTCGAGGTAGGCGCGCATCGTGGAGAGCGGCGGCAGGTACGTGTGCCCGCGCTGGCCCTCGACGCGCCAGGCATGCGACACGCCTAGCCCCAGCACGCACCGCCCGCCCGACAGCTCCGCCAGCGTCAGAGCACCGGCATGCGAGGCCGCAGCATCTCGAGCGTAGATCGAGGCAATCCCGACGCCCAGCGCGATCCGCTCCGTCGAAACCGCCAACGCACCCAACGCGGCGTACGGCTCGCGACCGGCGCCCTCCTGGACCCACAGCGCGTCGAAGGCGAGTTCCTCGACGCGATGGGCAAACGCCCGGAGCTCGGACCCTGACAGATGGTCGAAGTTCGACCAGACGCCCAGTCGCCCGAGCCGCTCGGTTGCCACATTTGTCATCGCCTGAGGCTACCTCCGTAGTCGGATAGCCCAGACTGGATGGGCGGGATCTTGTGAGCTGTGCAACTGGTCGATATCCGGTATGCGTATGTCTCGTGGCAAGATAAATCGCACGATCATCGTCGTGTCTCTATGGCACCCCTTGGATGGGTTCGAGGAACCGCCTTTCCCGGTCGTGTACGAGTCGGATCGATTGGCGCCAACTCTAGTAACCCGAGCAGCCTCGATTTCCGCCGCCGTGGCATTTGCCGCTTGCGGTGGAGGACAACCCGGAGTCCACGTCTACAACAGGACGGATGTCGCCCTCGCTGTGGGCTTCTCTGACCCGATTGCGCCGTGTTCGGACCGATTTGTTCCGTCAAGCTAGAGTTCGGATTCGTCCGGGACCCTGCAGATGGTGCCTGGGAGCCAAGGTTCGGAATCGCTCCGGCCGCCGGAACAACCGTGGTCTGGCTCGTTGTGACAGCGAACGGAACCAAGGTCCTCAGTGAACCTCCGAGTCAACTTTTGCCTTGCGCGGGAAGCCGGTCGACCGGGTGCCATAGGCCCGGAAACACGTTGGCAAGCGATCTGACGTATGGCGGATAGGGCGAAACTGCCAGTTGTCGCTATCCCGGCATCGTCTTGCTTTCCGCGGCGACCTGAGTGACTGATGGCGGCGTCCACTCCGCTCACCGAGGCCGCCGCCGATGAACCCGCACTACCTTCCCGCCACCGCTCCCGACGATGTCCCAGCCTGGCAGCAGACGGTCGTTGCCTGCCTCGCCGAGAAGGAACGCCGCTCGGGTTCCGGGCGGACGGTCGAGAGCTACGCCAGGATGCTCTGGCCGTTCCTGTCCAAGGTGGAGCCGACACTCGGATTTGAACCGAGGACCTGCTGTTTACGAAGTAGATCGGCCTAAGCGTTGTGGCATGAGCGTGAAATGCTGAGCGTAGGGCGCTGAGTTAGCAGGTCTTCGTTTCAAGCTTGTGGCCATGTCTGCGGGGCCTGCCTCCGAGGCGTGCGCGATGAACGAGATCATCGTACCGCGAGGCACCTCGGAGGTCGAAACGGCAGGCATCTGACAAAGCCACACCCACGAGGAGCTCGCCGACATCGGTAGGTTCGGATCACACCCGGGTTTTGTGGCGCGTCCGAGCCGATCCGGTATGGCGATCTGAAATCTTCGAGGACCCACCGGGCTGGAGAAGTCAGCAAGCCGGAGACCGAATGATTCCCTGCCGCCCGAGCGACTCATT
>JBIOWA010000278.1:0-6383 GCA_044868045.1 Candidatus Limnocylindrales bacterium
GGGCGTGGACTAGCTTGATCACGGTGACGGTCGCCGACATCTACGTGCGACTGTTCGCGCTGGGCGTCATCGCCGACCCGGCGATCCGGCTCTGATCCACCACCTGACGCGCGAATGACCTTCCCGATAGAGCCGCAGACCCGCCCCCACGACGTCCTGGTCATCGGTGCGGGTGGCGCCGGTCTCCGCGCCGCGATCGAGGCGCGAGCCGCGGGCGCCGACGTCGGGCTCGTGTGCAAGTCCCTGCTCGGCAAGGCGCATACGGTCATGGCCGAGGGCGGCGTGGCTGCGGCGCTGGCCCACGTCGCCCCGAGCGATTCGTGGCGGACGCACTTCCGCGACACGATGGTCGGCGGCAAGTACCTCAACAACCCGCGCATGGCCGAGCTCCATGCGCTCGAGTCGCCGGCACGCGTCCGCGAGCTCGAGGAGTGGGGCGCCGTCTTCGACCGCACGACCGACGGGCGGATCCTGCAGCGACCGTTCGGCGGGCACTCGCACCCGCGGCTTGCTCACGTCGGCGATCGCACCGGGCTCGAGATGATCCGTACCCTGCAGGACCGGGCTGTCGCGATGGGTATCGACGTCTACATGGAGTGCACGATCACACGGCTCATCACCGGTCGCGAGGGTGTCACGGGCGCGTTCGGCTACTGGCGTACCAACGGCCGACCGATCGTGTTCCCGGCCAGGGCCGTCGTCCTCGCGACGGGCGGGATCGGCAAGGCGTACGAGGTGACATCGAACTCCTGGGAGTACAGCGGTGACGGCCAGGCGCTGGCTTATGCCGCCGGCGCCGAGCTCATCGACATGGAATTCGTCCAGTTCCACCCGACGGGCATGGTCTGGCCGCCCGGGGTCCGTGGCCTGCTCGTGACCGAAGCGGTCCGCGGCGAGGGTGGGATCCTGCGGAACGCCAACGGCGAGCGATTCATGTGGAGGTACCTTCCGGAGGAGCGTCGCGAGGAGTACGCCGCGACCGACGAGGAGGCCGCCCGTTGGGTGACCGCCTTATCGCAGGGTCGGGAGACCGACGCCCGCCGCCCGCCGGAGCTGTCGACCCGGGACAACGTGTCGCGGGCGATCTACACCGAGGTGAAGGAGGGTCGCGGCTCGCCGCACGGCGGTGTCTTCCTCGACATCTCGTACCTCCCCGCCGACCACGTGCGCCGGAAGCTGCCGTCGATGTACGACCAGTTCAAGGACCTGGCGGACGTCGACATCACGAAGGGACCGATGGAGGTCGGCCCGACGACGCACTACGTCATGGGCGGCATCCGCGTCGATGCCGAGACCGAGGCCACGTCGGTCCGCGGCCTGTACGCGGCCGGTGAGGTCGCGGGCGGCATGCATGGCGCCAACCGTCTCGGCGGCAACTCGTTGTCCGACCTGCTGGTCTTCGGCGCCCGGGCCGGAGCCGCGGCCGCCGAACATGCCGCCGGACAGGGGGCTGCGCCACACGTCGACCCGGTCCAGGTCCAGGCGGCGGCGCGGGAGCTCGCCGCTCCCCTCGAGCGGAACGAGGGCGAGGACCCGTACGCGATCCAGCGCGACCTGCAGTCGACCATGCAGCGCCTAGTCGGCATCTATCGCGAGGAGGCAGACCTCGACGTCGCGGTTCGTGAGCTGGCGGAGCTACGTCAGCGCTGGGCGTCGGTCCGGGTCACTGGTGGACGCGTTTTCAACCCGGGCTGGCATCTCGTGTTCGAGCTGGGCAACCTGCTGACCGTGTCGGAGGCCATCACCCGGAGTGCGCGCCAGCGAACCGAGTCACGCGGCGCGCACAGCCGGCTCGACTATCCGGAGAGCGACGATCAGATCTGGGGCGACCGCAACTGCGTCGTGGCAAGGGATGCCGACGGCTCGATGCGGGTGTACACGACACCGCTCCCATCGATGCGGCCGGAGCTCGACGAGCTGCTCGCGGCCGACCACGCTGCCATGGCAGCCGCAGGGAGCAAGGCATGACCGAGGCACACCTGCGGGTCTTCCGGGGGAGCCCCGGCGAGGACACGCGGTTCGACGAGTTCGACGTCCCGGTGGAGGAGGGGATGGTCGTCCTCGATGCGCTCCACTGGATCCAGGGGCACGAGGCACCGGACCTCGCCGTTCGCTGGAACTGCAAGGCCGCCAGGTGCGGTTCGTGCAGCGCCGAAGTCGACGGCCGCCCCAGCCTCACCTGCAAGACCCGCCTGGCCGATTTCGATCTCGAGGAGCCGATCACGGTCGAACCGATGCGCGCCTTCCCGCTCGTGAAGGACCTCGTGACCGACGTCTCCTGGAACTACGAGGTCAACAAGACGATCCAGCCTTTCACCCCACCCGAGGACGTCCCGCAGGAGGATTGGCGCTGGCAGCAACAGGACATCGAGCGGGTCCAGGAATACCGCAAGTGCATCGAATGCTTCCTGTGCCAGGACGTCTGCCACGTCCTGCGCAACCACGAGACCGACCGTCCGTTCATGGGCCCGCGGTTCCTCGTCCGGGCGGCCGGGCTCGAGATGCACCCGATCGACCAGGCCGACCGCCGCGAGTACCTCAAGGACAGCGGCGGGATCGGCTACTGCAACATCACCAAATGCTGCACAGAGGTGTGCCCCGAGCACATCAAGATCACCGACAACGCGATCATCCCGCTCAAGGAACGCGTCGCCGACGAGTACTACGACCCGTTGCAGTGGGCGTGGCGCAAGCTCCGAGGCAGCGGGTCGAGCGCCGGTGAACGGGTCGAGCTGCCGGTCCTGCAGCCCGATCCACGTCCCTCGGATGAGGATCCGGCTTGAGCGACTCGCCGCCGGCGGGCCGTGCCTTCGTGGTCCGCACCGACGGCGCCGCGCGTGGCAATCCGGGGCCAGCGTCGGCCGGCGCGGCGCTGTTCGATCTCGCGCGGCCGGACGCGCGAGATCCACGTGCGGGCCCCGACGCCTCGATCTCCGACTACCTCGGCGTCCAGACGAACAACGTGGCGGAATACACGGGCGTCGTGCGTGCGCTCGAGCTGGCACGCGATCTCGGCGCCGCGGAGGTCCACTTGCTGCTCGACTCGAAGCTGATCGTGGAGCAGCTCGCCGGCCGGTGGCGGGTCAAGGATCCCAAGCTCATCCCGCTCTGGGCGGCCGCGCGCGGGACGCTCGGCGGGTTCCGCCGCTGGACCGCCACCCACGTCCCCCGCGCCCAGAACAGCGTCGCGGACGCGCTCGCGAATGAGGCGATCGACCGGGCCGCGGCGGGCGGCCCGGCATCGGTCGTCCGGCGGCCCGACCGGGCCTGATGGACGACCCGACTCGGCGGCCGCACGGCGTCTGGCCGCGCGACCGGCCGATCCGCTGGTCGGGTGTCGTCAACAACCTGACGTGGTACATCGTCGCCACCGCGGCGTTGCTGCTGCAGATCGCCCTGGCGCTGCCAGTGCTGCTGCTCGGCGGGGGGCTCGCCGGCACACTGCTTGCGCTCGGGTGGGGGGCGATGACCGTGTTCGCCTCCTGGTCATGGATCACATGGCGCTGGAGGGTCGTGATCGCGCCGCTCGTGACGATCGCCGCCATCCTCGTCCGCGCAGCCATCGGGGACCGGTAAGGGCCGCGTAACCCCGGGACCAAGGTCAGGGGGGACATGTCAGAGGACCAGGGGTACCCTTGACCTGCTCATGCACGACCGTCCATCGGGCCGGTTCGTCGCACTGTCGATCATGGCGACGCTGGCCATCGCGCTCACAGGATGTGCGAATCGAGGGAACCCCTCCGTCCCCGTCGCCCCCGTGACGAGCGAGCAACCGAACCCCGCGGACCAGCCGTCGGCCGGCGCGTCGCCAGCTGCGTCGCCGGTCGAATCGTCGCCGGCGCCCGCGTCCGACAATCCTGCGAAGGTGGTCGAGGGTAAGGCGTATCACCCGACGATCGTCCCAGCGGACTTCACGACGGAGATCACGAATCTGTATATGCCGCTGGAGCCCGGGACCGCCCTGACGTACAAGGGCGCGGGCGAGATGAACGTCTTCAACGTGACGGACCGGACCCGCGAGGTCATGGGCGTCACCACCGTCGTCGTTCGCGACCGGGCCTTCGAGAATGGTCAGCTCGTCGAGGACACTGAGGACTGGTTCGCCCAGGACTTGGCCGGCAACGTCTGGTACTTCGGCGAGGCGACTGCGGAATGTGATGGCAACCGCATCGTCAGCCGGAACGGCGCGTGGGAGGCCGGCGTGGATGGTGCTCAGCCCGGCATCGTGATGCTGGCCAACCCCGACGTCGGCGACTACTACCGCCAGGAGTACCTGCGCGGCGAGGCCGAGGACGTCGCCCGGGTCGTGAAGCTCAACGCGACGATCGAGAACCCGCTGGGCACCTACCCGAACGTCGTCATCACCGAGGATTTCACCAAGCTCGAGCCGGCCATCGTCGAGCACAAGAAATATGCGCCCGGCGTCGGCCTCGTCGAAGAGCAGATCGTCAAGGGCGGCAGCGGGATCGTCGAGCTCACCAAGGTCCATCCGTCCGCCGGCGCCGGGCCGTCAACGGCCGGCGATCTGTGCCAAGGGTAAAATCGGCTGGCCAGCGAGGCGGTCGGATGGTCGCGCGGCGCCGGGGTGACCCGGGCAGTCGTGAGGAAAGTCCGAGCTCCACAGCGCAGGGTGGCGGGTAACGCCCGTCCGTCGCGAGACGAGGACCAGTGCCACAGTGACGATGCCGTCGCCCGACAATTGGTCGGGTGGCGGAGTGAAACGGGCAAACTCCACCCGGAGCAAGGCCAAATAGGAGGGCGCAACCTGCGCCGGGCAACCGGTGCGGGGGAGAGGGGCGCTGCCCAGCCCTCGGGTCGGCCGCATGAGCCGTCGGGCGACCGACGGCCCCAGATGGATGACCATCCTCGACGACGCCTCGGCGTCGATCGGGACAGAACTCGGCTTACAGACCGCCCTCGCTGGCTATCAGTCTTCGTCGGGGCGGAAGATGTGCGGGGCCGTGCAGGAGTTGCAGATCGGCATCGCCGACTCGAGGTCGCCCAGGGGGATCGGGATCTTCCGATCGGGGAACAGGCACTCCACGTCGTACACGCGGTCCGAACCCGCTTCGACATCGATCAGGCGCCGGAACGTGCAGCGCTTGATGCGATGAGGCGCCAGGTGATAGGCGTCGGCTTGTTGCGGGATGACCGGGAGGGGGAGCGCCATGTACCTGATGCGAGGCCTCATATGCAGGGCGGCGATGCGTCCCGACCGACCCTGGCGACGGAGCCTAGCACCGGCCTGATCGGAACGACAAGGCGCGAAAGGTACTAGACTCCGCGCGGTTCGAGTCCAACCAGAGGGAAGATGCGTGGCCGACGACCGACCGACACCGCCCGCTCCGCGCCCCCGTCGTCGTCGGACAGACATCGACCCGAACGCCCCAAGTCCACCAGTCGCGAACGAGCGACGTCGACGACGGAGCCCGGCTGACCGCCCGTCGGATGCCGCCCCCGTCGCCCCCGTCGGATCCCAGCCGCCGATCGACGCGACGACGGAGGCCCCTCCCGCGCCGGTCGCCCCAGCACCGCCGATGACGACGGACGCGCCGGCCGCCGCAACCGCCCCGTTCCACGTCCCCGGCCTGGCGGCGACCGCGGTGGTATCGCCTCCGCCGTCCCCCGATCGGGGTCCCGCGGCCGACCCCGGTAGGGCGTGGCTGTCGCGGCTCGAGGATCGTTCGCTCGATCCGAACACCTGCCCGTTCCTTCGTGCCTCCGCCGACGGCACCCTTGTCACACCGATCGAACGGCCGGATCCGGCCAATCGGTGCGCGGCCCTCGCGGAGGCCGTACCCCAATCGCTGCGTCAGCAGGAGCTCGTCTGCCTGTCGTCGGGGCACGTCAACTGCCCACGCTACCTGCGAGGCGCCGCGGTCGTGGTCGACACGCCGACGCCGGTCGTGCGCACCGGTCGAACCCTGACGACGCCGGTCTTTGCGTCGCTCGTCCTGCTCGTGATGGCAGTCAGTGCGTCGGTGGCGTTCGTGTTCGCCCGAGGTGGGATCGGCCTGACCGCGGCCGGCCCTTCGCCGTCGGCGACGACCGTAGCCGTGGTCCCGTCCCCGTCGATCGCCGCGCCCGCCGGGACTCCCAGCGCGGCGGTCACGCCGCTCGCCCCGTCGCCGTCGGTGACGCCCAGCCTGACGCCGACCGCCACGCCATCACCCCCGGCGACGCCTGGGCCCAAACCGACGGCGACGCCGAGGTCGGATCGCTACAAGCTGCTGAAACCGTGCCCGAACACCCCGAGATGCTGGATCTATACCGTCCGCAGCGGCGACAACCTCTACAGCATCGCCAACTACTTCGGCGTGTCTCGCGACAGCATCTACGCGCGCAACCCCTGGCTGAGGAACACCGGCCTGCGCGCCGGCCAG
>JBIOWA010000279.1:0-2351 GCA_044868045.1 Candidatus Limnocylindrales bacterium
CAGGGGACGCACTATCGGTCGCGATCCCTGCGCAACCAGCCGCCGCCGATCCAGCGCCGGCTGCCGATCCTCATCGGCGGCAAGGGCAAGCGCAAGACCCTGCGCACGGTCGCCCGGTACGCGGACCTGTGGGCGACGTTCGGCGACCTCGAGGTCGTCCGCGACGCGGAGGCGACGCTCCGTCGCTGGTGTGACGAGGTCGGCCGGGACCCGGCCGAGATCCGCCACGTGTTCAGCGCTGAATCGACCGTTCTGCGCGACTCGGAGTCGGAGTCGCGACGAGTGGCGCAGGAGATCGGGCGGCACAACGGCGGCTGGGAGGGACCCGGACAGGCATGGACGCCGGCCCGGCTGGCCGAGAAGCTGGCACCGTACGTCGAGCTCGGCTTCCGCGAGATCTACCTCGACATGCCGGCGCCGTACGACGACGAAACACTCACCCGGTTCGTGGGCGAGGTCCGCCCGATGCTGGGATAGCCTCGCGAACGGTCGGTGACTCAGTCCGGACGGGCACAACCGTGCTCGCCGTCATCTACGTCCTTGATTTCGCGGAGGCGAATCGCTTAGCATCGGCGATATGCTAAGCGTCAAGGTCAGCACCAAGCATCAGATCGTCGTGCCGAGCGAGGCTCGTCGAGCGCTCGGCATCCAGGCCGGCGACCGGCTGGATGTCATCGTGGCGGACGACTCGATCGTCCTGCGGAGGCGGTCGCGTCGACCGTCGGACCGCCTTCGTGGCCTCGCCACGAGCCGGGGTTGGTATGAGCCCGATCCGGTCACCTTCGTGCGGGGGCTTCGCGATGCCTCCGAGGCACGAACCCGGGAGCGGGAGGAGTTGATCACCCATGCGCGAACTGGCGGCCCATCGACGGATCGCGCTCGACAGCAACGTGCTGATCTACCTGCTCGAGACCGCGGGTCCGCTCGCCGACGCCGCCGCGACGATCGTTGACTCGATCGAATCGGGTGCCCACGAGGGTGTCCTCTCGGTGGTCGGCCTCGTCGAGATCCTGACCGGACCCGCCCGGGCTGGCGACGCGCAGGCGTTCGAGATCACCGCGGATGCGATCCGCGACCTCCACCTCCGCATCGTGCTGTTGGATCGGTCCGTCGCAGAGGACGTGGCATGGATCCGCGGGTCACTGGGGATCCCACTCGAGGACGCCGTCCACCTCGCCTGCGCTCGGAGCGCGGGTGCGACGGCGCTCGTGACGAACGATCGACGGATCCGTTCGATCCCAAGGCTCGACGTCGTGTACCTCGACGACCTCGTGGCCTGATTTCCCTGCCGTGCGCGCGGCCCTACGCGTTCGCCAGCGCTGGGCTCTTCCCCAAGACCAAGACCGATGTGGTGGCGCTCCGTCCCTTGAGCTCGAGATCGCGACGTTCCAGGCCGGCGGCGTCAAGGTCGGCGGCACGCGCCGCGTCGAGCGTCACGAGGACCTCGCCGGGGTCCGCCGCCGACGCCAGTCGCGACGCGACGTTGACCGTATCGCCCAGCGCGGTGAAGTCGACATGTGCCCCGCTGCCGACGGACCCGACGAAAGCGATTCCGGTGTGCACGCCGGCCCCGATCGGGACCCAGGCCCGTCCTCGCCCCCACCAGTCGCGCCGACCAGGGCCCGGGCCGCCTCGATGGCTCGCCTGGCGTGGTCCGCGCCGGTGAGCGCCGGGACGAAGATGCCGATGGCCTGGTCGCCGACGAACCTGTCGACGATCGCGTCGTGGTCGACGAGTACGCGCGCCCCGGTGTCGAAGAACCGTTCCATGAGCTCGTGCACCTTGGACGGCCGCATGCCTTCGGCCATCGTGGTCGAGCCGCGGACGTCCGCGAACATGAGGCTGCAACCGATCTCGGCGCCGCCGTGATGATCGGTGAGCTGCCGGAAGCACTGGCTGCAGAACTTCGGATTCCTGGGCCACGGTCGTTTGCCGGCCAGCCGCATCAGCGGCCCCCCGATACCGCCGAATGGGGCCGCGCACAGCTTGCAGCGTGGATCGGCCGGTAGGTGTCGCATGAGCCTACGACCGACCCGCATCTGCCACTGCGTGCCGGCCAGGACCCTGCGCCATAGGTCGTCGTAGTCGAGCGATTCCGCCTCGTGCACCCGTTCCTCCCCAGCGCTCGCCAGTATGAGCTCGGGCCGTTGATCGGAGGACGCGCCGGTCCGGGTTCCGTGACATACGAGCAGACGCGCGATTTTCTTGACGCGGCCCGTTGCCCCGACGCACACTGCCGCGGGGCCACACGAGAGGGATCCAGGTGGCAACGACCGGACTCATCGTCCGCAACGCGCGAGTCCATCCGACACGCGGCCTGCCCGTCGAACCGGCCGACATCCTGGTCGATG
>JBIOWA010000280.1:0-6391 GCA_044868045.1 Candidatus Limnocylindrales bacterium
CTGCGTCGACGACGCCGGTGACGACTGGAACATGGCCGCCACGCCCTCGAACGGTGGCAAGACGACGGCGGCTTTCAACGCCGACACGTTCCGGATCCTCAAGGACACGAAGAACCCCGAGCAGGCCTTCGAGGTCCTCCAGTACCTGCTGTCGAACGAGGACCTGCTGGCCCTGTACGGTGGCATGCCCGCCGTCGAGTCCAAGCAGGACGCGTTCCTCGAGGCGCAGTTCGCCGACTTCACCCAGGGCATCGATACGAACGTCGCCAAGGAGGGCGTCGCCTTCGCCGACGTCCCGAACTTCGAGTCCTACATGCCCGCGTACAACCAGACGCTCGACATCATCAACAAGTTCGGAACGAAGTGGCAGACGACGCCCGGTCTCGACCTTGACGCCGAGATCGAGGCGATGCGCAAGGAGATGCAAGCCGCCTGGGACGCAGGCGGGAGCTGATAAATGGTCGCCCCCAGCGTCGCGCGCCCGCGCAGCCTGCCTCGCTTCTCCGGGCTTGGCTGGCGGCGCGCGCGCTGGGGCTACATCTTCATCGCACCGTGGATCTTCGGATTCGTGGCCTTCACGGCCATCCCGATGATCGCAACCTTCGTCTTCTCATTCACCAACATCAACCTGGCGCAGACCGAGCCGCTCCGGTTCGTCGGCGTGAAGAACTACGAGACCCTGCTGCGCGACCAGCAGGCATGGACATCGCTCGGGATCACCCTCAAGTTCGCGGCGCTCGCGCTGCCTGTAGCGATCATCCTGCCGTTGCTGTTCGCGCTCCTCCTTCATTCCCGACATCTCGTCGGGTCCGGCATCTTCCGCGTGCTCCTCTTCCTGCCGTATGTCGTTCCCTTCGTGGCGACCGTGTTCATCTGGGGCGGCATGCTCAACCCCGAGACGGGTTGGATCAACAGCGGGCTCAAGGCGATCGGCGTCGCGAAGCCACCTCCATGGCTCGAGGACCCCGGCTGGGTCTACCCGGGTCTCGTGCTCATCGGCGTCTGGGGCATCGGCGCCGGGATGATCGTGTACCTCGCCGGACTCAAGGGCATCCCATCCGACCTGTACGAGGCCGCCCGGATGGACGGAGCCGGCGCCTGGGCCTCGTTACGCCACATCACCATCCCGATGCTCACCCCGGTGATCTTCTACACGATCGTGCTGTCGGTGGTCGAGGTGCTGCAGTACTTCCTCGTGCCCCTCGTCCTCCAGGAGGGAACTGGCGAGCCCGGCGGCTCCACGATGTTCTTCAACCTCTATCTCTACAAGAACTTCTTCACGTTCCAGAACATGTCGTACGGCGCCACGCTGGCCTGGCTGCTGTTCGTGATCACGCTGATCATCACGCTGGTCCTGTTCGGGACAGCCCGGCGCTGGGTGTACTACGCTGGTGAGGCGCGGTGACCGCCATCACCATCGCGGGGCGGGGCATCGTCGGGCGTCGCCGTGGCCGAGTCGCCGCCGGGAGCCGGCCTCCGCGTGAGCGAGGTGATTCCGCCAGATCGTTCCTGATCACGCTGATCGCGGTCCTGTTGGTCGCCGCCTTCCTCTCGCCGATGCTGCGGTCGATCTCGTATTCCATCAAGGGCCTCAACCAGATCACCCAGGCGCATTCGCCGCCGTATCCAGCCGATCCCGTCACGTTCTCGTACCAAGGGCAGGATCTGCCGCTGATGAACGTCCCGCTGCCGGACGGCACGACGCGACAGCTGGCGCTGCTCGAGCCGCTGCGCAGGCAGAGCACGTTCATCGATCCGGGTGCACCGGACGCAGCCCCGATCGTGTGGCAAGGATCATGGCGAACACTCGAGCCGGTGTGGCATTTCGCGCCGCACTGGGAGAACTTCGCCAAGGTCTGGGATCTGATCGATTACCCGCGGCTGTTGTTCAACACGGTCATCATCGCCGTCATCTCGACGATCGGCACGCTTCTGTCGTGCACGCTCGTGGCCTACGGATTCGCGCGCTTCCGTTTCCCCGGTCGCGGCCTGCTGTTCACGTTGCTGATCGCCACGATCTTCCTGCCCGCGGCCGTGACGATCATCCCGACATACACGATCTTCCAGAGGATCGGCTGGGTCGGGACCTGGCTGCCGCTCCTCGTCCCGGCATTCTTCGCCAACGCGTACGACGTGTTCCTCATGCGCCAGTACTTCATGACGATCCCGACGGATCTCGACGAGGCCGCCGCGATCGATGGGGCCGGGCCCTTGCGGATCCTGATCTCGGTGGTCCTGCCGCAGGCCTGGCCGGTGATCGTGGCAGTGGCGGTCTTCCACCTCGTCTATTCCTGGAATGACTTCTTCGGCCCGCTCCTGTACACGGCGGGCAAGCCGGACATCCAGACCGTGGCGCTCGGCCTCCAGCGGTTCAACGGCATCTATTACCGGGAGCCGGGCCTGATCCAGGCCGGGACGCTGATGACGCTCGTCATCCCGGTCATCGCCTTCCTGATGACCCAGCGCTTCTTCACCCGCGGCATCGTCATCACCGGCGTGGACAAGTAGCGCCTCGATGACGTTTCGGGTCGCCCTGACCTTCGACGCCGAGCATCCCGACCGACCCCATCGCATCGGTGCGACCGAGCGCGTCCTCGATCGGCTCGAAGCGGAAGGGATCACCGCGACGTTCTTCATCCAGGGTCGCTGGGCCGAGGCGTTCCCGCGGGTCGCGCGATCCGTCGCGGAACGGGGTCACCTGATCGGGAACCACTCCTTCTACCACGCCCGGATGCCGCTGCTGTCGGCGGCCGGCCTGGCGAGCGACGTGCGGGCCGCGGAACGGGCGATCGTCGCCGCGACTGGCGTCGATCCGCGACCGTGGTTCCGCTGTCCGTTCGGGGAGGGGTCGGACGACCCGAAGGTGCTCGCCGGATTGCAAAGGCTCGGCTATCGGGAGGTCGGTTGGGACGTCGAGGGCTTCGACTGGCGTCCGAGCCGCCGAGGACGCGGGATGGCCAGGGAGATGGTCGCCGAGACGATCGCGCGCGGCGACGGGGCCGTGCTGTTGCTCCACCCCTGGACGACAGCGACCTGGCACGGCCTGGACCCGTTGATCGCCGGATTGCGCGATGCCGGCGCGACCTTCGTCCCGGTGGACGCCGTCACATGACGGTCGTCCTGGCGGTCGACGGGGGTAACTCCAAGACCGATGTCGCGGTCGTGGACCGGGGGGGTCGGCTGCTCGCCGCGGTCCGCGGTCCGACGAGCTCGCACCAGGCGGTCGGCCTGCCGGCCGGGATGGAGCGACTGGCCGGACTGGTCGCCGATGTCACGGCGCAGGCCGGCCTGGAGCGGCGACCTGAGCTGGCCGTCTACACCCTCGCCGGCGCCGACACGAGGGCCGACGTCAAGCTGCTGACCGAGGCACTCGCGGCTCGCGGCTTCGCCGAGCGGGACCTGATCCGGAACGACGCGTTCGGGGCGCTCCGGGCCGGTACGGACCGGTCGTGGGGCGTGGTCGTGATCTGCGGCCACGGCGTCAACGCGGCAGGTGTCGCGCCGAACGGTCAGACATTCAGATTGGACGCGCTGGGAGACATCTCGGGGGACTGGGGCGGTGGCACTGACGTCGGATGGCAGGCGCTCGCCGGCGCCGTGCGTGCCCGCGACGGCCGCGGACCCCGCACGAGGCTGGAACGGGCCGTCCCTGCCCATTTCGGACTGAAGTCGCCGGCCGCGGTGACGTCCGCGATGTACCGCGGTTTGATCCCGGAGGCGCGGATCGCCGAGCTGTCGCCGGTCGCCTTCGCAACCGCCGAGGCAGGCGACGCGGTAGCGCGAGCGGTCATCGACCGCCTGGCCGACGAGATCGTCGTCATGGCCGCGGCGATGATCCGGCGTCTGCATCTCAGTCGCCTCGACCCGGACGTCGTCCTCGGTGGCGGCGTGTTCCGTACGCGGGAGCCCCTGTTCTACGAGCGGATCCGTTCGGGCGTGGAACGGATCGCGCCGGCCGCGCGGCTGGTTCGACTGGCGGCTCCACCTGTCGCGGGCGCCGCGCTTCTTGGCCTCGACCAGCTCGCCGGCCAGGCTGTCCCGTCGGAGGTCTGCAGCACCGTCCGCGCCGCGATCGGCGCGTGGGACGCAGCGGTTCAGCGGAGCGTGTCGGGACCTCCCGAGGCGAGCAGCCGTCCCAGCTCCGCACGGTCGGGCAAGCCGGCCTGATCCCCGGCTGCGGCCACCGCCAGCGCACCGCAGGCGTTGCCCATCCGAAGCGCGGTCTCGAGATCGACGCCGTCCAGCCTGCCGGCGATGAACCCGGCACAGAACGCGTCGCCGGCACCGATCGGGTCGATCACGATCGCGACCGGGATCGCGCGGACCTGGGTGACCGTGCCGCCGGACTCGAACCCCATCGCGCCGTCTGCCCCGAGCTTGGCAACGACGGTGGTGGGTCCGAGCGAGGCGACCGTCGCCGCCAGCTCGGCCGGCTCGCGCGCGGGGTCGTCCCCGGCGATCACCGCAAGCTCGTCCGGGCTGCCGAGGACGACATCGACGCCCGTCGCCAACACGCGAAGGATCGGCGCCGCGTCCTGATCCGACCAGAGTCGCCGGCGAAGATTGAGGTCCAGGCTGATCTGCAGTCCCGCCTCGCGCGCCTTGTCACGAGCCGTCGTCGTCGCCGCTCGTGCCGTCGCCGACAGCGCCGGGGTGATGCCCGACAGGTGTAGCCAGCTCGCGCCGTCGAAAACGCCGTTCCTTGCCGCTCGCTCGACGTCGTCAGGGCTCAGGCGCGACCCGGCCGAAGCGGCTCGGTGGTACATGACATCGATCGGGCCAAGCGCCCGGCGCTCACGGAACATCACGCCGGTCGGGGCATCCGGGTCGATCGTGAGTTCGCGGACGTCGACGCCCTCGCCGCGCAGCTTGCGCAGGATGGCCGTCCCGAGTCCGTCCTGACCGACCCGGCCGAGGTAGGCGACGTCGTGCCCAAGCCTCGCCAGCCCGACGGCGACGTTGGCCTCGGCACCGGCGACGTGGCGCTCGAACCCGATCGCCTCGGACAGCGGCCCCGGCGTCGTCGCAACGAACGACGCCAGGCACTCGCCGAGGGTGACGACCTCGCTCACGATCGGGCGGTCCGGCCGGTCTGTCGCGCCTTCGCGACGGCGTCGACCGCCATTCGAGCACGCTCGGCGATCGACGCGGCCGATCCACCTCCGAAGAGCCAGCTGCCGATGCCGACCGCGATCGCACCCGCGTCGATGTAGCTCGCCGCGTCCTGGCCGGAGATCCCGCCCGTCGGGAGCAGCGGTATATCGGGGAGCGGCCCGCGCAGCTCGCGGATGAACGACGTCCCAAGCGAGGACGCAGGAAACACCTTCACGGCCGCCGCACCGGCGCGCCAGGCGGCGAACACCTCGGTCGGGGTGGCGGCGCCCGGGAACATCGGGATCCCGTTGCCGGCCGCCCACTCGACGACTGCGATGTCGGCGTGTGGCGAGACCAGGAAGGCCGCTCCCGAGTCGACGGCGCGCTGCGCCGCTTCGATCGACAGGACCGTGCCCGCACCGATGACCAGCTCGGACCCTTCGACGTGCCTGGCGGCGGCTGCCAATGCCTCGAGGGCGTTCGACTCGGGCTCGTTCAGGGTCAGCTCGAATGCGCGGATGCCACCCTCGAGAAGCGAATCGCAGATGGCGGGAACCGATGCCGGGTCCGATCGACGGGCGATGGCGAGCACACCGGCGTCGGTGACCGCGGCCGGGATCGATGGGCGTGAGCCGGACATGGCGGCATGATGCCGGACAGGGTCGCTACGTGACGGGCCTGATCCGGCGTCCCGCGCCGTCCCCGTCGCAGCCGGCCGCGACTCCCAGGCACGTTTTGGCAGCGAAGTGCTCGATCGGCGCCGCTACGAGGCACCTCCGGGACTGCCAGTCGCGAATCAGGTCCCAGGAGCCCGGGATCGATTGCCTCGACCCGGAAACGCGACTGTCAGTCGCGTAGGCCCGCGGCCGCCCGATTGCCTAGTTCGGCTTGCCACGATACCGGTAGAACCGCCAGCACCCGAGGACCTCCTCGTGATCCTCCTCGCAACTGCTGGCGATCGTCCCGCCCTCGACCTCGATCCGCGTGCTGCCTGGGTCGATCTGATCGACCGTTCCGACGAAGCGGCCACGCAGATAGTTCAGTAGTCGATGATCAGCGGCGATCTTCGATCCAAGCGTGCGACTGTGTTGGGTGGCCACGATCTGATCGTCCGTTGCTGCCGGATGGCTAGGCGCCCTGTTCGACCTTGTAGAGGGTGTGCGCCTCGAGACCGTGCGCCTCACGGTGAACCTTTGTGGCGGTTTCTGGGTCCGGGGCGTCGACGAGGCAGAAGACCTTGCCGTTTTCTTCATCCACCCAGTAATGCTTGTAATTGACGCCGTATTTGCCCTGGACG
>JBIOWA010000281.1:0-4165 GCA_044868045.1 Candidatus Limnocylindrales bacterium
CTTCGTCGGGCATGTCGCGACCCTCCGCGACCCGGCACGACTGACGCCGGTCATCCCCGGCGCCGATGGACCGGACCTCGATGTGACCGATTCGCCGGCGCCCACCTCGTCGTCGGACGCCCCGCTGTCGACAGCGGATGGTCCCGTCCTCGAGGCCGCCGACGTCGGCCTGGCATTGCGGTATCTGCCCGAGCTGGCGGTGATCGTGACCGTGCACGCGACGGCCGATGTGGTCGAGGAGGCCGTGGCGGCGTCGGGGTGGGCCCAGACGGCGCTGATCGTCGTGGTCTCCCCTGACTCGATTGCGCCGGACGGCGTGCCGGAGAGTGCGATCGTCGTGGCCGTGGCCGACGAGGACGACCTCGAAGGTGGCGCGGGCGCCGCGATCGGCCGATACGCGGCGGCGATCGACCAGGGAGAACCCGCAGCCGAGGCCTACGCCGAGCTGGTCGCGACCGGGGCTGCCTCCTAGATCCCGAGCGTCTCCTCGACGATCCCTGGCCGGGCACCGCCCACGGCCGTGTCAGTCAGCGGCTCGATCAGGTCGGGTCCGTCGCGGCGGACGTCGTTGACGTAGCGATTGACCGCATAGACCAGCAGCGGGACCGCGTCGTTCGGCTGCAGCATGGCCAGCAACTCCCCGGGATCATCGCTCGAGCCGTCGCCCAGCCACCGATCCAACGATCCGGTCTCGAGGACCACCGGCATCCGGTCGTGGAGGTCGGCGACGGCTTCGTTCGGGGTGGTCGTGACGATCGTGAAGGTGCGCTGGAACTGCTCGGTGGCCGGGTCGCGCCAACCGGCCCACAGCCCCGCCAGCGCCAGCGGCTGACCGTCCGCGGCGACGACCCGGTACGGCTGGCGCACCGAACCTTCGCGCTTCCATTCATAGAACGAGTCGACGGGCACGATGCACCGCCGCCGATCGAACGCGTCGCGGAAGGCCGGGCTCGAGGTGATCGTCTCGGCCCGGGCGTTGATCATCCGGGCGGCACCCTTCCGATCGTCCGACCAATGCGGGACGAGGCCCCACCGGTAGGCCATGATCGCCCGCCGTTCCCCACGCTGCACCACGACCAGGGCGTCGTCCGTCGGCGCGACGTTGTAGCGGGCACCGAGCTCATCGGCGAGCGGTTCCGCGGCGAAGATCTCGGCAAACTCGGAAGCCGGCCGCTGTTGGGTGAACCGTCCGCACATCGGGGCAAGTCTAGTATCGTCGGCCCGATGGACGACCCCCGGCCACCCGACCTCCCCGACCCAGCGCGGCCGGGTCGGCTATCACGCCAGGAAGCCCTGGCGTTGCTCGCGGGCGGCGATGCCATGCTCGCGGCCGGCGACTACCCGGAGGCCGCGGTCCGTTTCAGCCGTGTGGTCGGGTTCGAGGATGCGACGCTGACTGCTGCTGCCCTCCTGGGCCTTGGCGAGGCCCGATTCCGGCTCGGCCAGGACGACGCCGCGGTGGCGTCGTGGAGGGCGGTCCTCCAGGTCGGCGAGACGCCGTCGTCCTACGCGGCGTGGCGGAACATCGCCGCGGCGAGTGTCCGGCAGGGCGATCTGCGCGGTGCGATCGGCGCCTACCGTGAGGCCGAACGTCGAGCGCCGTCGGCCGACCGGGCCGAGATCGCGAATCGACTCGGCTGGCTGACGAAGGAGATCGGCGACGAGAGCACCGCCCGTCGCTATTTCGCGCGGGGCCGCGGTGACGCGCCGCTGCTGTCGGTCACGACGATCCTCATCGCTGCGACCGTCATCGTGTCGCTCTCCGCGATCCTGTCGAGCGAGGGGCTGTTCTTGTACAACGCCTTCCAGCTCGACAAGGACGCCGTCGCAGCCGGCGAGTACTGGCGTCTGTGGACCGTCACCCTGCTCCACGGCAGCCCCGACCCGGGGTTCTTCCTGCCGTCACTGGCCCACCTCTTCTTCAACATGTACGCGCTGTATCTCGCGGGTCCGATCGTCGAGCGCTGGTACGGTGGGCTCCGCTTCCTCGTGTTCTACCTCGCCTGCGCGGCGGGCGGGTCGGTCGCGAGCTTCGTGTTCGGCGGCCCACAACCCTCGGTCGGCGCGTCCGGCGCAATCTTCGGGCTGTTCGGGTTGCTGCTCGCGGCGAACGGCGTGCACCATCCGGTCGATCGTCAGAGCCGGATGCTGGTCGGTCAGCTCGGAGTGCTGATCCTCATCAACATCCTGTTCGGCTTCTCGATCCAGGGAATCGACAACGCCGCGCACATCGGCGGTCTCGTCACCGGCCTCTGGCTCGGCGCGATGTTGCAGCCGACCCGTGTGCAGACACTGGACTCGATGTGGGGGCGCCTGCGGGAGACGGCCCTCGGGCAACTTGCTCGGGTGCCGTGGGCGATCCCGACCGTGGCCCTTGGGACCGTGGTCATCGTCGTCGTCGCGGGCCTGATCGTCGGGCCAGCGTTCAGGGCGGCGTAGGCTACCGGCCAGGCTTCGTCGACATGTTCGCGACGCTCCTCGGCGCGCTGCCGCGGCCGCCGGTCGCCTCGGATGCGGCTCCCGACGCCGTTCTCGACGCGTGCCTTGCGCTCCAGGCGGAGCATGGTCTCGAGCCCATGACCGATTGTGGGTGGCCCATGCCCGGGACGGATCCCCTCGGTTCGTGGCGGGCGACGAGCGCGCGCGCCGGTGGCCTGGTCAAGGCCGTGGTCGTCGGGCCGTGGACGTCGGGTCGTGCCGTGGTCGACGTCCGCGGCGACATCGCCGCACTGGCCGACGCCGGATGCCGCTGGATCGAGGTCCATGAACCAGGGGCAACGTCGCTGACATCCGACGACCACGCGCGATTCGCCGATGCCCATCGGGACCTGACGGCCGGCCTCGGGTCCGGCGTTCACCTGTCGCTCGCCATCACGGGCGGTAACGCCGACGGTGCCGGGATCGACACGATCCTGGCCGGTTCCTACGCCAGCCTCGCGCTCGATCTGATCGGCGGGCCCGACAACTGGCGCCTCGCGGTGGCCGCACCCGGCCAGGTCGGGATCATCTGTGGCGCGGTGTCGACGACGGCCGGGGGCGACGACGGGCCGGAGATCCTGCTGTGGGCGGCCGACTACGCGGCGGGGAGCCGCGGTCGCGGCATGGACCGGGTAGGGCTGGCGACGTCCGGCTCGCTCGCCGACCTCCCCTGGGACGTGGCGGCGACAAAGGTGCGGCGCCTGGGTGAGGCCGCCCGCCTCGTGACGGCGTCGGCCGAGGAACGCCTCGCCGCGATCGACCCGCGCGCCATCGACAGCCGGTCGGCGGCGCTGGGCCGGGCGGCGCCCCGGCACCGGGAGCAACGAGAAAAACTCGATGATTCCTGAGGACTGGCGGACACCCATCATTGCCGACGAGAGGAAGGCATTCGATTTCCTGGAGGATCGAGGCGCTTCCGTGGAATTCCAGGACGGAGGAAACGTCACGGTCGTGGCGTACTTACTTCCAGATGCCTGTTTCGAGGTCGAGTTCGATTGGCGTGAAGAGGCTACGTTCGTTCTCGTTTGCCGACGTTCTGCCGACGGACGGCCGCCGGGCTACTACGCGTTCGACCAGCGGACTATGCGCGTGCACGTCGGCGAGGCGTTGGGCAGGGCTGGCCTATCGGACGCAGGGCTGCGCGAACGACTGAAGTCCGCGACGCGGGAATCTGGGCCCGACGCCATGAAAGATCAGCTGATCCTGTTCGCATCAGTTCTTCATGAGCGACTTCACGAACTCTTGCGCAGATATGATCGAGTCTTCGCGCGGCCTTGAGAATCACGACGACGCGCCGGAGCCAACGAAACGAGTCGGGTGCCCGCTGACGTCGAATCGATCGCCGCAGCGATCAAGACTAGATCGAGGCGCCCCTTCTGTTGGCTATCAGCCAATGATTTCGTGGTCAAGCGGTGTCGCATGCAGGCCTCATCTGCGAAGGTTGGCTCAGAGCCAGCGCTATCAGGGCTGGGACCGCCGAAAGCCACCCCGACGCGAGATCGATGGCCGTGAGCCGACACCTCCGCGCGGGGCTAAGATCCCAGTCCCGCAACCATTCCGACTTGATTCCGCACCCCGTCGGTGGGACCATCGCAGTCCCTCCACCGACACGAGGAGACATCGTCGGTGCGAGGCCCGAGTGCTCCAGCGGACACACACATCGTGACCGCGTCGTGGGCCGGTCCGG
>JBIOWA010000282.1:0-47349 GCA_044868045.1 Candidatus Limnocylindrales bacterium
GGTCGCTCACCGCGGTCATGCGGTCTGAAGGCGGCACTGGACCCAGTGGACTCGCCGCGGTCACAAGGGACGGCGTGGCGCGCATCGCGATGCGCGACCTCGCGCCGACGAGCGGCAGCGAGGTATACGAGGCCTGGGTCATCGCCGCGGACGGGGTCCCGGTCGCCCTCGGCGAGCTCCAGCTCCGCGCGGGAGGCGTCGGGTACCTCGAAACCGGCGGCCTGCCGACCGACAGCGGGATCGTGCTGGCGCTCACCCGCGAACCTCGACCAGGCGCGACGGCGCCCTCGACCACACCGATCTCGATCGGGACGGCCACAAGCGGCTGAGCCGGCTTCGCGAGCCCGGCGCCCGACGCGCCGGCCGAGCGCTGCGATCCGCTAAACGGACGCCTCCGTGGCCGCGACGGATCCTGCGCCCGCGTCCTTGGCTCGGGTCAGCGCCTCGGTCGCGGCCGCGATCAGCGTTTCGGCGTCGGCCGCATCGACCGGGAACCGCGCGACGCCGGCGGAGACCGAGACGGCCCGACCCGCAACGACCGGCAAGGCCGCGATCGCGTCCTGGACCCGCCGCGCCACCATGGCACCGGCGGATCCGGGCGCCACCAGCACGAACTCGTCGCCGCCGATGCGCCCGACCGTGTCGACCAGGCGGACCGATTCGGCGAGCACCGCCGCGACCCGCCGCAGGATGTCGTCGCCGACGTCGCGGCCATCACCCTCATTCGCGGACCGGAAGTCGTCGATGTCGAAGAGCGCGAGCGACACTTCGCCACCCTGCCGACCCGCCCGCGCCAGCTCCAGCTCCAGGACCCGCCCGACGGTCCGCTCGTTCGCGATCCCGGTGAGCGGGTCGGTGTGGGCCATCCGCTCGAACCATTCGGATCGCTCCGCCGCGGTCGAAGCCAGACGGGCACGATCGGCCGCGATCGC
The DNA here is from genome assembly GCA_044868045.1 of Candidatus Limnocylindrales bacterium. Taxonomy (GTDB): domain Bacteria; phylum Chloroflexota; class Limnocylindria; order Limnocylindrales; family CSP1-4; genus SPCO01. Next base: position 933 of record JBIOWA010000282.1, read on the forward strand.
GGCCAGCGAGCCCAGTGCAGCCAGTAGGTCCTGCTCCTCCTCCGTCAGCGACCGCCCGGCGGGCCATGTCATCCCGAGCGCACCCAATGCCGTCTCGACACCACCGACACTCGACACGAGCGGTACGTACGAGGTCACCCACGTCGCGCCGTCGGCGCTCAGCGCCTCTCGATCGAAGCTGGGGACGCGCGTCGCCGCCACCGTCGCGAAGGGGTGGGCGCGATCCTGTGCGGCCTCGGCGAGCGCGGTCGCCGCCGTGGCGTCCAACCCGGTCGCGGCCGCGAGCTGCAACCCCGGGCGATCCGGATCGGCCAACAGGATCGCCGCGGAGGCCGCGCCTAGCGAGTCGGCGCCGGCCTCGATGATCGCGCGAAGCGCTTCGTCGAGGTTGACGGCGGTGGCGACAGCCGTGATCGCCATCGGCAACGTTGATCGAGGATCGTGGGACGGACCGTCGCTGGCCACGGGTCGACTCCTGCACGCGTCGTGGGTTCGGAGGCCGCATCGTACACCGCCCGAAATCGGGGACAGGTGCGTTGACCCGCGGCTGGTCGCCAATCGATACTCCGCCCGATGAAGCTGGTCGTCGCGATCGTCCACAACGAGGATGCGGGCGCCCTCGTCGATGCCCTGCTGGACAAGGAGTTCCGCGCAACCCGCGTGTCGAGCTCCGGCGGCTTCCTCAAGCAGTCGAACGCGACGATCTTCCTGGGCGTGGAGGAAGGCGACGTCGAGGAGGTCATCTCGATCGTTCGCGCGAACTGCACCTCACGGACGCAGGTCGTCAATCCGATGCCGCCGATCATGGAGCCCGGCGAGTTCTTCATGCCGTACCCGCTCGAGGTCGAGGTAGGCGGCGCCACCGTCTTCGTCGTCCCGGTCGATCGGTTCGAGCGGCTCTAGCCCTCGATGGGCTGGACGCCGCCGCCGGTCGGCAGCCGCGGCACCTGGACGCGGACGCTCACGGCCGAGGATGTCGAGCGCTACGCCACGATCACCGGCGACCGTAACCCGCTCCATTTCGACGCCGACTTCGCGGCGCGGACGACGCCTGGGCGCCTGATCGTCCACGGCGGCCTGACGACGGGCCTGTTCAACGCGCTCGTGGCCGAGATCTTGCCCGGTCCCGGGAGTGTCTTCCTGCACCAGGAATGGGATTACCCGGCCCCGGCCTACATCGGGGACACGGTGACCGCGGAGGCCGAGGTCGTCGAAGCCCGTGCCGACAAGCCGATCACGACGCTTCGGTGTGTCGCCCGCCGCGCGGACGGGACCGAGGTCCTCCGCGGCACCTGCGTGGTCTACACGATGATCCCGGCCGAACGGGCGTGACGGGCACCACCCCGGAGCCGTCGGAGCGATGGGGGCAGCTAACGATACTCAGCGTCGGGACGTTGCTTGCGATGTCCCCCTCGTTCGCGGCCGCAGCCGTCGCACCACTCCTGCGTGACGAGTGGACGGTCGGGCTGCTCGAGCTGCCGTTCCTGACCGTCGTGGTCCAGCTCGGTTTCGCCGTCGGCGCGATCGGGCTGGCCGTCATCGGGGCGACCGATGTCATTCCCGGCCCGCGGCTCTTCGCGGCCGGTGCTGTCGTGGCAGCCGCCGCCAACCTCGGATTCGGGCTGAGCGCCACGGATCCGGGTTCGGCCGTGCCCTTCCGCTTCATGACGGGTGCAGCGTTGGCGGCCGTCTACCCGGTCGCCATGAAGCTCGCCGCCGGATGGTTCAGACGCGATCGGGGCCTCGCGATCGGCGTCGTCAACGGCGCGCTTACCGTCGGCGTCGCCCTGCCATTCCTTTTCAGGGCCGTCGGAGCCTACGCCGGCGTCGACTGGCGACCCGTCGTCGTTGCGGCGAGTGTGGCCGCGATCGCGGGGGCGCTCCTCGTCGGGATACTCGTGCGGTCGGGGCCACTCGAGGTTGCGGCACCACGGTTCTCGCCGTCGATCGCGGCAGCCGCGTTCCGCGAGCCGTCGGTGCGGCTCGCGTCGCTGGGCTACTTCGGCCACATGTGGGAGCTGTTCGCCATGTGGACATGGATCCCGATCTTCCTGCTGGCGAGCTTCGCCGCCGCGGGCCTGGCCGATGCCGCAGCCGCCTCGCTGACGGCGTTCGGGGTCGTCGCGGCGGGCGGGGTGGGCTCGGCAGTTGCCGGTGCGTTGGCCGATCGTCTTGGCCGGACGACGACGACGATCGCCGCGATGGCGGTCTCGGGATCGTCGGCCATCCTGGCCGGGATCCTGTTCGGTGCCCCGGTTCCGATCGTGGTCCTGGTCGCGCTCGTCTGGGGCGTGTCCGTCGTAGCCGATTCGGCCCAGTTCTCGTCGGCAGTCTCCGAGCTCGCCCCGCCCGGGACGGCCGGATCGGCACTCTCGGTCCAGACGGCCGTCGGCTTCACGCTCACCAGCATCACCATCCTGGGCGTTGGACTCCTCGACCCGGCGGGCGCCGACGGGTGGCGCCTCGCCTGGATCATCCTGGCGCTCGGGCCGGTGGTCGGGATCGCAGCCATGTGGCGGCTTCGCGGCCGGCCGGACGCGCTCAAGATGGCAAACGGGAACCGATGAGCCCGTTCAGGCCGGACCTCGTCGACTGCTGGATCTTCCGGGTCATCCATTCCGCCCGGGACGTGCCGAGCACCGAGATCCTGCTGCTCCGTCGGGCGCCGGGCCGGATCCTGCCCGGGCTGTGGCAGTGCGTGTCGGGGTCGCTCGAGCGCGACGATCGGGTCGCCCTTGGTGCCCTTCGCGAGCTCCGCGAAGAGACCGGGTTCGGGCCCGATGCCATCGAGGCCTTCTACGACCTCGACCTCGTGAACCAGTTCCACGAACCGTCGTACGACGCCGTGGTCACCGCCGCGATCTTCGCCGTTCGCGTCCGGCCAGGGTCCGAGCCGACGCTGTCCCACGAACATGACGCTGCGCGCTGGCTGCCGATCGACGAGGCCCTCGCAACGGTCGTCTGGCCTGGCTACCGGACCGCGATCGAACGCATCCGCGACGACCTGACCGACCCCGAGCGGGCCCGTTGGTTCGAGCTGACCTTCGAAGGAGACCGCCGGCCGCGCTGACCCCAACGCACTGGTGTTGACCGACGGTCAACGATTTCGGGGCGAATGCGGCGTCAACTGGCTCCAACCGCCTGCATGGCGACCGTGGGTCAACATCCAGGGCGATCTACCGTCCGCTGCTTCGCTCAAATGGCCGATCGCTGACCCTGGGTCACCGGCGAGGCGGCATGGACGCTCCGGTCGATCGAAATGTTCGAAATCGTTGACGGTGGGTCACCACGCCGGCGCGAGCCGACGGAACTGACGCTTGAGAGAGACCGCCGGCCGCGCTAACCCTTGACATCGGTATTCGATACGCTACTGTATCGTATCGAATAGGCTCGCCGCGGGATGCGAGCCCCCTTGCGAGGTCCGCTGTCATGACTGCCAAAACCGCCACCGCGCCTACCGTCGATGACCGGACGTACCGGCGACGTTGGTGGACGCTCGCCGTCCTCGCCTTGAGCCTGGTGATCATCGGACTCGACAACACCGTCCTCAACGTCGCGCTCCCGACGCTGCAGCGCACCTTCAGCGCGTCCGCCGCGGAGCTGCAATGGATGGTCGATGCGTACGTACTGGTGTTCGCAGGCCTGCTCCTCACGATGGGCGCCCTGGGCGACCGGTTCGGACGGGCGCGCGCCCTCCAAGCCGGGCTCGTAATCTTCGCCGCGTCGTCGATCGCGGCGACGTTCTCGACCGCCGCCGTCCATCTCATCGCCGCACGAGTCGCGATGGGCATCGGCGGCGCGCTGATCATGCCGTCGACGCTGTCGGTCATCGCCAACGTCTTCCCACCCGCGGAACGGGTGAAGGCGATCACAATCTGGGCCGGCGTCTCGGGCCTCGGCGTCGGGTTGGGTCCGTGGATCGGAGGGCTCCTGATCGAGAACTTCGACTGGAGCGCCGTCTTCCTCCTCAACGTCCCGATCGCTGTGCTCGCGCTGGTCCTCGGCGTCTTCCTCGTGCCGGAGAGCCGCGATCCGTCGGGGGCACCACTCGACATCCCCGGCGCGGTCCTGTCGATCGCCGGGGTATCGGCGCTCGTCTACGGGATCATCGAGGCACCGGCGGCAGGCTGGACCGATCCGGGCATCCTCGCGTCGTTTGCGGCGGCGATCGTCCTTGGCGTCGCGTTCGCCTGGCGCCAGACCCACACGGCCCACCCGATGCTGGACCTGGCGCTCTTCCGCGATCGCCGATTCACCGCGGGCGCCGGCGCCATCGCGCTCACTTTCTTCGCGTTGTTCGGCGTGATCTTCGGCCTGACCCAGTACCTGCAGTTCACCCTGGGCAAGACGGCGCTCGAAGCCGGGACCCTGATGCTGGCGCTCGCTATCGGGATCCCGCTCGGTGCCCGGATCAGCCTCAAGGCCACCGAACATCTTGGCGTCGGCCGGGTCATGGCCACAGCGCTGATCGCCATCGCGCTGATCCTGCTGAGCATCACCCGTTGGACGGCGACCACGGATCCGCTCGTCGTCGCGGTCACGCTGTTCTTCCTTGCGCTGTCGCTCGCCAACGTGATGGCCCCCGCTACCGGCACCGTCATGAGCGCGGTGCCGGAGGCCAAGGCCGGTGTCGGGTCCGCGATGAACGATCTGCTTCGCCAGCTGGGCGGAGCGCTTGGCGTCGCCGTCATCGGATCTGTGATGAACACGGTGTACCGGGATCGCGTCGGCGGAGCCCTGACCGGTCTGCCGCCACAGGCCGCGCACGCGGCCGGTGATTCCGTCGGCGCCGCGGTCGCGATCGCCGGCCAGGTCGGTGGCCCGGCCGGCGACGCGCTTGCAGCGACGGCGCGCGCCGCGTTCGTGGATGGACTCGGCCTGGCCGCGGTCGTTGCGGCGATCGTGGCGGTCGTGACCTCGCTCTACGTCATCCGCCAGATGCCCGCCCGCGAACCGCAGGAGACACCGTCAGGCTCGACGATCCCGGCTACGCTGCCCAGGTGACATCGACTCCGGCCGGTGACGTCGCCGTACCCCGCGGGCGCCCCCGCGACGCACGCGCCGACGAGGCGATCCTCGCGGCCACCTTCCGCCAGCTGATCGAGGTCGGATACGGCGCGCTGTCCATCGAATCGGTCGCCGCCGAAGCGGGCGTCGCCAAGACCACCATCTACCGGCGGCATCCCACCAAGAAGGACCTGGTCATCGCCGCGATGACCGCGGCGACGCCCTTCCAACCGCCGCCCCTGGACCTGCCGTCGCGCCAGGCGCTCGAGCTTTTCGTCCGGACGGCCATCCATCTGCTCATCGATTCCGGTGCGTTCCGCATCCTCGGCTCGCTGCTGATCGAGGACCGCCGCGAACCCGGACTGCTCGACACGTTTCGGACGCAACTCCTGACCCCGCGTCGCGGCATGGTCGAGGCCGTGCTGCGGCGAGGCGTCGAGCGCGGTGAGATCCGCGACGACATCGACCCGCTGGTCGTCACCGAGATGATCGCGGGGGCCGTCATCGGCCATCACGCGATCCTGGGGCTGCACGGCGACGACGCGTGGATCCGAAACCTGATCGATCACGTCTGGCGGGCGATCGCTGCGGACCGCTAGACTCGGTACCGAGGCGGCCGACCGTGGGGCCGGCGCAGGAGGGTGACGTGATCGATCGGACGGAGCTACCCGAGGCGAGCAGCCCGGCGGCCTCGCGCCGCGCCTTTCGATCGAAGGTCGACACGATCCGCCCGACGTATGGTTTCGAGGACGTCTCGCTCGCGCCCGGCACCGACACGATCGAGCCCTCGGACGTCGAGCTCGGCCAGACCTTCTGTGGCATCGACCTCGCCATCCCGATCCTGGCGTCGGCGATGGACGCCGTCGTCGACGCGCGGATGGCCGGGGAGCTGGCGCGCCTCGGCGGGCTCGCGTTCCTCAACCTCGAGGGCGTGCAGGCGCGCTTCGACGATCCCGACGTGATCCTCGAGCGGATCGCGACCGCGCCGGACGACCAGGTGCACGACATCCTCGCCGAGGCGTACCAGCAGCCGATCCGGGAGGAGCTCATCGCGGCCCGCATCGAAGCGATCCACGCCGCCGGCTCCAAGGCCGCGGTGGCGGCGACGCCCGGCGCCGCGCGTCGGTTCGGGCCGTTCGCGGCGGAACAGGGCGCCGACCTCTTCCTGGTCCAGAGCCAGGTCAGCAGTGCCCGTCACATCGCGACCGAATACGACCCGCTCTCGCTCGCCGAGTTCACGACGTACATGCCGATCCCGGTCGCGGTCGGCAACACCACCAACGCGGAGGCGGCGTTCGCGCTCATGGAGCAGGGTGCCGCGGCCGTCTTCGTCGGCGTCGGTCCCGGCGCGGCCTGCACGACCCGCGAGGTCCTCGGCATCGGCGTCCCCCAGGTCACGGCGATCAGCGACGTGGCCGCGGCGCGCGACGCCTATCGCGCAGAGACGGGCCGATACGTCCCGGTCGTGGCAGATGGTGGGATGCGCCGTGGCGGCGAACTGGCCAAGGCGATCGCCGCCGGCGCCGACGTCCTCATGATCGGCTCGCCGCTGGCGCGGGCCGCCGAGGCGCCGGGTCGCGGCACGAACTGGGGGATGGCCGCACCCTCGCCGACGCTTCCCCGGGGGACCCGGATCAAGGTCGGGACCACCGGCACGCTCGAGCGGATCCTGCTCGGACCGGCCCACGTGACCGACGGGAGCGAGAACCTCGTCGGTGCGCTTCGCCAGTCGATGGCGGCGCTCGGCGCCCGGACGATCCGCGAGATGCAGGCTGTCGAGATGGTCTACGCGCCGTCGACCCAGACCGAGGGCAAGTCGTGGCAGCGAGCGCGTTGACACGCCCACGGACGACATCGGCACCGACCTGTTCTTCGAGGGCAAGGTCGCCCGGCTGACGACGCGTGGACGGCTGACGGGACTGGCACGCCCGGTCGCCGTCGGCTACGTCGACGAGCCGGATGGCTCGATCCTGGTGGCGGCAGGCGATCGGGCCGAGTGGGCGATCAACCTGTTCGCGGATCCGGGCGTGGACGTCGAGGTCGGGGACCGGCGATTTCGTGCCCTCGCGGAGCCGCTATCGCCCGCCGACCACGCGGCGACCATCCGAGCGTTGATCCTGCGGTACGGGACCCCGGCGGAACGACTGGGTCGTGGGCCGTCGTTCCGGCTCCGACCGGTCGCCGCCACGGGCACGGGTGGGTCGAGCTGATGTCGATCGATGTCACGATCGACGCGACGATCGCCAGGCCGCCCGATGCGGTCTTCGCGCGTATCGCCGACGTCGAGGGCTGGCCGTCCTGGCTGATCGCGAGCGGGATCGTGTCGGTTACCAGGACCGTCGCGGGGCCGGTCGGCGCCGGCGAACGCCTGGCGGTCGAGCAACGGGCGGCCGGTCGGGCCGGGACCTTCGACGCGGTCATCCGCGAGGCCATGCCGCCCACACGATTCGCCTTAGAGGGGCGCGACGGCGACGGCGTCTCCATCGAGATCGACGCGAACCTGGCCGCCGCCGACGCCGGGACCGAGCTTCGCTGGTCGATCCGGATCGGCCTGCCGTTCCGCTATCGCATCCTCGAGGGGATGGCCCGCCCGGAGGTCGAGCGCGCGGCGACGCTCGACATCGAGAGCCTCCGACGCCAGCTCGAGTCGACCTCGACCGACTGACGGAGTACGTCATCCGGCCCAGTCGAAGACAGGACGTTCGCCCGGTTTCGAGGTGGCGAATGGTCATGCACGATCACGGTATGGACGTCGTCGGGATGGTCGTCATCGCGATCAGTGCCTTCGCCCTGCTCGAGGTCGCAGCGGCGAACCTCCGCGGTGAGGAGCGCTCCCGACGCGGCCGCCGGTCCACTCGCACGACCCGCTGACGCTCCACCGCCTCAGGCGCGACGGAGCCACGTCAGGACGGCGAGGACGCGTCGGTGATCATCAGGCGCCGCTTCAAGCCCGAGCTTGGACAGGATGCTCGCGACGTGCGTCTCGACCGTCTTGTCGCCGATGAACAGCCGCCCGGCGATCGCGCGGTTGGATCGACCCTCCGCCATCAGGGCCAGGACATCTCGCTCGCGCGGCGTTAGCTCGTCGAGTGGATCCCGAGCGCGGCGGCGCCCCACCAGCGCGGCGACCACGGCCGGGTCGACAACCGTCCCGCCCCGGGCCACCCGCTCGATGGCCTCGAAGAGGTCGTCCATCGCCGCGACGCGCTCCTTGAGCAGGTAGCCGACCCCGCCACGCCCCTCGCCGAGGAGCCGGACCGCGTGGGCTGCCTCGACGGCCTGCGACAACACCACGACCGGGACGCTCGGAGTGCGCTCCAGCAACGTCTCCGCAGCGACCAGGCCCTCATCGGTGTGCGTCGGTGGCATCCGGATGTCGACGATCGCGACGTCGACGGGTTCGCGATCGACGAGGGCGAGCAACGATGCGGCGTCCCCCACGGCACCGACGACATCGAAGCCACCGTCGCGGAGGACGCGGGCGATCCCCTCGCGCAGGAGAACGACGTCTTCGGCTACGACGACCCGCACGGGAGGTCCACCTCCAGCCGAGTCCCTGCCCCTGCATCGCTGATGATGCGCACGGTCCCGCCGAGCGCCGACACGCGATCCCGGATCCCGGTCAGGCCCGAGCCATCCGGATCGGCGCCGCCACGTCCGTCGTCCCAGACCTCGAGCCGCAGCCGATCGTCGTCGACCCGTGCTCGAACCTGCACCCGCGCGGCGCCGGCGTGCTTGATGGCGTTCGTCAGGGCTTCGGCGACGACGAAATAGGCCGTCACCTCGACGGCCGCGGGAAGCCTGCCCGGGACCGAGTCCTCGATCACGACCGGCAAGGGCGTCCGGTCGGCGAGCGATGCGAGCGCGGCGCCGAGGCCCGCTTCGGACAGGATGGCCGGGTGGACGCCCCGTGCGAGCTCGCGGATGTCGGCGATGGCTGCCGCGGCCTCGGCGGTCGCGGCGTCCAGTTCGGCCAACGTCGCCGCGTCAGTCGCGGGCCCGAGCTCCCGGCGGAGCATCTGGAGCGACAGCTGGAGCGACACCAGGCGCTGTTGCGCCCCGTCGTGGAGGTCGCGCTCGATCCGTCGCCGCTCGTCGTCCTGCGCTTCGACGATCCGCGCCCGTGACGCCCGGACCGACTCCAGCTGGGCGCGGACCTCCGCCTGGAGCCGTTCGTTCTCCACTGCAAGCCGCACGGCCGCCGTCGCCGCAGACACGAGCCCCGGATCGTTGCGGAGCGATGGGTCGTGGGCGATCACCAGGTCCGGCGCCGCCCCGTCGCCGATCGTCAGGATCGTCCGGCCGGCCCCACCGGCATCTGGCGAGGGGCTGGGATGACCAGCCGCGTCGGCGAAGCTGGCGGTCGCAGGCTCCCAGCGAAAGACCTCGAGTGACGGGTCGCCAAGGGCATCCCGGAGTGAGGCCTGCAGGACGGACAACGGCGGCAGGCCGTCGAGCCGGATGACGAGATCGGCGATCCGACTACGCGCAGCGTCCGTGCGAAGGACCCCGATGACCAGACCCACCGCGACGAGGACGCGCAGGACCGCGAGGACGATGGTACGAAGCTCGCCGAGCGGCTCACGACTGCTCGTCGGGACGGCGGTTTGCAGCAGGAACGTGACGATGAACCCGCCGGCGAGCACGATGCCGGCCACGACCACCGGGGCGAGGCGTTGGCGCGCGGCGCCGGTCGCGTTGAGCCAGCGGCTCACGACCGAGAGCAGGATGCCGACCGAGAGGCCCGCCAGGACCAACGTTTCGAGCCGACCCAGCGGATCCAACGCGTTGTCGGCGGCGATCCACGCGTCCACCGTCGAGATGCACGTCGGGCAATCCCACCAGCCGATGGGCCGCGAGCCGTACGCCTTGGCCACGGTCCAGGCGGCCTGGACCACGATGAACCCGATGGCGAGGAACCGATCGATCCTGCGCTCGATCCGACCCGACGGGTAGGCAAGGATGACGAGCGCGAAGAGTGGATCGAACCAGCCATGGGCCATCGTCGCCGCATAGGACACCACCGCCACATCGGAGCTCGTGAAGTCGCCGACGAACCAGGCGAGCCCGGTTACGACCGCCAGCGGACCGATGCGATTTCCCGGTCGGCGGTCGGCGATCAGCAGGCCGGCGGCGATCATCGACCAGCCCACCGCGACGTCAGCCAGCAGCAGGGCCGGGCTTCGCTCCGCTGTCCGGGTCAACTGATAGGTCGCGAACGGACCGAAGGCCAGCGCCACGAGACCGATGGCCGCGAGCACGAACCGCCGGCGTCCGGGCGACATCGTCATCGACCCGCGGCTCCTGCCACCATCGCCCGCAGCCGCCCACCGACGAGGTCGTCCTTGGCGATGAACCCGAGCGCCGAACTCGTCGCCACGCGCGAGCCGTAGGCGCCGAGGTCGCGGCTCGACACCAGCACGACCGCCGGTGTGTCGCCGGCTCCGGCGGCCAGCCGTTCCGCGACGACGAACCCATCGATGTCCGGCAGGCCGATATCCAGGAGGACGACGTCGGGCGAAAGGGCCGCCACGGCCACCAGCGCCGAGGCACCGTCCTCGGCCTCGCCAACGACCGTCCAGCCATCCCGTTCCAGCAGGCGTCGTGCCGTCGCGCGGAAGCCGGCGTGATCGTCGACCACGAGGATGGTTCGGAGGGTCATGGCACGCGCACCCAGGGTTGCGCGTCGAGCATCGCGAACCATTCCGCGTCTTCCGGGAGCTCGGAGCTCTCGTACGTCGTGACCAGGCGATCACCGTCGAGTCGCCACCGGTGGCGTGACCACCCCCAGAAGCTCGGGTGAACGACCTCGAGCGTGACGAGCTCGCCATCGACGACATAGCGGCCGCGGGCCGGCCCGGTCCGCAACGTTTGGCCAGCTGTCGCTTCCGGGACCTCGGCCCAGTCGCCGTCCGATTCGAAGACCCAGGACAGCCGCATGGGACCGAGGAACGGATCGACGAACAGTTTGCTGAACACGCCGGTGGGGAAGCCGTCAGGTCGAACACCTGCGGGCGGTGGAGCGGATCCCGGACTGCTGCACGCGGCTGCGGCGATGGCCGCGGCGAGCACCGCGGCCAGGACGGTCGCGGCGGAGGGTAAAACGCGTCCGTTGCGCCACATGCCGAAACGATACGGCGGGAATATCCGCCCAACATCCGGGACGTCCCGGAGATGCGATTCCCCGCTCGCCCCGATGGCAACACGGGCCCGGCGGTCGACTGTCGGTATCGGCCGGAAACCGATCCGGCGACCATGCCAGGAGGGCTCGACAATGGGATCGCAAACGCTCGGGTGGCGCCTCGTCATCGGCGCCGTCATCGCCGTTGCAACAGCGGCATGTACCAGCGGGTCCGCAGGCGCCACGACTGCACCGGTATCAGCATCGGCGCCGGCATCCGCGTCAGCGGCAGCGAGTACTCCCACCGAACGCGATTTCTTGCGCGACATCGACGTCGGCGGCAGGACCATGAGCATCGCCTGCGTCGGCCCGACCAATACGGGTCGCCCGACGGTCGTCTTCGAGGCTGGTCTCGGTGGCGACAAGCGCGGCTGGGGCGATGTCCTGACCCAGCTCATGAGCACGGACCGCGGTTGCAGTTACGACCGTGCAGGGCTGGGCCTGTCGGAACCGGGACCGAAGCCGCGTACGACGGACGAACAGGTCGACGACCTGCATGCGCTGCTCGGTGCAGCCGGGGTCGAGCCGCCCTACGTGCTCGTCGGCCATTCCTCGGGTGGCTGGAACGTGATGGTGTTCGGCGGTCGATACCCGGACGACGTTGCCGGCGTCGTCATGGTCGATGTCCGACCGCCGCTCGCGAGCGAGCGGTTCGCAGCCTCATTGCCGTCACCATCCGCCGACGAGCCCGAAGCCGTGCGACAGATGCGGGCCGATCTGACCGAATGGGAGCACGATCCGTCCCAGAATCCGGAGGGACTCGACCTGATCAAGAGCGCGGCGGAGGCTGCCGCGAGCCCTGGCTTCGACGATCGTCCGCTGATCGTTCTGACCGCCGGTGACCGTGCCGCCGTCACCGAGGGCATGCCGGCCGATCTGGCGAAGACCTTCGATGACATCTGGATGGAGCTCCAGACCAAGCTGGTGGCCCTGTCGACGGACGGCCGGCAGGAGGTCGTCGCCGGGGCGACGCACGACCTCCCGTTCGAGAAGCCCGACGTCGTGGTCGGGGCGATCCGCGAGGTGCTCGGCGAGATCGGCGCCTGATCGTCCGGCACGGCCGGCGGGCAATGCGGGGTCGGCGGTCAGCCGGCCCCGCCGCCATCTCGGAGCCAGGCGAGCACGGCCTGCACCCGGCGATGGGCGACCGCGTCGGGCTCCAACCCCAGCTTCGCGAAGATCTGGCCGACGTGGCCCTTGACCGTCTTTGAGCTCGAGGTCGAGGGCGTCGGTGATGCCCTGGTTGGAGCGTCCCTCGGCCATGAGCCCGAGGATCTCGCGCTCCCGGCGGGTCAACTCGTCGAGCGGGGAATGGTCACGGGGCCGACCCATCAGCCTGGCCACGACCTCCGGGCCGATGACCGAGTTGCCGGCGGCCACGCGGCGGACGGCGTCGGCCAGATCAGCGACCCGCGTGACGCGGTCCTTGAGCAGGTAGCCGAGTCCGCGAGCATCCGCCCGGACCAGGTCGACGGCGTAGCGCGTTTCGACGTACTGGGACAACACGAGGATCGCGAGCCCCGGGTGGGCGCGTCGCAGACGCTGGGCTGCCTCGAGCCCCTCGGTCGTGTGGGTCGGTGGCATCCGGACTTCCACGATGACGACGTCCGGGGACGTGCGCTCGACCAGGTCCTCGAGATCGACGGCATCGCCCGACTGCCCGACCACCTCGAAACCGGACGCGGCGAGGCTTGCGGCGAGCGCCTCGCGCAAGAGGACGGCGTCGTGGGCCAGGACGATGCGGATACTCTCGCCCACGGCGATCATCCTGCCACTTCGCCGTCCGCGCGACGAACCGGGTAGACCACTGGATTCTTGGTTCGCGATCCGCTGGCACGTCCCGGCGACGGCGGCATCGCCTGCCCGCATCGTGTGGCCATCGTTCCGATCTCCCGGAGCGCGAGCGAGGACCGACCGATGGCCGCCACGATGGCACAGACATTCGCCCCGTCACACCCGACGATCCTTCGGCCAGCCGTCCGACGTCACCCGATGCCGCAACCGGGTCCGCATCCAGGCAACTGAACCGCGCCGGGTACACTGGGGCCGGCGGGAGACGGCGCGGAGGGGTACATCGGACGATGACGAAGGCGATCGAGTCGGACGCGGACGTCGCCGAGAGCGAAGGGCAGCGGCCGGCGGACACACCGGCCGAGGCAGAACCGACCGGCGCGGCGCCGACGGGAGCCAAGGCGACCAAATCCCCACCACGGCCACGAGATCGCGGCAAGACCGTCCACGGCGAGGCAGCCAACGCCGGACATCGTGTCCTCGCCCCCGACGACGCCGAGGTCGAGGCCTACCTCGAGACCGCGCTGCACGCCCCGGCGCCGGACCGTACGGCCGATGCGCCGGCCACGACGACGAGCGGCCCGGTCGTCGTCCTCGACTTCGGCAGCCAGTTCGCGCAGCTGATCGCCCGACGCGTGCGCGAGCTGGAGGTCTACTCCGAGTTGCTTCCGCACGACACGCCGCTCGAAGAGCTGGAGCGTCGAGGGACGCGGGCCATCATCCTGTCGGGTGGCCCGAACTCGGTCTACGACGAGGCTGCCCCGAAACCGGACCCGGCCATCTGGAGCGGCCGCATCCCCGTCCTCGGGATCTGTTACGGGGCGCAGCTCATGGCACGTGAGCTCGGCGGCGACGTGCTCCCGGCCGGCAAGCGCGAATACGGCCCCGCAAACGTGCAGCTCACGACGGCGGACGGACTCTTCGAGGGGCTGGGGCGGGAGCAGCCGGTGTGGATGAGCCATGGCGACTCGATCACCCGACTCCCCGATGGCTTCGTCTCGACCGCGCAGACCGACTCCACGCCGTTCGCGGGGCTCGAGGCCCCGGACCGCAAGCTCTACGGCATCCAGTTCCATCCGGAGGTCGTCCATACCCCGCACGGCAAGGACGTGCTGCGCAATTTCGTTCAAGGCATCGCCGGGATCGAGCCGGCCTGGACGGCCGCCAATTTCATCGAGACGACAGTCGTCGGGATCCGCGAGCGAGTCGACCGTCACGCTCGCGATACCGAATCGGACGGCAAGGTCATCTGTGCGTTGTCGGGCGGCGTCGATTCGGCCGTCGCCGCGGCCCTCGTGCATCGCGCCGTCGGCGATCGACTGACGTGTATCTACGTCGACCACGGGCTTATGCGCAAGAAGGAGTCGGAGCTCCTGCGCGTCACCTTCGAGCGCGACCTCGGGATGAACCTCGTCATGGTCGATGCCCGCGAACGGTTCCTCGCTCGGCTTGCCGGCGTCGAGGATCCCGAGGAGAAGCGGCGGATCATCGGCGATGAGTTCATCCGCGTGTTCGAAGAGGAGGCGGCCGACCTCGGGCGGATCGACTTCCTGACCCAGGGCACGCTCTACCCCGACGTCATCGAGAGTGCGACGGCGGAAACGAAGGCGGCGCAGAAGATCAAGACCCACCACAACGTCGGGGGACTCCCGGCCGACTTGCGCTTCCAGCTGATCGAGCCGCTGCGCTACCTGTTCAAGGACGAAGTCCGCAAGGTCGGGCTCGAGCTCGGGCTGCCGGAGGCGATGGTCCTGCGCCAGCCGTTCCCGGGCCCGGGCCTGGCGATCCGCATCATCGGGGAGGTCACCGCCGACCGGCTCGAGACGCTGCGCGAGGCCGACTGGATCGTCATCGATGAGATCAAGGCCGCGAATCTCTACCGCAGCCTGTGGCAGAGCTTCGCGATCCTGACGCCGGTGCGCTCCGTGGGCGTGATGGGTGACGGTCGGACCTACGCCAACGTGGTCGCGATCAGGGCCGTGACCTCGGAGGACGGCATGACCGCCGATTGGGCCAAGCTCCCGTACGACATCCTGGGCAAGATCAGCAGCCGGATCGTGAACGAGGTCCCCGGTGTCAACCGGGTCGTCTACGACATCAGCTCCAAGCCCCCAGCGACCATCGAATGGGAATAGAACGCGCGCAGGTCGGAAGTGGTGCGGCCCGGTACTCCGCCGACCCCGGACCGATGGGGTATTCCGGCACTTCGAGCAGGCGGTAGCATTCGGCCATGGTCGACGACACGCCTTCCGCGGCTGGGTCGGCGGAGAACACCTGCCCGTGGTGCTCCGCGACGTACACCGGCGATCCCGAGACCTGTCCGTCCTGCGGGGCTGCCCTCGCCGTGGATCCCACGACCGATAGTTCGCTCCCCGGCCTGACCGCCATCGACGCAGCTGCCATCGTCCGTGCGAAGACGCCGGTCGCCCGACCGCGCAACCGCTTCCTGTCGTGGATCAGCGGGGAGTACCCGGACGAGGTCACGTCGGCAACCGAAGCAGGGGCGCTCGCTCCGCCCGATGCCGAAGTCCGCCGAGAGATGCTGCGCCTCGAGCTCGAGGCCGATATCGCGAACCTCCAGGCGGAGGCCGATTCGCTGCTGGCCGAGGCGACCGTCGAAGGACGGGCGCCGGAGGGCCTGCCGGCCGCAGCGCTCGAAGGGGCGATCGAGGCGGACGCGCACGAGACCGAGGGCCCGGCCCCAACGGCCTGAACGCCGCTGCAGCGCCCCGCGCGAGCGGGCCCTGCCAGCCGGCCGCGTATCCTTCCGGCCGTGCCCGATCGACTTCCGCCGCCAGGTCCCTCGTTCCTGCGCGAGCACGAGGTACACGTCGGCGACCGCATCCTGCAAGCGGGCATGGCCCGACCCTCCGAGACGTCCGATGGCTGGTGGATGGCGCTCCTGTGGGTCGCCGATGACGAGGGCGTCGTCAGCTTCCGGGACGTTGCGCCGGCCGCCGGGCCACCGCCCGATCCGCCACTGGGACGGCTCGGTCCGGCGCTATCGGGGGCGCTATCCGGTCTGATCCTCGAGGATGCCGGCCGGCTCCAACTGCGGGTCGGAGCACTCGTCCCGCCGGACGACCCCGAGCGTCCCTGGCGCGCCCCGCTCGCTGTTCGCGCGGCCTTCCGATTCGAGCCGGCGCGTGCGGCGACGATGCGGCCGAACGAGCTCGCCGAGACCGTCCTCGCGGCATTTCGCCGAGCGGTGGAGCGACTCGCGCGGTGAAGGTCGGAGCGACGCTCATCGCCTCGCTCCTTGCCGTCCTCGCCCGACCCGCGACATGGCCCCTCGCGCTGCTCGGCTTCCTCGTGCGCGGCGGATGGCTGCTGATCGTAGCGCCGATCGTCGTGGTCCCGACCCCGGTCGGCCTCGCCAACATCGTCGCCCCGTTGCTCGAGGACGTCGCGTTCGGGCGACGGACGGGTGAGGTCATGGCGTTGGTCGCCGTCGTCGTCGTGGTCGCGATCGCCTGGCTGGTCGCCGGCGGCCTCATCGCGGCGGTCGCCGAAGCCGACGGAGTCCGGCGGATCGCCGACGAGGAAGGGTTCCCATGGCATGGCGGATCGGTGGCCTGGCGCATCGCGGGCGTCCGGCTGGTCGCGCACCTGCCGCTGGCGATCGGGGCTGCGTGGGCGGCCGTGCGGATCGTGAGCGCCGCGTACCGAGAATTGACCGTTCCGTCGGACGTGACGGTGCCGGCGGCCTGGCGAATCGTGGCCGGCGCACCGGATGCCTTCGCGATCGTGGCGGTGACCTGGCTGGCGGGCGAGATCGTCGGTGCCCTGGCGACCCGCCGGATCGTCCTCGGCGGTGACGGCGGCCGCGCAGCCCTGCGCGCGGGGATCGGCCGCGTCCGTGAGGACCCGGCTCGCGTGCTCACCCTGGGAATCACGGGTACTGCCGCTCTCGTGGTCGTGCTCGCGACCACCGGCCTTGCCGCGGGCGCGACCTGGAACGCGCTGGGCGCCGCCCTGTCCGTCGGCGATGCATCGATGGCGACCCTCCTGCTGCTGGTGTTCGTCGGCCTCTTCGGCGGTGGTCTGGTGTTGATCGGCCTCGTCTGTGCATGGCGAGCGGCCATCTGGACCATGGTCGTAGGCGGGACGTTCGGGGGAGGGAACGACATCCGGTCGGGGGACTAGAAGGACCACACCCCGTCTGGCACGCTGAGCCACCTTCGACCCGCGGGGAGGGTCGATGTGAACGAGGTGACGGATGACGGCGCAGTCGATCGTCTGCGGAACATGTGCGGCCGCGGTGCCGTATGGGCGCCTCTCGTGCCCATCGTGTGGTGAGCTCCTGGCCTCGGTCGTCGGAGCTCGGCGACCGTCGTCGTCCGCGACGTCGGGGACGAGCGCGCGACCGGACGTGCCCTTCGACGCCGAATCGGCGCCGCTTTCGGGCATGCCCGACGGTCCCGAGCTCGCACTGAGCGGTGGTCTCCGCGACCTCGACGCCGAGCTGCCCTGGGCGGGCGCCGCCGACGGCCCGGCCGTCGAGCTCGACCAGCGCAAAGATGCGATCGACGACGGGCTCGAGGACGGCGACCTGGACGGCTTCCTGGGATCGGACGACGCCGACGAGCCCGAGGTCGAATCCTCGTCGACCGCGGGACACGCCTGGGCGGTCGCGGGCGCGAGCATGACGGGACCGGCCACACCTGCCTACATGCCGCGACCGAACTACGCCCGCGCGGCGGCCGCTGCGGCTAAGGCTCCCCCTGCGAACGAGCCGCCGCCGGCCCCACCGATCGAACCGCCGGGCGCGTACGTTCCCCCGTTGCCCGCGTCCGCTATCCCGGCCGGTCCTCCGGCGCCCGCACGGGCGTGGGCCGGCTACGGCAGCGAGACCGACACCGCGGCATCGGCCGCGACCGGGTCGGCCGTCAACGAGGCCAAGCAGCGCGCCCTCGATCCCTCACGCGTGGCGGAATTCATCGGCTCGGTGTCGGTCGCCGGCGCGGCGCTCGCCTCCGTCGGCTTCCTCCTGCCCTGGGCAAGCGTGATGATCGGCTCGTCGGGCTCGGACTACTTCGATCGATGGGGCCTCGCCGGTCCCGGTCACCTGATCGTCGTGATCGGGATCCTTGCGGTCCTCGCGCTGTCGATCGTGAGGAACCCGATCCCGTCGTGGATCCGCACCGGCCTCGGCGGACTTGGTGTCGGCGCGCTGCTCCTCGGCCTGACGTGGCCGTACCTCCTCGGTCCGCTCGACGCGTCGCCGGGCGTCCTGATCGACGCCATCGGGGCCATCGCCCTGATCGGCTCCGGGATCCTCGCACTCGTGACGGACCGTCACGCCGTGGTCGCCAAGCCCGTCTGAAGCGGGTCGCCGTCGGGCGACGCCCGGGCCGGCCACGGGGAGACCCCCTGCTACACTGCGCCCGACCACTCGACCCACGGAGGCGACCCCAGGGGTATGGAGCAGATCCTCGCCGGTATCGGCGACACGATCGGGGACATCATCAACAGCCCCGTCGTCCAGGTCGGGGCGCGACTGATCTTCATCTACATCGTGATCCTGTGGATCGCGACCGCATACTGGGCGTTCCGGGACATGCAGCAGCGGTCGGACAACGCGATCCTGCCGTACGTCGTCGCCGCGGGGATCATCCTCTTCACGCCGTTCCTATTCGTGTTCGCGGTGTGGGTCTACAAGATCGTCCGCCCGCACGAGAAGATCGGCGAGGTGTGGGAGCGGAACCTGGCCGAGGAGGCGCTCCTCAACGAGGTCGAGTCGGTCCGCCACTGCCCGACGTGCGAGCGCCGCGTCGACGAGGAATGGATCATCTGTCCGTCCTGCCGGACGCGACTGAACCGCGTCTGCCCCAACTGCTCGCGACTGGTCGGCCTCGACTGGTCGCTGTGCGCGTGGTGTGGCAAGGACTTCGAGCGGCGTGAGGTCATGCCGGCCGGGACGATCCAACCACTCCCGTCGGGCATGGAGGCGACCGGGCGGATCGTCACGCCGGGCGCCGCTGCCCAGCCTCTCCCCGCGTCGATCCAGACGTCCGTCCGATCTCGCGGGGGCTCCCGCTCGTCGCGTTCGACGACCGCCCAGGATCCGCTGCCCGAGCGTTGACCGCTCCGGCGCCTGACGACCCGGCCCCGCGCGAGCGGCCCGGCGCGTCGACCTTCACCATCGAGGGGCGGTCGGCACCCGGCCTCTTCGTCGTCGGCTGGCTCGCGACGCTGGTCGGACTCGGGGCCGTCGTCGTCGCCTTCATGGCAGCCGAGGCGCCGGCACGGATCCTGCTGATCGCCGGGCTCGTGGTGCTGTCCATCGGGCTCGTGGCGGGCGCCGGCGGCCAGGCCATCGAGCGACGCGCCCGCGGTGGGCGGAATTACGTCGGCCCCTCGCCCTTCCTGGTCTTCGCCGCGGCCCTGCCGATCAGCAGCCTGTTCGCCATCGGGGCGGGAGCGATCCTGGTCGCGCTCGGAATCCCGATCGACGGACCGGTCGGCGCGCTCGTGTCCGTCGGGCTGCAGGCGGTCGTCTACATCGGGCTGATCCGCCTGCTCGTGGTCGACGGGGGTTCGCTGTCGTGGACCGACATGCGGATCCGCCGTCCATCGGCGACGGACCTGGCCGAGTTCGTGCTCGGGGCCGGGTGGGCGCTCCCGGTCATCGTCGCCACCTTGCCCGTCGCTTTGCTCGTCAGCCAGTTCGTCTCGACGCCGCCGCCGAGCTTGCTGCCGGCCACGGGCAGCCTCGGCGGCCTCCTCCTCCACCTGCTCGCCGGGGCGATCATCGCCCCGATCGGCGAGGAGGTCCTGTTCCGCGGCTTTGCGACGACGGCCTGGATCCGTGACATGGGCGTCACTCGCGGGCTCGTGCGTGCCTCGCTGTTCTTCGCCGTGGCGCACGTCCTGACGATCTCGGGCGTCAACGCCAGCGAGGCGGCCGGCGCCGCGCTTGGCGCCTTCCTCGGGCGGATACCGGTCGCGCTGGCCCTCGGGTTCCTGTTCGTGCGCCGAAACACGATCTGGGCACCGCTCGGGTTGCACGGCGGGTTCAATGCGCTGCTGTTGATCCTGCAGGAGGTCGCGGCCCAGAACATGCCGACGGTCTGAGGTCCGGGCCGCCCGGGCGCCGCGTCGGCGGGCGAGCGACTAAGTCGCCGGCAAGTCGTCGATGAGCCGCCGGGGAGCGGCCCTCGCTAGGCTCCGTGTCGTCCTCGAGGCCCGGATGGCGGGAGGAATCGGCGGGCTTCCGTCGTCCGGGCTTCGGGGCGCCTCGTCCGCCGCGCTCCGGAGGGTCCGCGAATGCTGGAACCGACCGTCCCTGCCGGGATCACCGGCCACACCATCCGCGAGCTTCCCGCCTCGGAGCGGCCCCGCGAGCGGCTCGCCCTGCGCGGGCCCGGCGGGCTCACCTCCGCGGAGTTGATCGCCTTGTTGTGGGGCAGCGGTGTTCGCGGCCGGTCGGCGGTCGACATCGCGACCCACGCGCTCGCTTCGCACGATGGCTTGCCGGGCCTGGCGCGGGCCACGGAACTGGAGCTGGCGGCACTCCCCGGGGTCGGGGCCGTCAAGGCCGCCCAGCTGGTCGCGGCGTTCGAGCTCGGTCGTCGGTTGCTGGCCGACTGGCCTTCGAACCGTTGGTCGATCCGCGGCCCGCGTGACGTCGCGGATCGATTGATCCTCCAGATGGGCCGCCTCGAACGCGAGGAGCTCAGGGTCGTGATCCTCGACACGAAGAACCACGTCCTCCGAGTGTCGACGGTCTACCAGGGCAACGTGTCGGCCTCGCTGGTCCGTGTCGGGGAGCTGTTCCGCGATGCCGTTCGCCTCAACGCGGCAGGCGTGATCCTCGTCCACAACCACCCCAGCGGCGACCCGACCCCATCACCCGACGACATGCACCTGACCGCCGAGGCGCTGGCGGCCGGCCGACTGCTCGACATCGCCTTGCTCGACCACCTGGTGATCGGCCACGATGCCTACGTATCCCTCCGCGACCGCGGCGTCTCGTTCGACCGGCCGCCGGCCCCGGATGTGCGCTGACAGCGCGTCGGGATCGGCCGCCCCGGCCGTCAAGGGGCCTCTGGTAGACTGCGCGGGCCTGCCCGGCCGAACCCGGCTGCCATCGGCGTGACCCGGCCACGATCCCGGCCCGGCCTCCGCCCGACCCACCCGCGACCCCTGGAACGAAGGACCCTCCCCGGACCATGCTCGACCGCCTGCTTGGCCTCTTTTCCCGCGACATCGGCATCGACCTGGGCACCGCCAATACGCTGGTCCATGTCCGCGATCGCGGGATCGTGATGAGCGAGCCATCGGTGGTCGCGATCGACGCGAAGACCAAGCGGGTCCTGGCCATCGGTGCCGAGGCGAAGCGCATGGTCGGTCGAACGCCCGCGAACATCATCGCGGTCCGGCCGCTCCGCGACGGTGTGATCAGCGACTTCGACGTGACCGAGCAGATGATCAAGTACTTCGTGAACCGGGTCCACGACCGGATCGGGCTGATCCCGCGGCCTCGGATGTTGCTCGGCATCCCGTCCGGTGTGACCGAGGTCGAGAAGCGCGCCGTTCGCGATGCGGCACTCAACGCCGGAGCGCGCTGGGCACGCCTGATCGAGGAGCCTATGGCGGCCGCGATCGGTGCCGGTCTACCGGTCAGCGAGCCATCGGGCAGCCTGATCGTCGACATCGGTGGCGGGACGACGGAAGTTGCGGTCATCTCGCTCGGTGGCATCGTCGTCAGCCGCTCGATCCGGATCGGTGGCGACGAGATGGACGGCGACATCGTCACGTTCGCTCGACGCGAGTACAACCTGTTCCTCGGCGAGCGGACGGCCGAGGACATCAAGATCGCGATCGGGTCCGCGTATCCGGGGGAGTGGGACGCTCAGCGGGTGACGCTGCGCGGCCGCGACCTGCTGACCGGCCTGCCGCGGAGCGTCGAGGTGGGTGCCGACCAGATCCGCGAGGCGATCGAGCCTTCGGTCGCGCAGATCGTCGACACCGTCAAGGACACCATCGAGGAGACACCACCCGAGCTCGTGGCGGACATCATGGACCAGGGGATCGTGGTCGCCGGTGGCGGCGCACTGCTCGCCGGACTCGACCGGCGCATCGCCGAAGCCACCCAGATGCCGGTCCACATCGCAGACGATCCGCTGACGTGCGTCGCCCGGGGCACCGGCCTGGTCCTCGAGGAGCTCGATGAGATGGACCGCGTCCTGGTCGCCGAGACGTATTCGCGGCCCCCGCGCTGACGCCCCTGCTCCGATCGTTGACCGCCGACGGACGATAGACCTGCGATGACGACGATCCTTTCGCATCGAGCGACTCGCCGCCGCAGCATCGCCTTTACGGTGTTGCTGGCCCTCAGCGTGGTGTTCATGGCGTTCTCAACGAACCCGTACGTTCGTGAGTTCCAGAACGGGATCGGGTACGCGTTCCGCCCGATCCAGGGCGCGCTCGACAACGTTGCCGGCGGGATCGCCTCGATCGGAGCGGCCATCTCGGAGATCGATCGGCTGCGCGTCGACAACGGCTCGTTGCACGCCGAGAACGACCGGCTGGCGGCGGAAAACGCTCGACTCCAGGAGATCGCCCGTGAGAACGCGCTGCTCACCGACCTCCTGCAGCTCCGCGCCGGCTTCGACTTCAAGACTGCAGCCGCGAGCGTCATCACTCGCGAGTCGTCGGAATTCCGCCGCGTCATCGGGATCGACAAGGGGACGAACGCCGGGATCGAAGTCGGCGACGTGGTCGTGGCCGGTGGTGGCGCGCTCGCCGGGCGCGTCACGGATGTCGGCCCGGACAGTGCCACAGTCGTGCTGCTTACCGACGGCACGTCGACCGTCATCGGCCAACTCGTCTCCAATGCCGCGACCGGGCAGGTCGTGGGGCAGCTGGGTGGCGTTCTCGTGATGGAGCAGATCGACGCCGCCGAGAAGATCGATCTTGGCGACGAGGTCGTCAGCGCCGGGCTCGAGCTCGGCGGGGGTGTTCGGTCGCCGTACCCGAAGGGACTGCTGATCGGGCAGGTCGTCGACATGCGACGGGACGCCAACGCCGTCGTCCAGACGGCCTACCTCCAGCCGGCGGCCGACCTGGGCAAGCTCGAGTACGTGCTGGTCATCCTGGATTACGAGGGCGGGCTGCCACCGATCACCGAACAGCCGATCGACTGCACACCAACGGGTGGAGGCACGCTGCCCGAGGGCGAGCAGCCGTGCTTCCCGCCGACGCCGCGTCCAGGGGCCTCGCCCAAGGCGACGAGCCGCCCATAGCCCGAGGCCGTGGCCCGGGAAGTCCCCTGCTAACCTTCCGGGCGATGAAGGGCATCGTGCTCGCCGGCGGGACCGCGACCCGCCTGTTCCCGCTCACGATCGTGACTAACAAGCACCTGCTGCCGATCTACGACCGGCCGATGATCTACTACCCGATCGAGACGCTGGCGGGCATGGGCATCCGGGAAGTGATGGTCGTCGTCGGCGGCAAGAGCGTCGGGGACGTGGTCGAGCTGCTGGGCGACGGAGCCCATTTCGGTCTGAACCTGACGTACCGCTATCAGACCGGCGCGCACGGGATCGCCCACGCGATCGGTCTCGCCCGTGATTTCGTCGGAGCCGACGCCTTCTGCTGCGTCCTCGGCGACAACATCCTGCGCGGCCCGGAGCTGGCCGATATCGCGGCCGAGTTCGGGGCCAGTGACGCCGGCGCCGGGACGCTCCTCTACCGCGTGTCGGACCCGCAGCGGTTCGGTGTCGCCGAGCTGGACGCGGAGGGCCGCGTCCTCGGGTTCGAGGAGAAGCCGGCGCACCCAAAGAGCGACTTGATCCCGATCGGCGTCTACTTCCTGCGCCCCGACGCCTTCGCGGTCATCGATCACCTGGCGCCATCGGGTCGGGGCGAGTTCGAGATCACGGACGTCCTGAACCACTACATCCCCGACGGCAGGCTGTTCACCCGGCTCTACGAGGGTCACTGGACGGACGCGGGAACCGTCCCGTCGCTGCTCCGCGCGGCGGAGTTGGCCCGGGACGACCACGACGCCGGCCACCTCGCACCCCCGGTCGAACGCCCGCTCGCATGACCTCGCCGCGCTCGTATGACCGCCTGCTGGTGACGGGCGGTGCCGGGTTCATCGGCTCGTGCTACGTGCGCGACGTCCTCGCGCGGCGCGACGGCACCCGGATCACGGTCCTCGACAAGCTGACCTATGCCGGCAATGAGGCGAACCTCGCGCCAGTCCATGACGACCCGGACACGGCGGCCAGGTTCCGTTTCGTTCGCGGCGACATCGCGGACCCGGTCGTCGTCGCGCCGCTCGTCGACGACGCGGACGCTGTCGTCAACTTCGCCGCCGAGTCGCACGTCGACCGGTCGATCCTGGACCCTGAGGCATTCCTGCGGACGGGCGTGATCGGGGTCCACGTCCTGCTCGAGGCGTGCCGCACGGCCGCGCACCGGCCGCGCTACCTCCAGGTCTCGACCGATGAGGTCTACGGCTCGGTCGAGTCGGGTGCCTCGCGTGAGGATGACCCCCTGGCGCCGCGCTCGCCATACGCGGCGGCCAAGGCCGCCGGCGAGATGCTCGTACGGAGTTACGTCGTCACCCACGGCCTTGATGCCGTCGTGACCCGCGGCTCGAACACCTACGGGCCGTACCAACACCCCGAGAAGTTGATCCCGCTGTTCGTGACGAACGCGATCGACGACCTCCCGCTGCCCCTGTATGGCGACGGCCTTCAGCGCCGCGACTGGCTGTACGTGGCTGACCACGCCGATGCGATCGACCACGTCCTCCGCCACGGCGTCGCCGGCGAGACGTACAACATCCCCGGCGGTCTCGAGATGACCAACCGCGACACCGTCGCACTGCTGCTCGAGCGGCTCGGCAAGCCATGGTCGCTCGTCCGCCACGTCGAGGACCGACCGGGTCACGACCGGCGCTATGCGATGGATGGCTCGAAGCTCGCGGCCCTCGGCTGGCGACCCCGGACGTCATTCGAGGACGGCCTCGCGGCGACGATCGACTGGTTCCTCGCCAACGAAGCTTGGTGGCGGGCGGCCAGGTCCGGCGACTGGGACGCCTACTACGAGCGGCAGTACGGGGCGCGGCTGCGCAGCGCGACCTGATGCGTGTTGCCGTCACCGGTTCCACCGGTCGACTCGGGAGTGCCCTGGTACGGGCGCTCGCCGACGCCCCCTTCACCGGCCCGAGCGGACCACTCGCCTGGACCCGGGCGGAACTCGACCTCGATGCCCCAGACGGCGTCGACGGGGCGCTCGACCGCGACCGACCCGAGGTCGTCGTCCACGCGGCGGCCTGGACCGATGTCGACGGCTGCGCGCGCGATCCCGACCTCGCCATGCGCCGCAACGGGATGGCCACCGGGCACCTGGCGATCGCATGCGCCCAGCGCGGCATCGACCTGCTGGTCATCTCGACCAACGAGGTCTTCGACGGGACACGGACCGACCGCCGGCCTTATTCGCCGGATGAAGACGTCTCGCCGGCCAACCCGTACGGCGCCTCCAAGGCCGCGGCCGAGGACGTCGCCAAGGCCGCCTACGTGAACCGCTGCGGCACCGTCGGCATCGTCCGCACGGCCTGGCTCTACGGACCGCCGGGACCCGACTTCCCGCGCAAGATCGCCGATGCGGCTCGTCGGAGCGCCAAGGAGGGCGAGACCTTGCGCGTAGTCGGAGACGAATGGGGGACGCCGACCTATGCGGCCGACCTCGCCGACGCCATCGTCGACCTCCTGGCCGAGGACTCGATCGGCGGGATCCATCACCTAGTTGCTGCCGGTGTCGCCTCGCGCGCCGACTGGGCCCGCGACGTGATCGTTCGTCTCGGGATCGAGGTCGCGATCGGCGAGATCCCCGGATCGACCTGGCAGCGCGCCTCGACGCCGCCGGCCTGGGGCGTGCTCGCGCCAACGCCGCTTCCATCGGGCGAGCCGATCCGGCCATGGCAGCAGGGAATGGCCGACTACGAGCCATTCCTCAAGCGGGCGCTTGCCGCGGCCGCCGGATGAGCGACGATCGCCCGCCGTCGGCCCTGCCAGGCGTACGTTACGGCGCGATCACGCGGTTCGCCGACGAGCGCGGCTCGTTCCGAGAGATGTGGCGCGAGGACACGTTCGGGCCGATCGATCCGGCGCTTGCCGGCGCACCACCAGGCGCGGTGCCGCGCTTCGTCCAGGCGAACCTGTCGACCTCGGCCACGAGCGTCCTGCGCGGTCTCCATCTCCATCGACGGCAGCTCGACCACTGGGTCGTGGCCACGGGTCGTGCGTTCGTGGGCCTGGTCGATGTCCGGCCGATGCTCGCCGGCGGCCCGACGCCGCGCATCGAGACCCGCGAGCTCGGCGCGGACGAGTGGGTCGATATCCCGATCGGCGTCGCCCACGGTTTCCTCGCCCTCGAGCCACTCGAGCTCGTCTACCTCGTCACGAACCTCTACGACGGCAGCGACGAGCTGGGATTCGCCTGGGACGACGCCATCGCCGCGGTCCCGTGGCCGGCGGCCGCAACCCGGGACGGTCGCCCGATCCTGTCCGAGCGCGATCGCTCGAACCCGCCCCTCGAGGTGCTCATCGCCCGGCTTCGGTCTTAGGCCTGACCTCCGGACCACTCCGCTCCCCACACCGCGAGACCGCACGGTCCAACGCTCCATCCGAAGGGGCTAATTCCGTCGGGACCATCCCGCGATAGTGCCGGCCGACGCCCGGCCCGACGCTGTGGCGCATCCGTTCAGCCCCCAGATCACGGAGCCCTCGTGCGTCGACCGTTCGCCGTCATCGCGTTCGTCCTGACCTTTGCGTTCGGCGCCTTCGTCGCGGCCACGCCCGTGCTCGCCGACGGCGCCCCGCCGCCCCAGCCGAAGGTCGTGATCATCGTCGGTGCGACGCACGCGACGACCTCGACGTATCGGAGCTACGCGAATGCCGCCTATGCCGAGGCGATCAAATACACCCCGAACGTCAAGAAGGTCTACAGCCCGAACGCGACCTGGTCGGCCGTCAAGAATGCGGTCGTCGGCGCGAACGTCGTGATCTACTTCGGCCACGGCAACGGCTGGCCGAGCCCCTACGCCTATGACCCGAAGTTCACGACGAAGGACGGGTTCGGCCTCAACGCGACGGCCGGCAACGGCGACTCGAACACGAAGTATTACGGCGAGCCGTACGTCTCGACCCTCGACTTGGCGCCGGGGGCGGTGATCCTTCTCCATCACCTCTGTTATGCGTCGGGGAACTCCGAGCCGGGCTACCCGGCACCGACGAGAAGCGTCGCCAAGCAGCGGGTCGACAACTACGGCGCCGGCTTCCTCAAGGCCGGCGTGGCCGCCGTCATCGCCGACGGCCATCGCGGCCCCATCGACTATCTCGCGGCGCTGTTCGCTCCTACCGACCAGACCCTGGCCGACCTGTGGCGGACCCAGCCGAACTACCACGGCCACGAGTTCGGCTTCGGCTCCTCGCGGACGCCGGGCATGACCGCGCTGATGGATCCCGACACTTCGACCAGCGGCTACTACCGATCCTTCATCGGCAACCCGGCCGCGACGACCGCCGACGTGCGGAATGGGACGCAACCGGTACCCCCGCCTCCTCCACCCGGCGCATACGCGGTCCAGATGGTCTTCACCGACCTGTGGGACTCGCCGTTCGTGGCCTCGATCCAGTGGATCTACGACCAGAGGATCACCGTCGGTTGCACATCGACCCGCTACTGCCCGCTCGCGCCGGTCACCCGCGGGCAGATGGCGACGTTCCTGGCACGCGCGATGGACCTGCCGCCGGCGACGAAGGACTACTTCTCCGATGACGACGGACTCACCCATGAGGCGGCGATCAACTCGATCGCGGAGGCCGGGATCACCGGCGGATGTGCGCCAAGGCGGTTCTGTCGTGACGAGCCCGTCAGCCGCGCACAGATGGCGGCATTCCTCGTCCGGGCGCTCGACGTGCCGGCGGCCACCAAGGACTGGTTCTCCGACGACGATGGGTCGACCCTCGAACAGTCGATCAACGCGATGGCGGAGGCCGGCCTGACCCGCGGTTGCGGCGAGGGTGTGTTCTGCCCGAACCAGTCGGTCACCCGCGAGCAGATGGCCGCGTTCCTCGTCCGGGCGTTCAAGACGACCTAGCCTCCGGGCGACCACCCCGGACCACCCCGGACCGGTCCGTACCAGTCCCCTGCCGGACCATCGGCGCCTTGTTCCGCCGAAGCCGCCCCACCTATGGTGGCGGCCCCGACGCGAGAGGATCGACTTGCCCGCCGTTCAACGCCGATTGCTTCTGCCGATCGCGCTGGCGACGCCGCTGATCGTCGTCAGCGGTGCCCTTCCGGCCGGCGCGGCGCAGCCGAGATCGACGTTGCAGGTGCCCGAATCGGCGGGTCAGGAGGGATCGATCCATTGGGAGCAGGCGCAGGCGCACGCCCGCGACGAGCTCGACCTACCCGCGGGCGACCGCGTCACCGTCGGCTTCAGCCCACGGACCGGCGATCCGTGGAAGGTCGCCGGCGCCGCACCGCGCGCATTGCCGGCGGGGCGGATGAGCGGCCGCGATCTCCGTTCCCCGACCCGAGGCGCCCAGCCAATCCGGCGGCCGGCGACCCCCGCCGTCGACCCTGACGCGGTCATCCCGGCCGACCCTGCCTCCCTGTCCGCGCCCACGGAGGAAGGACGCATCGACCTTACCGCCAGGGTCAGCGCCGCCGGCCTGCGCAAGGAGATCCTCGGCTTCCTGCCGTACTGGGAACTCACCGATCCGTCCACCGCGCTCGACTACACGAAGCTCTCGACGATCGCCTACTTCGGCGTCGGGGCGGCCGCGAACGGGACCCTGGAGCGGACCACCGCGAGCGGCGCGACCACGGTCGGCTGGCGCGGCTGGACCAGCGCCCAGCTCACGAAGGTCATCAACGACGCCCACCGGACCCACACCAGGGTCGTCCTGACCGTCCAGAGCTTTGCCTGGAGCACGGGAGGTGCGTACAAGCAGAAGGCGCTGCTGGGGAGCTCGACGGCACGGGTCAGGCTCGCCCGGCAGATCGCAGCCGCGGTCCGCGACCGCGGCGCCGACGGCGTCAACCTCGACTTCGAGCCCCTGATGTCCGGGTATGAGACCGAGTTCACGTCGTTCGTGCGCCGGCTCCGAACGGAGCTCGATGCGGTGCACGCGGGCTACCAGCTGACCTTCGACACGACCGGATTCATCGGGAACTACCCGATCGAGGCGGCCACCGCCGTGGGCGCCGCCGATGCGATCCTCATCATGGGCTACGACTACCGGACTGCCGGGTCCAACCCGGTCGGGTCCATCGCCCCGATCGGCGGTGCGCGCTACGACATCACGGATACGATCCGTGCGTACGCCGCCCGGGTGCCGCCGTCGAAGCTGATCCTAGGCGTGCCCTACTACGGGCGTGCCTGGTCGACGGACAGCGACAGGCTCAATGCCGCAAACATCAGCGGCGCGAGATACGGTCGATCGACGGCGATCGTCTATGTCTCCGCGATCGGTGTGGTCCAGGATCACGGTCGGCGCTGGGACAGCCGCGAGGGTGTCGCCTGGACTGTCTACCGGCGCGAGAACTGCACGGCGGCCTACGGCTGCGTCACGTCGTGGCGACAGCTCTATCTCGACGATTCAACGGCGCTGCGCCTGAAGTACGACCTGGTCAACGGCTACCGGCTCCGAGGGGCGGGGATCTGGGCACTCGGCTATGACGGGACAAGGCCCGAGCTGTGGGCCGCGATCAAGGCGAAGTTCGTCACCGACACGACACCTCCGCGGGCATGGATCACGCGGCTCGCACCCGCCCAGACGAGCCCTGGCTTCGCCGTCCGCTGGGGCGGCACCGACGACAGCGCGGTCGCGAGCTACGACCTCCAGGTCTCGACGGGCGGCGGCCCGTGGGCGACGTGGCTCACGAGGACCAGGACGACGTCCGGGCTCTATCCCGGCAACGACGGGCGGCGCTACTCGTTCCGGATCCGCGCGAGGGACATCAAAGGCAATGTCGGTGCCTGGGTTGCAGTGCCCACGGCCGTCGCCGGCCGGAGCCTGAAGGGCGGCGGGTTCGGGTCGGTCCGCATCGATGGCCTGTCGGTCCGCGCCGCGCCGCGCACCACCGCGGAGCGCGTCGGCGCCGTGAGCACCGGCAACATCGTGGCCATCACCGGCGGCCCGGTGGAGGCCGATGGCTACACCTGGCACCGGATCCGGGGCCCGCTTCGTGACTGGCCTGCGTCGGCGACCGTCCACACCGACAAGTGGGTCGCAACGAGCTCGCCGAGCGAGGTCTACGTGAAGCCGGCTACCGGTCCGCACCAGACACGGGTCGCCGGCCAGATCACCGGCTTGACGTTCGGCAATACGGGTCCCGCCAGCATCGGCAGCTCGGCGACGGCCAGGAAACATCGATCGTTCTCGCCGAACGGCGACGGCCGCTACGACCTCCTCAAGCTCCGCTGGACGAACGGCGTCGACCTCGACGCGCTCGAGCTCCGCGTGTTCCGTGCCGATGGCTCGGCTGTGGGCGTCGTCCCGATCACCGCGCTCGGGACCGGCGCCCGCCTCCGCGGCTGGGACGGCACGGTCGGCGGCAGGCGGGTCACCAACGGCCGCTACTACGTGACGCTCGTCGGGACGATCGGCGCGGCGACGCACGCAAATCCGTCGGCCGGGTTCGGGGGCGGCGTGCTGCTGGGCCGCTACGGCGTCAGGGTCGCGACGAGGCTGATCCCCTTCACCGACGTCACGAGCTTCGAGGCCGCGATCGAATGGCTGTACATGGAGGACATCACCGCCGGCTGCTCGCCGACACGGTTCTGCCCGGACGCGCGCGTCACCCGCGTGCAGATGGCGCAGTTCCTGGCGCGAGCCCTGCATCTCCCGAGCGCCACGACCGACTATTTCGACGACGACGACGGCATGCCCGGCGAACGCAACATCAACGCGATGGCCACGGCCGGCCTCACGGCCGGTTGCGGGTCCCGCCGTTTCTGCCCGAACCGGACCGTGACCCGCGTGCAGATGGCGCTGTTCCTCGCGCGCACGCTGCGGCTTCCGACGACCACCACCGACTACTTCGACGACGACGATGGCCTGACCGGCGAACGTAGCATCAACGCGATCGCCAGGGCGGGGCTAGCGAATGGCTGTGCGCCGCGCCGGTTCTGCCCGACACAGGCGGTCACCCGCGAGCAGATGGCGGCGCTGCTCTACCGCGGCCTGACCAACTGATGCCCGGCTACACTGCCCGACGATGAGCGAGACCGGGGAAGCGACCTGGGTCGTCGTGCCGACGTACAACGAGGCGGACAACATCCGGCCGCTCACGGCGGTGATCCTCGCTGCGCTCCCCGACGCGACGGTCCTCATCGTCGATGACTCCTCGCCCGACGGGACCGGCGGCATCGCCGACGAACTCGCGGCGAGCGATTCGCGCATCCGGGTCCGGCATCGGGCCGCCAAGCAGGGACTGGGGCGGGCGTACCTCGACGGCTTCTCGGTCGCGCTGGCCGGCGGCGCCGCCATCGTGGTCCAGATGGACGCGGACTTCAGCCACGATCCGGCCACATTGCCCTCGCTCGTCGGGCCGATCCAGCGCGACGAGGCCGACCTCGTCATCGGTTCGCGCTACACCCGCGGTGGCGGGGTGGTCGATTGGGGGTTCGGTCGACGGCTGATCTCGCGCAGCGGGTCGCTGTTCGCGCGGGTCGTGTTGGGCCTTTCGCCGAACGACCTGACGGGTGGGTTCAAGGCCTGGCGTGGCACGACGCTGGCGGCCATCCCGTTCGATGGGATCCATGCCGGCGGGTACGTCTTCCAGATCGAGACCACCTTCCGCGCGAGCCGAGCCGGCGCCCGGATCCGCGAGACCCCGATCACGTTTCAGGATCGGCGGATCGGTCAGAGCAAGATGTCGCGGCGGATCATCGTGGAGGCATTCGTCGTCGTGGTCCGGCTGCGCCTCGAGGAGCTGACCCGGCGGTGGCGGGAGCGGCGGCAGCCGACGTGACCGACGGCGGGGGCGGCCCGATGACCGGCGCCCGCGCCTCGCGGCTGGCGACCGGCGAGGGTGTGGCGGCCGCCTCGGGGTCCCGGACGGTACCGGGCGTGCGGGTCGTCATGGACGTTCGTGCCCTGCAGGAGCCGTCACGCGCACCGCGCACCGCCGCCTACCTCGAGGGCCTGCTCGGCGCGTTTGATGCATCGCCCGCGCCCGGCGAGTCGTTCGCGTTCCTGTTGGCCAGCGACGAGGACGATCCGACCCGCCGATTCGAGCACCTGGAGGTGATCGGCCGGCGGCTGCTCCCGCCAACGCGATTGTTGCGGTCCGCGGCACTGACCGTGGACCCGTTCCTGCTGCGGGGAGCGTCGCTCGGGGCGGCCTGGCGCGCCGAGGACCGCGGGGCGTCCGGTGCCGTCTACCACACGGCCGGCGGTGGCCTCCCGATCGCCTCACGCCTGCCCACCGTCGTGACCTTGCTCGACCTCGCCCCATGGGAGCTTCCGGGGGCGTTCCAACGGACCGTCGCGTCACGGTTCGGACAGCGGCTCCGCGCCCGGCTGCTTCGCGATGCGGCGGCCGTGCTCGTCGGCACCGACGCGGTCGCGCGATCGGCACGGAGGCTGCTCCACCTTCGCCGCGACCGCATCCGGGTCGTGGCGTTGGCGCCGAGACCCGCGTATGCCGTCGGCCCGAGCGCGCTCGCCGCCAGGTCGGCGGAGGCACGGGCGATCGTCGAGGGTCTCGGCCTCGTGGACCGATACCTGGTCTACCCCGGCCGGCACGACATCCGCCAGGACGCGGCGACCATGCTCGCGGCATTGGCGAGCCTTGGCCGCCGGGAACGGCCCGATGACCTCCCGGACGCCGCGCCGTGGCCGCCACGGGCGCTCGTCCTCGACACCACCCCGGACGACCGTGCCGCCCTGGCCCGGATCGCCGCCCGACACGGTGCGGGCGATCACCTCGTCTACGCGCCGGCCATGGCGGCGGACGATGCGGCGGCCGTGGTCTCGGCATCGCGGGGCGTGGTCCTGCCGATGGTCTCCGAGTCGAGCGGCCTCGCGGCACTCGACGCACTCGCGGCCGGCGTGCCTGTGGTGGCGTCCGCCGTCGGGGCACTCCCCGAGATCGTGGGGACGGCCGGGATCCTGGTCGAGCCGCGGGATCGGGAACGGCTGGCGACGGCACTCGCGGCCATGTGGAGCGACGGGCCAGTGCGCGCCGTGCTCGAGGAGGCTGCCAGCGAGCGGACCGCCGGACACGGCGCAGGGCTCAGGACCTGGGACGACGTTGCCGCGGACGTCCGGGCGATCTACGCCGAGGTCGGCCGACGCGATTGACTCGCGGCGCTCGTCGCCTCGAGCGCCTCACACGCCTCGCTCTCCGCGAAACTTCTTCTCCCAGTCCGGTGCCGGGGGCGCCTTGCCCGCCTTGAACACGATCCTTGAACCCTTCGGCATGACCTGGATGAACGTCTGCCCGACGGTCAGCGTGACCCGATGACCGTCCTTGTCGTAGAACCGCGTCGGATCGGTGATCGAGCGCTTGCGCCACGTCCCCTTGATGGTCTTCCCGTTGGTGGCGATCCAGGCCGTGCCCTTGCCGACGAACTGCGCTTCGAGTCGATGCTTGCGGCTGCCGTCGTTGAGCGGCCCGAAGCTCATGAGCATCACGACCACGTTCTTGGGGGCGACTCGCTTCTTGGTGCCCCGATCGGTCTGCTTCGCCTCGCCGGTGACGGACCGCAAGTACGTGTTGGTCCTGCGGTCGTAGCGGTAGACGATCGTGTTGTAGCTGTAGGCCACCGTGATGCTGCCGCCGACCGGGCGGTCGTCGAGGGGTGCGTCTGGAGCGAACCGCCAGGCAGCCTTCATGGGCTTATCCGTCGCCCCGACGCGCTTGGCCAGCGCGCGCAGCTCCTTGCCGGATGCATACACGTTGTGGGGCGCGAATCGGTCGCGCGTCCGGTGGAAGTAGATCCCTCCCCAACGGAACTCGTCCGCGTTGTACACGAGCTGGCCGCGCCCCTTCTGGCGGAGGGTCTGCATCGCCTGCGGCGAGCCGCCCACGTGCGCGTACACGGCCCGCCACTCGGCGGCCCATGCGATGTAGTACTGCCGCGCGCTGCGCACGGGGCCGACCGACGGCGCCACGCGGTCCTGGAAGATCAGCATGTAGCGCGGGATCCCGCCTTCGGCCGGCGCCTGCCAGACGATTGAGGCGTCCGTGAAGCCAGATTGCGGCCGAGCGTCACGGTGATCGTCGACCATCACCGCGATCGCGTGGCGCTCGGCGACGTCCTCGCGGACCATGCGGCCGGTGAGCGGCGCCGGGACCATGGTCGGTGTCGGAACCGGCGTCGGGGTCGGGATCGGGGTGGGTGTGGGCGTCGGCGTGGCGCTGGGAGTGGCCGTCGCGATGGCGCTCGGCTCGGGCGACGCAGACGGTGTAGCCGCACCACTGGCCACGGCCAGGCTCGACCGCGGACCGCTGGACGGGGTGACGGCCCCGGCCGCGAGCACGCCCAGACCGACGCCGCCGACGCCGGCAAGCGCCAACAGCCCGATGACGGCGGACCTTGCCAGTCCCCTCCGCCGCCTCGCCATGCGTATCTGACCCCTCTGCCGTTCCATCACGTCGGCCTCATCGCGAACCGCGGCAGGATAGCCTACAGGCGTGCGCGGCGCTCACGACGTGGCGGTACCCTCACCGGGACCGCTCCGACCGCCGTCGCCGCTGAGCGTGAAGCCTCGAGGAAGCCGACATGACCGCCCGATCCACGACGACCGATGAACGACCCGATGGGTCGGCCGCCGACGACGCAACAGTGGACGAGTCGCGTTCGCCCGAGCCGGCGCCGGGCAAGGTGACGCGAGCTCGCGCGACGACGTCCGGCAGCGCCACCCCGCCGGCCGTCGTCTCCGACGCCGAGCCGACCCGGGCCGATCGCATCGAGATCAACCAGGGCGGCCTTTTTTCGGCCGAGGCCGGCTCGATCACGGTGCGCCAGGGTGGCGTGTCGATCGCGAACGCCGAGACCATCGATATCACGCAGGGCGGCATCGGCCGCGCTCGAGCCACCGACATCGCGGTCACCCAGGGAGGCGTGGGACTGGCGCAAGGCGACCGGGTGTCGCTCGATCGCGGCATGATCGGGGCGGCGTTCGGCGGAGAGACACGCCTCGTCCAGTCGGTGGCGAATGTCGTGATGGGCAACGAGACGACGGTCGATCAGTCGATGGTCGGGGCGATCGTGAGCAACCAGGTCACGGTGCGCCAGCCCAGCGCGATCGCGGTCCTGATCGCCGGCCGCGTCGATGGCTCGATCCGCCCCATCCTGGACTGGCGGGGCGCTGCCGCCTTCGGTGCAGTCTTCGCCGTGGTCTACGGCATCGTTCGACGAGCTCGCCGGTGATCGACCCCGCCGCCGGGGTCGACCCGGCAGCCCGCGTCCATGATTCGGCCGACCTCGAGGACGGCGTGTCGGTCGGGCCCCGGACGGCGATCTGGCAGCGAGCCCAGGTCCGCTCCGGTGCGAGGATCGGCGCCGACTGCATCGTGGGCCGGGACGTGTTCATCGACGGGGGCGTCACGATCGGCGATCGAACGAAGATCCAGAACGCGGCGTTGATCTACCACGGCGTCGAGATCGCCGACGGGGTGTTCATCGGCCCCGGAGCGATCCTCACCAACGACCGATATCCACGGGCGATCACCGCCGACGGGGAGCTCGCCCGCGCCGACGATTGGGAGCTGTCGCCGATCCGGATCGAGCATGGGGCTTCCATCGGGGCCGGGGCCATCGTCGTCGCCGGCTGCGATGTCGGGGCATTCGCGACGGTGGGCGCCGGTGCCGTAGTGACGCGCACGGTGCCCGGCCACGCACTCATGGCCGGCTCGCCGGCCAGGCGTATCGGCTGGGTATGCGCCTGTGGCGCGCGGCTCATGGACGGCCGTGGCGCCCCCGCCCCCGCCGAGATCGAGCGCTACGCGAGCAACCCGGAGCTCTCCTGCGAGCGGTGCGGTCGCCGGTACCGCTACGAGGCCGATGAGGACACGCTCCGGGAGGTGGCCAGATGATCCCGATCGCGCGCCCCGATATCGACGAGGCCGAGATCGCCGCGGTGACCGAGGTCCTGCGCAGCGGTCAGCTGGCGGGTGGTCGGCGCGTGGCCGAGTTCGAGGCGCGCTGGGCCGAGTTCATCGGTGTCCGGCACGCGATCGCCGTCAGCAACGGCACGGTCGCCCTGATGTGCATCTTCGAAGCGCTCGGCGTGGGGACCGGCGACGAGGTCATAACGGTCGGGCACACGTTCAACGCGACGGTCTCGTCGATCATGTTCACGGACGCGACGCCGGTCTTCGTCGACATCGACGCCGAGACCTACGACATCGACGCGGACCGCGTCGCCGCCGCCGTGACCACGCGGACGAAGGCGATCGTGCCTGTCCACCTGTTCGGGCTGCCGGCCGACATGGACGCCATCACCGAGATCGCCCAGCGTCACGGGCTGGCGATCGTGGAGGACGCCTGCCAGGCGCACGGCGCCGAGTTCCGCGGTCGCAAGGTGGGGAGCTTCGGCCACGGGGCGTTCAGCCTCTACGCCACCAAGAATATGACGACCGGAGAGGGCGGCCTGATCACGACCGATGACGACGCCTTGGCGGACCGGATCAGGCTGTACCGCAACCAGGGGATGCGCCAGCGGTATCACCACGACATCCTCGGGTACAACTTCCGGATGACGGACATCGCCGCGGCGATCGGGCTGTGCCAGCTCGACAAGCTCGCCGCGGCCACGGAACGGCGACGCGCGATCGCGGCCCGCTACGACGCCGCGTTCGAGGACCTGCCGATCCGCGTGCCGATCACACCACCGGACCGAACCCACGTGTACCACCAGTACACGATCGACGTCGGGCCGGCACGCGACGCGATCGTTGCCGACCTCGCGGCCGCCGGGGTGTCGAGCGCGATCTACTACCCGATCCCGGTGCATCGCCAGCCCTACGTCCTGGAGCGCGGCATCGACGTCCACCTGCCGGTCACCGAACACGTCGCCGACCGAGCCCTGTCGATCCCGCTCTACCCGACGCTCACCGACGACGAGGTGGCGACCGTGATCGACGCCGTGACGACGGCCGTCGGCCGGCACGTCCACGTGGCTGCCCGGTGAGCGGCCCCTGGCAGCCGACCGGGCGCAGTCAGCCCGTCCGGGTCGGCCTCATCGGCCTCGGTGCGATGGGTCGCAACCACCTCCGGCTGCTGTCGGCGCGCGACGACGCACGGCTCGTCGCGGTGGCCGACCCGGTTCCCGGGGCGCTCGAGATCGCCGCGGCGACGGCCGACGCCCAGGGGTATGCGGAGCCGCTCGCGATGCTCGCGGAGGCCGAGCTCGACGCCGTGGTCATCGCCTCGCCGACGATGACCCATCACCCGCTGGCCCTGGCCGCACTCGATCGGGGCATCGCAGTGCTCGTCGAGAAGCCGCTCGCAGCGACCCCACCCGAGGCGGACGAGCTGGTCGATGCCGCGAAGTCGCGGGGGGTGCCGATCCAGG
Source organism: Candidatus Limnocylindrales bacterium (assembly GCA_044868045.1). GTDB lineage: Bacteria > Chloroflexota > Limnocylindria > Limnocylindrales > CSP1-4 > SPCO01. The sequence continues at coordinate 38,475 of JBIOWA010000282.1, forward strand.
TCGGCCATGTCGAGCGCTTCAATCCTGCCGTCCTGGAGCTCGGCCGGCTGCTCGACACGGGCTGGCTCTCGACGGTCTACGCGATCACCAGCCGGCGTGCCGGCCCGTTCCCCGCGCGGATCAGAGACGTCGGCGTGACCATGGATCTCGCGACGCACGACGTCGACATCCTGTCGTTCGTTGCGGCCGAGCGGCCGATCAGGGTCTCGGCCGAGACCGCGCAGCGGGTCCACCAGGACCACGAGGATCTCCTGTTCGGGCTGCTGTCGTTCCCGTCCGGGACGATCGGCATGATCGATGTCGATTGGTTGACGCCGGCCAAGCGCCGCACGCTCACGGTCGTCGGCGAAGAGGGTATGTTCGAGCTCGATTACCTCTCGCAGCGGCTGACGTTCACCCGCTCGACCGACACCACGAATCCGCGGCTGATCGCCGGTTACGCCCCGACGTTCGAGGGCGAGTCTGTCGACCTGCCGTTCGAGACCCACGAGCCGCTGGCGGCGGAGCTCGACGCCTTCCTGGCGGTCGTCCGTGATGGGGGCAAGCCGGTCGTCGATGCCGAGGACGGTCGCTGGGCGGTGATGCTCGCGGATGCGCTGCTGCGTTCGGCGCACGAGCGCCGGACGATCGAGCTGGACCGCATCAGGGCTCGATGACGATCACTTCGCGACCGACCACGACCGCGAACCTGGCGGGCGGGGCCATCACCCTCGAGCCGAACCCGTGCCGGCACGGACCGGCGAAGCGCGTCTCCCCGTGGCGCGGCGAGCCCGATACGGCCGGGGTCGTCGCCGTCGTCGGCGCGGGCAAGATGGGCCTGCCGCTGGCCGGCCAGTTCGCCTCGCACGGGTGGTCGGTGATCGCGGTCGATATCGACGCCGACGTCGTGGCCTCGATCAACGAAGGCCGCTCGCACGTGGACGAGGAGCCGGGGCTCGCCGAGCTCGTGTCGACGGCCCACGCCGACGGCCGGCTGCGGGCCACGACGGACGGTGCCGCCGCCGCGCACGAGGCCGACGTCGTCGTGCTGATCGTGCCGGTGATGCTCGACGCCGCGGCACACCCCGACTACCGCCACATGGACGCCGCGACCGACTCGATCGGCCCCGGCATCCATCCTGGTTCGCTCGTGATCTATGAGACGACGCTGCCGGTCGGCGACACCCGCGATCGCTACGCGCCGCGCCTCGAGGCGTTGAGCGGCCTGCGCGCCGAGGTGGATGGCGACGACGGGTTCCTCCTCGCGTTCTCGCCCGAGCGGCTGTACAGCGGCGCCGCCCTTCGTAACCTGGCGACCTACCCGAAGCTTGTCGGTGGCCTCGGGCCGGTGTCGCGGAATCAGGCTGCGGCCTTCTACGACGGCGTGCTCGACGCCGAGGTCGTCGCGATGTCGTCGGCCGAGGCGGCCGAGTTCTCGAAGCTCGCCGACACCACCTACCGCGACGTGAACATCGCGCTTGCCAACGAGTTCGCCCGCTACGCCGACCGAATCGGCGTCGACGTGACCGAGGTGATCGCCGCGGCCAACAGCCAGCCGTACAGCCACATCCACCAGCCCGGGATCGGGGTGGGAGGTCACTGCATCCCGGTCTATCCGCACTTCCTGCTGGACAAGGCGCCGGAGCTGTCGCTCGTGGCGCGGGCGCGCGAGGTGAACGACGGCCAGGTCGATGTGGCGGTCGAGACGCTGCGTGACGCGCTGGGCGAGTCGGGCGGCCTCGATGGTACCGGCGTGCTGGTCCTCGGCCTGACCTACCGGCATGGCGTGAAGGAGCTCGCGTACTCGAGGGCGCTGCCGCTGATCGAGCGGCTCCGGACGGCCGGAGCGCGGGTCTTGGCCTTCGACCCGCTGCTCACCGACGAAGAGATCCGGGCGACCGGCGCGGAGCCGTGGCGATGGGGTGCCGACGCGCCGGGAGTGCAGGCGATCGTCACGCAGACCGCCGATCCACGCTGGGCCGGGCTCGACCCCGCGTGGTTCCCCGACCTGGCCGCGATCGTCGACGGTCGCAACAGTCTCGACGATCTGGTCCTGCCGGAGGGTGTGCGGCGGCACGGCATGGGCCGGCCGTGAGCGGCTTCTGAGTCGTTCCCTGCGCTAGGAGTGGCGGATCGAGCTTCCGCCGCTGATGTTCGCGCGGTCGATGCCGGTCAGTTCGGCCGTGGCGTCACCGTCGATCTCGATGACCTCGACCCCGGCGTCGGGCGCCGGTTCGCGATCGGCGAGAGGCACGCCGTGCTCCGCCATCGCGGCCCATTTCCAGGGAATGGGTTCGCCCTCCTGGACGCCGCGCGGCCAGCCGGCTTCGCGATAGGGGAGGAAGCCCTTGCCGAATGCGTCGAGCCCGCGCAGGGTGCCGTCGCTCGCCAGGTACCGGCCGATGCCGGCCCCGAGGAGCAGGATGACCAGGATGCCCAGGATATCCATCGATCTCGCCACGGTTGACTGTGCGCCTCGTTCTCGGAGGCGTCAAACCCCGCCCCTCGAGATCGCATCACTCCCGTGGGACGGCAACAGGAGCCGCCGCGTGCAGGGGAATCGTCCCCATTGCCGTGGGGCGGCAGCTGGCGAGGTTTTGGCCGCGCTGCGCGGCGTTTACTGGCGTGGGACGGGAAAACGGTGACACCCTTCCCGCGCCACGGCAGGGATCGACACTGTGGGTGCTGATCGCCACGCCACTTCCCGTGGAGCGGGAAAGGGGCCCGCACTACGAGTGGGACGTCCCCATTCCCGTGAGGCGCCACCTGGCGACCCTTCGACAGGCCCCATCAGGCCAGTCGCTCGCGTACGGCCTTCGCGAACGCCCGGCTGATCTCGTCGGGGTCGAACCGGCGAGCCGTTGCCAGTGCCGCCTCTTGGGCCTCGGGCGTCATGAGTCGGTCGGCCGCGATGAGCGCCTCGATGAGTGCCCCGCGATCGCCAGCCTCGAACGTGATCGCGGCGTCCTCCGCGACAGTCTCGGTCACGCCCGGGGACGCGGCGGCGACGACAGGACGACCGAACGAGAGCGCCAGCAGCAGCGCACCGGAGTTCAACGACTCGCGATGGGGGAGCACGACGACATCGCTCGCCCGCAGCGGGATCGACAGCTCGTCGGCCGGGATCCGGCGGGCATCCAGGACGATGTCGGAATTGCGCTCCATACGCGTCAGTAACCCGGCGATTTCGGGGTGGGCCGAGGGCAGGCCGGCGACGAGCAGGCGACGACGCCGGCGATCGGTTCTGGCCGGACCGCCGGTGATCGACTCGAACGCATCGAGCAGGTCGTCGACCCCCTTGTAGGGCCGGATGTTGCCGACGAATCCGTAGACGACGTCGTCGGCACCGAGCTTGTAGCGTTTGCGCGCGTCCGCCCCAGAGACATCGTCCGGGTAGACGTCGAGATAGGCCGGATGCGGGAGGTGGAGCACCTTCGCGTCGGGGATCTCGTACGAAGGCGCAGCCGCCTCGACGGTCCCGGCCGACAGCACGTGGACCAGTTCCGCGCGGGCGACCACGGCCTTGCGCAGCGCGCGGTCCAGGGCCGGGTAGGGAGTGTCGTGCGGGAGCACGTTGTGGACGGTCCAGATGATCTGACCGCCCGCCATCCGGAACGCGTCGAGCGCGGCGACGAACGAGCTCACGCGCTCGAGGCCCTCCGCCTCGTCGGCCACCCCGCGCAGGACGCGGGCCAGCCAATGCAGGTGCAGCACCACGATAACCCGTTCGCTGGACCGAAGAGCGGCGAGTGCCGGGAGCGCGACCGGGTCGTCGAGGTCGGCCAGTCGATCCATCCCGACGGTCACGATGCCTGCCTCTTCCGCGTGCCGGGTCAACAGCGCCTGGAACGGGTTCTCGGCGTCGTACATCCACATCACGAGCAGGATCGGGCGCTCGTGGCCGGCGGCTCGCACGCGCTCGATGCCCTCGAGCGCGTCCTCGACGTATCGGCGCTTCGGCCGCACGTTGGCGGTCTCTGCGGGCCGGCCCAGGATGCGGCGCACCGCCGATCGAAGCTGGGGCATGCACCGAAGGATAGGTGAGGCTGGCTCGGGCATACTCTCCGGCGATGTCCCACCAGCTCGACCACGTCATCGGTGCTCGCCCGAATTTCATCAAGGCCGCACCGGTCATCCGGGCGTTGCGCGAACGGGGCGTGGATCAGCGGGTCGTCCACACCGGTCAGCACTACGACGATCGCCTGAGCGACGTCTTCTTCCGCGAGCTCGATCTCCCGGCGCCCGACGTCAACCTCGGGGTCGGTTCCGGGACGCATGCCGGGCAGACCGCAGCCACGATGGTCGGCCTGGAACGCGCGTGGGCGGAGCACCCGCCGGTCCTGGTCCTCGTCTACGGCGATGTGAACGGCACGCTCGCGGCCAGCCTGGTCGCCGCCAAGCGGTCGATCCCGACGGCCCACGTCGAGGCCGGCCTGCGGTCCTTCGATCGCTCGATGCCGGAGGAGATCAACCGGATCGTGAGCGACCTGCTCGCCGAGCTCCTGTTCACGACGAGCCCCGAGGCGGACGACCTGTTGCGGTCGACCGGTGTGCCCGCCGAGCGCATCCACTTCGTCGGCAACCCCATGATCGACACGCTGCTGGCGCACCGCGCCGCCTTCGAATCCAGCGTTGAGCGGAAGCGACTGGGCCTGCCCGACGCGTACGGGGTCGTGACCCTGCATCGGCCGTCGAACGTCGACGGCGCCGATAGCGCGAGGGCAGTCGTCGCGGCGCTCGACGGCCTGGCCGAGCTCGTCCCGCTGGTCATCCCGCTCCACCCGCGTGGGCGCTCCACGCTCGAAGCTGCCGGGCTGCGCGATCGCGATCGACTGCGCGTCGTCGAGCCCCTCGGGTACGTGGCGTTCCTGTCACTCGTAGCGGGTGCGAGGCTGGTGCTCACCGATTCGGGCGGGATCCAGGAGGAGACCACGATCCTCGACGTCCCATGCCTCACGATGCGGCCGAATACTGAGCGGCCGATCACGGTCAGCCACGGCACGAATAGGCTGGTCGCACCGGGGGAGGTGGTCGAGGCGGCGCGCGCGATCCTCGCCGGACCCATCCGACCGACCGGGCCGAGGCCGCCGTTATGGGACGGTCACGCCGGGGAGCGGATCGCCGACGCGATCGTCGCCTGGCTGGGCGCGTCCGCAGCGCCCGCGGCGCCGGCGGCGGATGTCGCGCGAGCGGCTCGGGGCTGATGCGAATCGCGAACGTCGTCGGGACCCGTCCGCAGCTCATCAAGGCGGCGGCGCTCCAGCCGGCCCTTCGCGAGCGACATGACGAGGTCTTCATCGACACGGGCCAGCACTGGGACGAAGAGCTGGCTGGGGTCTTCTTCCGCGAGCTCGGCCTGCGCCAACCGGACCAGTCGCTCGGGATCGGTGGTGGGACGGCGGCGGAGCAGACGGGCCGGATGATGGTGGCACTCGAGGGCGCGCTCCGGGATGTCCACGCTGACGCGATCGTGGTCTATGGCGACACGAATTCGACGCTCGCCACGGCCCTGGTCGCGGCAAAGATGGAGACACCGCTCGCCCACGTCGAAGCCGGTCTGCGCTCGTTCGATCGCGCGATGCCCGAGGAGGTGAACCGGGTCGTGACCGATCACCTCGCCCGGTGGTCCTTCGCACCGACTGCGGCCGCGGTTGCGAACCTCGCCGCGGAGGGGCTTCGCGACGGCGTCCACCTCGTCGGCGACGTGATGCGCGACCTTGCGGCGCGGACGCTGGAGCACGTCCGGGATCCCTCGGCCCTGGCCGCCGTTGCCGAGGCCGTCGGCATCGCGTTGCGGCGCGGGGAGTTCCTGTTCGCCACGGTCCACCGCGCAGAGAACCGTTTGCCCGACGCGATCCGCGGTTGGGCCGGCGTCCTCGAGGCCGTGGCGCGCGCGGATCGGCCGGTCGTGCTGGCGCTGCACCCGGGGACGCGCGCGGCGCTGGATGCACTCGGCGTCGAGCTCGACCCGAGCGTCCTCGTCGTCGATCCGCTCGGCTACCGCAGCTCGCTGGCCGCGCAGCTCCATGCGGCGGCCGTGCTGACCGATTCGGGCGGTGTGCAGCGTGAGGCAGCCTGGCTGGGCACACCCTGCCTGGTGTTGCGCCGGACGACGGAGTGGGTCGAGACCCTGGGAGGGGAGGGACCAACCTCGGTGCTGGTCGGCCTCGATGCGACCGTGGCGCGCGACACGCTCGATCGGCTTGCGCCACCGGATCGAGCGCCGGAAGACGCGGCCGGTCGAGCGCGCGGCCGGACGATCGCGACCGACGGCGCGACCGAGTCGATCGCCCGGCTCCTGACATGACGGAGCCGGCGGCGATCGTCCCGCAGCACCTCGTGCTGGTGCTGCCGTCGACCGGCGAGTTCGACTCGCGCACCTACCGCATCGCGACGTCGTGCATCGCGCGCGGTCATACGGTCACGGTCATGGCGCGCCACAAAGCCGGGTTGCCGTGGCGCGAAGACGATCCCGCTGGGTTCACGCTGATCCGCGTGCTCGCGACGGCCAAGGACGGGATGCCCTTGCGGCCGCTCATCCGAGCGGGACGCGCCGCGGTCCGCCGGCTGGAATCGATCATCCGGCGGCGCCCGTACCGACCGCCCGGAACCCCGCGGGACGATGCCTCGGGCGCAGCGTCGCCTGTCGGCTCGGCGCCGGGAACCGCCCCCCGTGTCCCCGTCTACACCCGTGCCTGGATGGGCCTGTATCGACGCGTGGCGATCCCGTTGCAGATCCGATCGCATCGCCGGAACGCAGCTCGCGTGACGCCGCGCAGCGATGTCGTTCACGGCATGGCGTTCATGGGCATCCCCGTGGCCCTGTCGATCGGGAAGCGCGACGGGATCCCGGTCGTGTATGACGCCCGGGACATCCATCTCGAGGCACGCAACCTGGCGCGAATGGGTCGACCGGCCCGCTGGCTGCTCGGGCGGACGGAACGCCGCTGGGCTTTGGCCGCCACGCGCGTCATCAGCGTCAACGACGCTTATGCCGACGTCCTCGCGTCACGCTGGCCGATCGAGCGGCCGCTGGTGGTGATGAATTGCTCGTACCGCTACACGCCCGTGTCGCCTCGGCAGCGGCGGTTCCACGAGGCGCTCGGTTTGCCGGACCACCACAAGGTCGTGCTGTACCACGGCGGCCTGTTTCCGTGGCGTGGCATCGAGCAGCTGATCGAGGCGATCCGCGAGGTCCCCGATGCGACACTGGTGCTGATGGGCTACGGCGTCCTCGAGCCGACCCTCCGCGCGCAGGAGGCGGATCCATCACTCGCCGGCACGGTTCGGGTCATGGATGCGGTGCCGCCCGCGGAGCTCCACGACTGGGTCGCCGCCGCCGACGTCGTCGCGATGCCGATCCAGGGCGACACCCTCAACCATCGACTCACGACGCCGAACAAGCTGTTCGAAGCGATGGCGGCCGGCGTGCCGGCCGTCGTCTCGGACCTGCCCGGCATGTCGGCGATCTTCAGGGACGCCGAGTCGGGCATCCTCGTCGACCCGACCGATGTCCCGGCGATCGCCGCCGCCATCCGCCGGATCGTGTCAATGCCCGCCGAGGAGTGGCAGGCGTGGCGCGAGCGATGCGTGGCGGCCGCCCACGACCGGTATAACTGGGAGACCCAGGTCGACCGCCTCCTCGACCTCTACACCGATCTGACCGGCAAGCGGTGGTGATCACGGATCGGCCCAGGGCCGTCGTCATGGTTGGCAACCCGGTCAACCCGTACTCGCGGGCGATCCGCATCGGTCGGACGTTGGCCGATGCCGGGTACGACGTCGAGATCGTCGCGACGACCGAACCCGGCGCACCGCTCGAGCAGCGCGACGGCCCGCTGGTGATCCGCCGCTACCCGGCGAGCGGCGTGTTCGCGGGGCTCGCATCTACGTACCGGTGGGAATCGCCCGCCGCCGGCCGCCGCCCACCGTTGCGGACCCGGGTGGTCCGGAAGCTCCGGTTGGGTCCGGCGTCGTGGATCCTCTGGCCGCACACGGTCCGGGGCTGGTGGCACTCGCTCCGGACTGAGCTCGCCCCGGCCGACCTCTACCACGCGTGTGGCGTGCTGGCGATCGCTCCGGCACTCGCCGCGCGGCGGCGCGATCGACGCGACGGTCGGTCGTCGGCGGTCGTCTTCGACGTCATCGACATCACGCTTCGCTCGAACAACGTGCTCGGGATGCCGAGGGTCGTCCGTTGGCTGCTCGGACGTCGTGAACGGCGATGGGCTCGAGCCGCCGACGCCCACGTCACGGTGAACGAGGACATCGCCGACGAGGCCAAGGCACGGTGGTCGCTGGCGAGGCGCCCGGCGGTCGTCCCGAATTATCCGGAGCCCCGGGACGCCGCGGACGGGGAGGGCCCGGGGCGCATCCGGGCGGCGACCGGTCTTCCGACGACGACGCGCATCTGTCTCTTCCAGGGACGCCTCGGTCCCTACGTCGGCTTGGATGAGGCCTCCGAGGCAGTCCTGCTCATCCCGAACGCGGCAATCGTCGTGCTCGGCTTCGGACGGGGATGGGACGCGAGCGTCGCTCGCGACAAGGACCCGCGGTATGCGGGGCGCCATTTCACGCTGCCGGCGGTCCATCCCGACGATCTGGCCTCTTGGGTTGCCTCCGCCGACATCGCCCTCTGCACGCTCCCGCCGCTGTCATTCAACCAGCGTCACGCGACACCGAACAAGTTCTTCGAGGCGATGGCCGCCGGGACCCCGATCGTGCTCGGCCCGGACCTGCCGGTGATGGAGGAGATCCTGCGGCGCGAGGATGCCGGTGTCGTCGCGCGATCGATGGCGCCGGCCGATATCGCGACGGCGATCACCGAGATCCTCGATCGGCCGCAGGCGGAGCTGGAGGCGTGGCGGCGTCGGATCCGGGCTGCGGCCAGGGAACG
>JBIOWA010000283.1:0-7104 GCA_044868045.1 Candidatus Limnocylindrales bacterium
CGATCATCGAGACCGAGCAGCTCACCAAGTCGTACGGCAGCCATCGCGGGATCATCGACGTCGACCTCGTCGTCAACGAGGGCGAGGCGTTCGGCTTCCTCGGACCCAATGGCGCCGGCAAGACCACCACGATCCGGACCCTGCTCGATCACATCCGACCGACCTCCGGGCTGGCGCGCATCTTCGGGATCGTCACGACCGAGGATCCCGTCGCGATCCATCGCCGGGTCGGCTACCTGCCCGGCGAATTCACGCTGTACGACAAGCTAACCGGCGGCCAGACCATCGAGTATTTCGCCAACCTCCGCGGCGGCGTGGACCAGCGTTACCAGCGCGATCTCATCGCCCGACTCGACGTCGACCCCAGCCGCAAGTTCAAGGAATACTCGAAAGGCAACAAGCAGAAGATCGGGTTGATCGTCGCGCTCCAGCATCGACCCGACCTGCTGATGCTCGATGAGCCGACGTCCGGCCTCGACCCGTTGGTCCAGCAGACCTTCTACGCCGTGATCCGGGAGGCGAAAGCGGAGGGCCGGACGGTCTTCCTCTCGAGCCACATCCTCAGCGAGGTCGAGCGGACCTGCGACCGGGTCGCGATCATCCGCGATGGCCGGCTGGCCCGGGTCGATCGAGTGGAGGCGCTGCGCGACCTAGCGCACCATCAAGTCGAGGTTCGCTTCGCGGGGGACGTCCCGGTCGCCGCGTTCGCGGCACTGCCCGGGGTGAGTGAAGTCACCACCGAGGATCACGTCCTGCGGATGCGCGTCTCCGGCCCGATCACACCGGTCGTCCGCGAGGCCGCCAGATACGAGCTCCTGGACTTTGTCAGTCGCGAACCGTCACTCGAGGAGACCTTCCTCGCCGAATACGGCCACGCGGGTCAGGCGGCCTGACATGACGTCGGACGTCCAGCGGCCACAGGCCGGCATCACCCCTTCCCCCATCCCGCTCATTCGGCGGATCTACGGCTTCGGCACGGTCTTCGCCAAGACGATCCGCGATTCGCGTCGCGCGACGCTGCTGGTCGGCGGCATCCTCGGTTTGATCCTCATCGGCGTCAGCCGCGCCATCATCTCCGAGTTCTCGACAGCGGAGTCGCGCCAGCAGATCGTCAACCTCGTCAACGCGATGCCGCCGATCCTCCAGGGATTGGCGGGGAGGCCGGTCAACGTCGACACGCTTGGCGGCTACATCTCCTACAAGTACGGCACGTTCTTCCCACTGGTCGCGAGCCTTTGGTCGATCTTCGCCCTGTCGGGCACGTTGGCCGGTGAGGCGCGGCGAGGCAGCCTGGAGTTCGTCGCCGCGACGCCGTTGACGCGCCGGCGGATCGCCCTCCAGAAGCTGGCGGGGCACATCGTCGTCGTGGTGATCGCCGTCGCGGTGATCTTCGTCTCGATCGTCGTCGCAGGCTCATTCGCGACCCTTCCCGGCGACGAGATCACCGTCGCGGCCGCGGCCGGCTACTCGATCTGGCTCGGCCTGCTGGCGCTCGTCGCCGGCTCCGTCGCGTTCGCGGTCGCACCCTTCCTGGGTCGCGGCGCCGCGATCGGCATCGCCGGAGCGTTGACGTTCGCGGGGTTCATCCTGAACGGCTACCAGTTCGCGATCCCGGAGCTTGCACCCTTCGCCAACCTGACCTGGTTCGGCTGGACGACCAACCATCTGCCGCTCGCTGGGGAGTACGACTGGCCGTCGGTCGCCCTGGTCGGCCTCGCCGCGGTCGTCCTGTTCGCCGTTGGGATCGAGGCCTTCGTCCGTCGCGACATCGGGATCACGACCCCGGTGCCGACGCCGAGCCTCCCCCGTGCCCTGGTGGGCCTTCGCGGGCCGGCAGGACGGACCATCGGCAACAACTTGCCGACCGCCCTCGCCTGGGGTCTTGGGCTCGGCATCTACGGGCTGCTCCTCGCTGCATCCGCCGGATCATTCGTCCAGCAGCTCGGTGCGTCGCCCGACTTCGAGCGCCTGCTCGGATCGATCTTCCCCGGGATCGACATGGACACCGTCGGTGGCTTTCTCCAGCTGTTGTTCATCCAATTCGGACTCGTGCTCGCCGGTCTCGCCGCAGCCACGCTGGTCGGGGGTTGGGCCTCGGACGAGACGTCCGGTCGCCTCGAACTCCTTCTGGCCACACGCCTGGCGCGGGCGCGCTGGGTCGTGGCCGGCGGGCTGGGCATCCTGGTGGGCATCGCCGTATCCACCGCGATCTCGATGCTCGGGATCGCGATCGGCGCCGCGAGCGTCGGTGGGGACGTCCCGACGCCGGTGCTGGGCACCCTGGCCCTCGGTCTGTTCGCGATCGCCATGGCGGGGGTCGGCATCGCCGTCGGCGGCCTCGTCCGATCCGGGATCGCAGCACCCGTCGTCGCGGTCCTGACGATCGCCACTTGGTTCGTGGCCATCATCGGGCCGGCCCTGAAGCTGCCCGACGTCGTGCAGGACCTCGCGCTGTCCGCGCACTACGGCCTGCCAATGGTTGGGCGATGGGACGCGGCGGGGATCGTCGCGTCGCTCGTGCTCGCGATCGGCGGCGTGGCGATCGGGGCGTGGGGCTTCGCCAGGCGGGACCTCAGCGGGTAGCGGTCAGCGCGATCGGATGCCCGCCGGGCGTGTGCCCGACGGGCCGTGTGCGGCCGGTGAGGGCTCGAACGGCGGGTCAGCCCCTGTCGATCTCCTCGGCCATCCGGTCGTACGACTCGAGCGCCCCACCGATCATGCCGGTCGAGAGGGCGCCTTCGAGCATCTCGACCGACGGGAACCGGCTGCGCGAGACGAGCTTCGTCCGACCGCCGAGGTCCTCGAGCGTCATCGTCTCGACCGCCGCGCCGGACGGGTGGTTGTACGGTTCGATGTCGAAGATCTCGGTCCGCACGAGCCGTTCGGGCGGAACGACCTCGAGGTACTCGCCCTTGAGCGGCGCATCGGGGCCGCTGGGGTTGTGGGCGACCCAGCGCCAGCGACCGCCGACGCGGACGTCCATCTCCTCGACCGTCATCGTGCTGGAGCCGAGGCCCCACCAGTTCGGGATCCTTGCAGGGTCGGTCAGGACCTTCCAGACGAGCTCGCGTGGGGCGTCGAAGATGCGTTCCATCACGAGGTCCGGGCCCTCGGTATAGGCCGTCGTCCGTTCGTTGCCGAGCCGCGTGACCGCCATGGCTGCTGCTCCTTCCGTGCGCGTCGGGTTATCGAGTTCCAGCGTCATCGTCGGGCTCCTTCTGCAATTGGCGGAGGTATTCGTCGAGACGATCGAAGCTCGCCTCGCGGATATCGCGGTATTCGGCGATCCAGTCCGCGACATCCCGCAAGCCCTCGGGCCGCAAGCGGCACGGCCGCCACTGCGCCTGGCGTCCCTGCTCGATCAGACCGGCCCGCTGGAGCACCTTGAGGTGTTTCGAGATCGCCGGCAGGCTGAGATCGAACGGGGCCGCAAGCTCGTTGACCGTGGCCTCGCCCCTGGAAAGCCGAGCGAGCATCGCGCGGCGAGTGGGATCGGCCAGGGCTGCGAACGTGGTGCTGAGTGGATCGGGGAGCGTCTGCATTTCGCCTCTTGGTTAATTAACCTATCGGCATAATACAGGGCGAGTCGACTGTGTCAAGCCCGTTGCTGGTCCTTGACGTAGCCTGTCGTTGACACGTGCCAGTAGTTGGCACCGACGAACGAGGGACGATCGATCCGATGACCTCTCAGCGACTCACCCGCGTCGGCTTCATCGGCGTCGGGATCATGGCGCGCGTCCACATCGCGCAGATGCTTCGTGGTCGCGACTTCGAGGTCGTCGCGGTCTGCGAGCCGGCGCCGGCAGCCTACGCCGCGGCGGTCCAGCTGTTCGAGCAGCACGGCGTCGCGGTACCGCCCAATGAGCCCGACTGGGTGAAATGGGTCGCGACGTACGCCAGCAAGCTCGACGCCGTGGTCATCATCACCCCGCACGTCCTGCACTTCGCCCAGGCCGCCACCTGTCTCGAGGCAGGGCTGGACGTGTTCCTCGAGAAGCCGATGGTGATGAATGCCGATGAAGCGCTCGCCCTTATCGAGACACGCGACCGGACCGGACGGCTGCTCGTGGTGGGCTTCCAGGGCAGCCTGTCGCCGCAGGTGCGCGAGGCAGCGCGGCTTCTCCAATCGGGCGAGCTCGGGAGGATCCTCAACATCAGCGCGGTCGCCTGCCAGGACTGGGCGACGCTCACCGATGGGACCTGGCGGCAGCAACCGGAGATGTCCGGCGGCGGCTTCCTGTTCGATACCGGCGCCCACATGCTCAACACCGTCGCTGATCTCGCCGGCGAGGACTTCGCCGAGGTCGCCGCCTGGTTCGAGAACGACGGACGGGCGGTCGACATTCGCGCGGTCGTGATGGGCCGGCTGGCGTCGGGGGCACTGGTGACGATGAACGCTTGCGGCGCCGCCATCCCGTCTTGCACGTCCGACATCCGGGTGTTCACCAGCAGGGCGATCGTGCGGACCGGGATCTGGGGCGAGGTCCTGGAGCTGCAGCGAGCCGGGGCCGGCCGGTTGCGCAAGGTCCGCTCGATCAGGCCGATGTCGGTCTGGGATGTGTTCCTCGACGTCAGGGCGGGTCGCGTCCCGAATCCCAGCCCACCGGAGGTCGGCCTGCGGATGGCCCGCCTCTGGGACGCGATCCGTGAATCCGCATCCCGCAACGGTGGCGTGATCTCGTTGCCACGGAGCGGCGCGAGCGTCCCGACCGACGGTTCCTCCGCCGGGTCGAGCGATGGGACACGACCCAAGGCCATGGCGCTTCGCTCATGACGCAAGTCACCGTCTGGAACGAATATCGCCAGGAACGCAGCGATGCGGCCGTGGCGGCCGTCTATCCCGATGGGATCCACGCCGCCATCGCCGACGGCCTGCGCGAGGCCGGGTTCGAGGTCGGGACGGCGACGCTCGACGAGCCCGAACACGGCCTGACCGAGGCGGTCCTCGAGAGCACCGACGTCCTGACCTGGTGGGGCCACGCCGACCATCCCGACGTGTCCGAGGAGGTGGTGGATCGCATCCAACAACGCGTGCTCGACGGGATGGGCCTGATCGTCCTCCACTCGGGCCATCACTCGAAGATCTTCCGACGCCTGATGGGCACGAGCTGCGATCTCAAGTGGCGCGAGGCGGGCGAACGCGAACGGCTCTGGGTCGTCGACCCGTCGCATCCGATCGCGGACGGACTGGGTGACGGGTTCGCGATCGACGAGGAGGAGATGTACGGCGAGCATTTCGACATCCCGGCGCCAGACCGGCTCGTGCTCGTCAGCTGGTTCCAGGGTGGCGAGGTCTTCCGCAGCGGTTGCTGCTACGAGCGCGGACGGGGCCGGATCTTCTATTTCCGGCCCGGCCATGAGACGCACCCGACCTACTTCCACCCCGGCGTGCGGCGCGTGATCGCGAACGCGGTGCGCTGGGCATCGCAGCCAAAGGGCGCACAGCCGTTACGTGGCAACCGGGACCCGCTGGAGCCGATCGGGGGTCGCCAGGATCGGCGTTGACCCGCGGTCAACGATTTCGACGGGAAGCTCCCAACACTGGCATCGACGACGTCTCGTCGCGCCGCGTTGGCGACGGAGAGTCAACACCGATGCGTCGTGGTCCAGGGGATGCGCCGGAAGGACTCGAGACGATGACCGTGAGTCAACGCGGAAGCGGGTGACGGATCGTCGGCGACCAACACGCTCTGAATCGTTGACCGTCGGTCACCGCGGGAGGTCGCCGAGGTTGGCCGGCAGCCGCCGTGCACTGAATCGTTGACCGTCAGTCAACGCAAGAAGGTCGCCGAGTCCTGGCGGCGTCAGCGCGCGGAGTCCGCGTCGCGCCTGACCAGGGATGCGGCGATCTCCGAGATCAGCTCGCTCGGGACATACGGCTTCTCGAGGAAGCGGCTCGCGCCGCTTGCCAGCGCCGCGTCGCGCTCCGACGGAAGGACCGACGCGCTGAGGATGATCACGTCGGGCCGCGGCGCCGGGCCCTTCGCGATGTCCCGCGCAAGCTCGAGGCCGTTGCCGTCGGGGAGACGGACGTCGAGCAGGACGAGGTCCACCGGCTCCTCGTCGAGGATCCGCCGCGCCGCTGCGAGGTCGGGTGCGTCCAGGATGAGCGCGCCACTGACCGTCGGGTCGGCGGAACGGCCGACCACGGCTCGCAGGAGGGCGCGGTTCGGGATCTCATCCTCGACGTGGAGGACGACGGCAGGCCGCGGCATCTCAGGTGGCGACGCCGCCCGGTGACGGGCGGAGCTGGGCGAGCCAGCCGCGCAAGCCTTCGCGCGCGCTCGGGCCCTTCGACACGATGCCCAGGATCTGTCCGTGGAGCCGGTCCTTCTCGGACGGGGACAGGTCGTGCGCCGTACAGATGAGGATCGGGATGGGGGCGGTCCGCGCGTCCGCCTTCAGCTGGGCGACGACGTCGAAGCCGTTGATATCTGGCATGAGCAGATCGCAGATGACGAGATCGATGTCGTGCTCCTGGACGAGATCGAGCGCCTCCTGGCCGCTCGATGCTTGCAGGAGGTCGTAGCCGGTCCCCGCCAGATAACCTTCGACCAGCCGCAGCGCAGCCGGTTCGTCATCGACGGCGAGGATCCGCGGTGGCCGCTGGGTCGCCGCTGCCTTCAGCCCCAAGCGCTCGAGGCAGGCGAGCAACGCGCCACGCTGGACCGGTTTGACGAGGTAGTCCACGGCGCCGAGCGCGAGGCCGACTTCGCGCTCGTCGACCACAGTGACCATCACGACGGGTATGTCGCGCAGCTGCTCGTCGGCCTTGAGCGTGCGCAGCACTTCCCAGCCATCGATCCGCGGGACGAGGACGTCGAGGAGGATGGCCAGCGGTGGCTGCGCGGCGGCCATGGCAAGCCCCTGCTCGCCATCGGAGGCGAAGCGCAGCCGGTAGCCGACCGGTTCGAGATACTCACGAAGCAGGCGGACAGCGCTCGGGTCGTCCTCGATCACGAGGATGTCCGCAGGATCTCCGGCTGTCGACTCGGGCCGGGCCGGCGCCGTGGAGGTCGCCCCCTCTGGTTCGGCTCGGCGCGGGAGGAGGACCGTGAACGTTGTGCCCTCGCCGACGGTGGAGGCGACCTCGATCGACCCGCC
>JBIOWA010000284.1:0-6134 GCA_044868045.1 Candidatus Limnocylindrales bacterium
CCGCGAGTCGCTTGTTGTCCGCCTGGACGTACCAGCTGCTCGAGGACGGCGATGGCGCGATCCAAACTCAATCCGGGGCGCTCGACCGGCTCGCGAAGCTCGGGTTGCCGGTCAACCCGGAACACGCCGCGGGCCTTGACATCGAAGGCGTGATCGACTTCACCGAGACCTGGCGCGAGCAGCGTCACGAGCTGCCGTACGAGACCGACGGTGTCGTGGTCAAGGTCGATCGGGTCGACCAACAGGAACGGCTGGGCATGGTCAGCCGGGCGCCACGCTGGGCGATCGCCTACAAGTTCCCGCCCGAACAGGTCGAGACGACGCTCGTGGACATCGTCCCGTACGTCGGTCGCACCGGCACGCTCACGCCAGTGGCCCACCTCACGCCGATCAAGGTCGCCGGTTCGACCGTGGCGCGAGCGACGCTCCACAATCTCGACGAGATCCGCCGCAAGGACATCCGCATCGGCGATCGGGTGATCCTCCAGAAGGCGGGCGACGTCATCCCCGAGGTCGTCCGGCCGCTCGTCGACAAGCGGACCGGCTCGGAACGCGAGTTCGTCATGCCGACCGCGTGCCCGGTCTGCGGCACGCCGGTCGTCCAGGACGAGGGCGCGGTGCGCGTCTACTGCCCCAACCCGGTCTGCCCGGCCCGGCTCAGCCAGGAGTTCGGGCACTTCGTCGGTCGCGGCGGCATGGACATCGAGGGTGCCGGGTGGGCGGTCCTGTCCCAGCTCCTGGAACGCGGCCTCGTCAAGCGGCGCTCGGATTTCTTCCGGCTATCGGTCAAGGACCTCGAGGGCCTCGACCGCTTCGCGCGCAAGAGCGCGGAGAACCTCCATGGCCGGATCCAACGCGCCCGGGTCGGCCGGCCGCTGGCCCGGATCCTCAATTCGCTCGGCATGCCCCAGGTCGGCGAGTCGACCGCGATCGACCTGGCGCGCTGGCTCGCGACGCGGACGCGACCGGACGACTATCCACCCGCCGCGGGCGACACGATCCCGGATCCCTGGTTCGCCGCGGTGGCCCGCGACCTGCGGACCGTTGCGGCCGACACGCCGGAGACGCTGACCGAGGTCGAGGGCATCGGCCCGCTGGTCGCCGCCGCGATCGGCCGCTACTTCGCGGACCCGGCGACGGCCGGTGTGCTGGATGAGCTGGTCGCCGCCGGCATCGTTCCCGAGCGGCCGACCGTGCCGCCGCCCGGGGCCACGGGCGAGGCCGGGCCGCTCGCCGGCAAGACCGTCGTGGTGACCGGCACGCTCGAGGGCTTCGGTCGGACCGAGGCCGAGGAGGCGATCCGCGCCGCGGGCGGCAAGCCGGCGGGCTCGGTGTCGAAGAAGACCGATTATCTCGTGGCCGGCGAGTCAGCCGGCTCGAAGCTTGCGAAAGCCCAGGAGCTCGGTGTGCCGGTGCTGGACGAGGCGGGGTTCCGTCGACTCTTGGCCGGCGAGCCCCAGGCCGGGGACTAGCGCGGACGGAGGCGCGGGCCGGCGCCCTGCGCGTAGCGTTCCATCATCTGCGTCACCGCGGCGCGCGCCGCCTGCCACTCGGGCTGGTCGCCGAGGATGACGCCCTCCGATCCCCAGCGCCGGAGCTGGGTCATCGCGGTCACGATCATGTCATGGGCGAGCTTGCGGTTCCGCCCGGCGTCGATCTGGCCGGTGACCAGGTAGCGCCGGACCGTATCGAACGGCGCCGTCCAGCGGCCCCAGCGGATCCGGTCGCCCTCGCGCAGGCTCTCGAGCCACTCGTCGTCGCCGACCGGATGGCGATCGTGCTCGGCCATGTGGCGGCGCAGGTCGACGCGCAGGCCTGGCAGGTCGAGGCTGTCGGTGCGCCCGTCATCGTCGACGGTCCGGTAGCAGATCGGGCAGCTCGGGAGCTCGGCGTTCGCTCGTGGTGCGTCGCCGTAGGGAAGCCCGCAGCGCCGGCAGAAGGTGGCATCGTCGCGGGCGGCGGGCGTGCCGCATTGCAGGCAGGTCGTCGTGATCATCGGCGCCTAGGGTCGCCCAACCGCGTCGTTCGCCACCATCCCCCCATCGGACGGTCCGACCGGGACCCTTGGGTCAGGCGTCAACCCATCGCATGGTTGAACTGCCCCCAGATGTGCTCCGGGTGCCAGTCCAGATGTTCGCCGCGGATCATGCGTGGAGCCCGCCACGCTTCGGTCCAGCCGGCGGCGTCCAGCGCCCGAGCGCCGGCCTCGTTTTCGAGCAGGATCCCGCAGCGGACACGGCGCCCTGGTTGTGCCGCCATCCGGCGAGCATCGAGGATCGCCATCGCGTCGTCGAGGCGCGGCGCAACCGTCGCTCCGCCGCCCCACGGCGCTCGCGCGACGAACCCGGCGACGACGCCGTCGCGCTCGAGAACGCGCGTCCCCGCGCTGGTCGCCAGCAAGCCGAGGTTCACGGCCCGGTCCTCCCCGGTCGCCGCCCGATCCAGTGCGATCATCGCGTGCAGGTCATCGGATCGGAAGGCGCGAAACCCCGATATGGGCGGACCGCCCTCGCGCCGAGCCGAGCCCGGCTGCGCTTCCATGGTCCGGTACCAGGTCTGGATCTCGAACCCGAGGCGCTCGTACATCGGGCGGCCGACCTCGGTCGCAACCAGCACGAGCGTCCGGCAGCCCGCCTCCTCGGCGGCGTCGATCGTGGCCTCGGTCAGGGCCAGCCCGATCCCCCGGCGGCGCATGGACGACGCCACCCAGATCGTCCCGATCCAGCCGACCGAGCCATGGACCGTGAGCACGCCGGTGCCGACGGGGCGCCCATCGTCACGCTCCGCGATGAAGGCCCGACAAGTCAGGCTGGCCAGAGCGAATTCGAACCAAGCCCGTCGGTCGCCCCAGTCGTCGGCCAGGATCGCGGCGACCATCGGCTCGATGTCATCGGCGGTCATCGGGCGAAGCTGGCGGGCGGCCATCGTTACGAGACCTCGGAAGGTTGTGGACGGGCGGTTGCCACAATATGACGGCCGGCGCGTTATCTGATCGTGGAGGGCGGTATCTCGACCTCACGCCAGCAGGGCGAACCGGCGATCGAGCCGTCCGACCACACCGTCGTCGGAGGGACGGTCGCTGATGTCGCGCTGGCTGCATATGACAAACATCAACGGGCCTTGACGAGCTTCGCCTATGCGCTGACGCGCGACCGTGAGGCGGCAGACGATCTCGTCCAGGAAGCGTTCGTGCGGCTCATCAACGAGCTCCAGAAGGGTCGTCAACCCGAGAACATGCAGGCTTGGCTCTTTCGTGTCTGCAGCAATCTCGTGGTGAGCGGTGCCCGGCGGCGGAATGTCGCACAGCGGTTCATCTCACAGATCACGCCTCGCGATACCGAGATCGATGCGGAGTACGAGACCCTCCGCCGCGAGATGAGCGGCACGCTGCTTGATGGGCTCGCCCGCCTGTCCACTGACGCCCGCGTGGCTCTCGTGATGGCCGCCAACGGGTTCTCGGGTCGCGAGATCGCGAATGCGCTCGGCCGGACCGAGACCTCGACCCGCACCATGATGTTCCGTGCCCGTGAGCAGATGCGGGTCTACCTCGTGGATCAGGGAGTGCACGCGTGATCCACGACCACGAGCTCGAACTGGCCGCCGCGGCGGTCGACTTCGAGCTCACGCCGGACGAGCGGGCACGGCTGGACATGGCCATCGCCGAATGTTCGGTCTGTGCGCGGGCCGCCACGTCCTACCGGCGACAGGCGACCCTGCTCGAGGCGCTTCCCGTGGTCGACGCCTCGCCGGCGGTTCGCCGGCACGTCGAACGCGCCGCCGGCCTGCGCCCGCAGCGCACGCAGTGGACGTGGGCGTTACTTGCGGCGGCCTTGCTCGGCCTGCTCGTGACCTCCGCCCTGGTCGCCGGGGCCCTCGATCAGGATCGGCGGAACCGCCTCGTGGACGTTGCTCCGACACCAGGGCCGACAGCCACCCCGACGGCGACGCCGTCGACACCGTCCGCCGAACCGAGCCCGGACGTCATCGCGCTCGATCCCCCGTCCGGGGGGCTGGCGGACGTCGGGCCTCCGCTCGCGCACGATTCGCTCGCGATCGTCGTCACCGACAACCTGCGGGTCCGCTCGGCACCGTTCGTCGGTGACCTCTCGGTCCGCTACAAGCGACTGCTCCAACCGGACGACCGACTCTTCGTCGTCGATGGGCCGGTCATCGCCCAGAACTACGAGTGGTACCAGGTCAAGGCATGGCGCCCTCGCCAGCCGTCGATCTCCTGGCCGGTCGGGTGGGTCGCCCGCGCCGGCCATGACGGCGAGGTCTGGCTCAGGGCATCGACACGATCGTGCCCCAGCCAACCCATCGACATCAGCGCAGTCCTGGCGCTGGCCCCATCCGAGCGGGTCGGCTGCTTCCGTGACGCCCAGATCGAACTTCGGGCCGTGATCGCCAAGACGGCGGCCGGCGATTGCGACACCGCGCGCGAGGGGTGCCCGAGCGGGCTCGAGTGGCTGGCCTCGCCATCGATCGTGGCGGCGGCGTCGGCGAAGCTGGCAGGCTTGGGCAGCGGGATCCCGATCGCGATCGATCCCGAGGGCAGCGTGGCGGCGGCCGATCTGGCCGGGGCTGGGGTCGTCAGGCTGATCGGAGCCTTCGATCATCCGGCGGCTTCGGGATGCCGGCCCGATTCTGAACAGGCGGGCCCGGACGGACCACTGTCGCCGAGCGAGGCCGTACTCCGTTGCCGGGGCCGGTTCGTCGTGACCGACGTCGTCACCGAACCGTTCCCGCGCCTCGAGGACGTGCCGACACGGACAGTCAGCGATCGGCTGCGCGTCCGGTCGCTGCCGGAGATCTCGGAGGCGTCGATCAAATACGAACCGCTGCTGCCGCTCGGGACGCAAGTCGAGGTCCTTGACGGACCCGTGCTCGCCGACGGGTACGTCTGGTACCACGTCATCGCACCGATCAACGATCCGAACATCACCGCGAGATTCCTGACGGGTTGGGTGGCGGCCGCCGGCAAGGACGGCGAGCGCTGGCTCGACGTGACCGGGCCAGGCCCTTCGGGAGGCTAACCCGGGCGCCGGGCTATCATCGGCTCGTGGCTACACTGTCCCGTGCCGACGTCGAGCACGTCGCGTACCTCGCTCGCCTCGGGCTCACGGATGAGGAGCTCGGCCGGCTCGAGGGCCAGCTGAACCACATCCTCGATCAGTACGCGATCCTCGCCACGCTGCCGACCGACCACATCGCCCCGACCGCGCAGACGATCGAGCTCGAGAACATCCTGCGCGACGACGTGGCGGGCCCGTCGTTGCCGGTCGCCGCGGTCCTCGGGAATGCCCAGGAGCACGACGGGGCGTCGATCGTCGTACCGGCGATCCTCGGCGAGCGCGACTGAGCGCTTCGATCGACTGGCGATGACCGACCTCACGCGTCTCCACGCGCATCAGATGGCCGCGGGCCTGCGCTCGGGCGATGTGTCGTCGCGCGAGCTCGCTGTCGCGCATCT
This sequence comes from Candidatus Limnocylindrales bacterium, assembly GCA_044868045.1. Classification (GTDB taxonomy): domain Bacteria; phylum Chloroflexota; class Limnocylindria; order Limnocylindrales; family CSP1-4; genus SPCO01. The sequence continues at coordinate 5,471 of JBIOWA010000284.1, forward strand.
CGATTTGGCCGAACGGCAGGACCGCGGCCTGCACGCCTGGCTCGCGTTCGATCGTGAGGGTGCGCTTGCCCAAGCGGACGCGGCCGACGCCCGTCTCGCGGACGCGCGCGCGACCGGTGGGGCGGCCCTCGATGCGCTCCACCCGCTGCATGGCATCCCGGTCGTGCTCAAGGACCTCGTGTCGGTGGCCGGCGGCCAGTGCACGGCCGGCTCGCGGATCCTCGAGGGTTATCGATCGCCCTACGACGCGCACATCACGGAGCGCCTGCGTGACGTCGGGGCGGTGATCCTCGGCAAGACCAACATGGACGAGTTCGCGATGGGCTCGTCGACTGAGCATTCGGCGTTCGGTCCGACCGCCAACCCGTGGGCGCTCGACCGTGTGCCCGGCGGATCCAGCGGCGGGTCGGCTGCCGCGGTCGCTGCCTACCACGCACCGTTGTCGATCGGCACCGACACGGGCGGCTCGATCCGCCAGCCCGCGGCGTTGACCGGGATCGTAGGCCTGAAACCGACCTACGGCCGGGTCAGTCGCTACGGGATCGTGGCCTTCGCGAGCTCGCTGGACCAGATCGGACCCCTCGCCCGGGACGCCAGGGACGCAGCTGCGTTGCTCCACGCCATCGCGGGTCGGGACGAACGCGACTCCACGTCGTCGGAGACG
>JBIOWA010000285.1:0-6637 GCA_044868045.1 Candidatus Limnocylindrales bacterium
GCGCGTCGACGGGCCGAAGGCCGGACCGATCGGGAGATCACGCGCTGCCTCAAGCGCTTCGTCGCCCGCGGTTTGTATCGGACCCTCGAGCGCACCGCGAAGGGTTGACAATCAAAGAAGCGTCAAGAGAGGACCCAGGCCGAATAACGGCCGGGTTACCGCATCTGGTCATGGTTGGCGAATGCCAACGCGAGAAACCGCGATCCAACGGGCCAAGCGTCGGACACGTGACCTTCTCTGGCGGATAGGGAACGAGCTCCGGACGGCCCGCGCCGCAACAGGAATGAGCTCTCGCGACGTGGCACGCCACACGGGGATCTCGCACACGCAGGTGATTCGAATCGAGCGGGCTCTCGCGCCGCACGTCGACGTTGACGTGCTCGCACGCATGGCGTCCGTGTTGGGACACGAACTCGGGATGGCGATCCATCCGATCGGGGCACCGGTCCGCGACAAGGCGCACCTCTCGCTCCTCGGCCGATTCGCGGCACGCCTCCACCCATCGATCAACTGGCGCACCGAAGTGCCGATCCCCATCCCCGGCGACCTTCGCAGTGCAGACGGGGTCGCCGAAGGACGCACGTTTGACGCCGTGATCGAGGCCGAGACCCGACTCGATGACGTCCAGGCCGCCGAACGTCGGCTGCGGACGAAGCAGCGCGACCTTGGCTCACGACGCGCCGTCGTGCTCGTCGCAGACACTCGGCACAATCGAGCCGTTGTCCGAGCCATACCCATTCTGAGCGAGCAGTTCCCGATCGGCACGCGGGCTTGCCTCGCCGCGCTCGCCCGCGGCGATGATCCAGGTGGCGACTGCCTCGTCATCCTCTAACGTGCGTCCATGACCGCCGACATCCGCGACCTGCCCATCCCCGACGCCGTGATCTTCGACCTCGACGGCACGCTCGTCGACACGGTCAAGACCCGGATCGATGCCTGGAGCGAGACCTTCGAGAAAGCCCGGATCCCGACGACGCGACAGGCACTCGCGCCCCTGATCGGCGTCGATGGCAAGCGCCTCGCCCGCGAGGTGGCGGCGCTCGCCGGGCAGCCGATCGACAACGACCGCGCCGAGGAGATCGACAAGCGGTCCGGTGAGATCTACGAGTACATGAACGCGAACCCGCAGCCATTGCCCGGCGTGCGCGACCTGGTCGATGCGATCGAAGCCCGCGACATCAAATGGTCCATCGCGACGTCCAGCCGCAAGGACCAGGTCCAGACCTCAGTCAAGGCACTCGGGCTGGCGAGCGAACCCAGCATTGTCGATGCCAGCCACGTCGAGCACGCCAAGCCCGAGCCGGACCTCCTGCTCCGCGCAGCCGAGGAGCTCGACGTCGAGCCGGGCAGGGCCTGGTACGTCGGCGACTCGACCTGGGACATGGTCGCGGCCGTCGTCGCGGGGATGATCCCGATCGGCGTCACGGCCGGCGCGGCCGTGGACGACAAGGCGCTGACCGGCGCCGGTGCCGCGGCCGTGGTCCAGACGCTCGACGAGCTCGCCGAGGCGCTGGGCCGCGCGACCTGACCGGTCTCGGCGCGAGCTAACGCGCCGACACGGAACCGTCATCGGAACGCCGTCGGGGCGTCATCGGCCATCGGCAACCTCACGAGCGATCCCGGGACGCGGGGTCGGGCGGTCGCCCCAAAGTCGACCAAGGAGGTTCGCCGCAAATGCGTCGTCTCATCACCACCCTGGCGGGCATCGGCCTGCTCCTCTCGCTCGCCGCGGGCACCGTCGCTGCCGGCGGGCCGCCCAAGGTCGGCTTTTACGTCGACGGGACCCTGTACCGAACGGTCGGCACCCCCACCGACTTCACGAACACCGGCGCTCCTGCCTCGACCTACGACAAGATCTATGCGCTCGGCGCCGGCCTGCGCAACGTCGCCGAGGCGAAGCCCGGCGACCGCGACTTCAACGGCGGTCGATGGGCGGTCTACCCGGTCACCTGGAACGTCACGCCCGTCCAGTACACCAGCGACGCGCAGCTCCTCGCAGCTGCCGCTGCTGGCGACGTGACGATCGCATCGACTCCGGTGCGCCTGTTCTTCTGCAACGTGGCGCCGATCCCGCCCGGTCAGAGCTGAGGCTCGCGAAAAGCGAACGTTTCAGGCCCGGCGAGCGCCCTTGCTGAAATGGGCGCTCGCCGTTCTGAACCACGGTTGGATCGTCGGCCATCCGAACGGCGAGCGCGCCCAATGGGTTCGTCACTTGACGGCAGCCGGACACATCCGGGCGATGGGCGCGTACTTCCGGCTCGAACCGATCCCAGGCTAGGTAGCCACCGCCCAGTCGCCTGCGCCCAGCGGAACCCGCCGATCGTGGCCCGCACGCACCGGCGCCTCTGGTAGCCTCCCCGTGCACCCAGGGGGGCCCAGAGCGTTGAGCATCACGTCCGATCGAGGCCGCGCCGCTTCCTTCGCCTTGGCGGTGGTCCTCGTCCTTGGCTGCGGCCAGACGGCGACCCCGACGGCGACGCCATCGACATCGACGTCGTCCGCGGCGCCGCCCGCGTCCGCCCCGGCGCCCGCGAGCGACGGCCCCGCCGGCTCATCGACGCCGTCCGCCGCACCCGGGGCCGAGCTCCTCCCGATCGCCGGCACGTGGCGCGTTCGCAAGGTCCTCTCGCCCAAGGATCGATCGGGCCTCGCCACCGACCGGACCTTCGACGAGGAGACCTACTCGATCGCGGCCAGTTGCGAGCGCGAGCCATGTGACACCGTCGAGCTCACGACCACGCCGCTCGGGCTGACGTCGCCGGCGACGACCACCAAGCTGACGCGCGACGGCGCCTTCTACTCGTCCGCCGATCAGCCACCGGCATCGATCGACTGCCGCACCTTCGATGGCGATCGAGTCGCCGGCGGCGCCTCCGCGACCACCAACCTCAAGCTGTGGATCGCCACCGAACGACCGGCCGGCACGTCGGTCAAGCTGACCGTCCTCAAAGGCGAGATCGACCTCGACATCAAGCCGACATCGGTCGGCGAATCGGCGGGGTGCGAGCCGCAAGCCGCGTCATTCGACCTTAGCGGGCGACGCGAAGAGGTCGCCGTACGCGACCCCAACGGTCCCGCCCAGATCGACCTGAAGCCGCCGAGGGGCGCATCGTTCGTGCGCCTCCCGAAGCTCAGCACACCCATCCCGAATGCCAAGGTCTATTACTTCGGGATCACCGGGGATACCTCGATCGAGCTCGCGATCAGCATCGCCCGCGGCGGTACGAAAGCCTGCGGACTGATCGACTACGAGTGGTTCCGCGGCGACGCTCGACCGTCGGCCTGCACGATCACCTACATGACCGACGTAGAGGAATCGATCCGCACGAGCGTCGATTCGGCCGGCAATTGCAGGATCGCCGCCGCCAGGTTCGCTTCGAGATACGTCGTCAACATGCCGCGCTGGACGGCGCCGGCTCGCGTGCCCAAGCGCCTGCTCGATTGGTGGCGCCGGATCATCGACTTCATCGCGGTCCACGAGGGAGGACACGTCAAGATCGGGCGCGACTACATCAAGAAGCTGAACTCGCGCTTGATCGGGAAGGACTGCACCCAGGCCGACGGGATCATCCAGGCCTGGGCCAAGCAACACTCGGCGGCGCAGGAGGCATTCGACATGGTCGAGTACCAGAAGCCGTGGCCGCAGCCGGCGGCCGGCTACTGAGGGATTGCTGAAGCGGTGCGCCAACGCACCGACCGACCTCGGCGTCATCAATCCGTCATCGAGCGGTAATCGGAACGTCTCCGGCATGTAACCGGCGACGCCCAGGGTGGTCGAGTCCCCCGGACGCGGGGACGGGATGGCCGCCCGCAGCGCGGCCGGAGGAACACTGATGCGACGCCTCATGTCCCTTGCCGCGGGCGCCGGGCTGGCGCTATCGCTGGCCGCCGGGTCCGTTGCTGCCGGTGGCCCGCCGGCGGTCGGCTTCTATGTCGACGGATCGCTCTATCGAACCGTGGGCACACCCACCGACCTGTCCGGCACCGGTGCGCCGGCTCACTCATACGACACGATCTACGCCCTCGGCGGTGACCTCTTGAATGTGGCCGAGGCCAAGCCCGGCGACCGTGACTACAACGGCGGGCGTTGGATGGTCCGCGCGATCGAGTGGCACACCACAGCGACCCAGCTGACCTCTGCGGAGCAAGTCATCGCCGCCGAAGCCGCTGGCGACCTCACGATCGGCGCCGTGGTCATTTCCTTCGAGTGCCCGGTCATCAAGATCCCCGGCGGCAGTAGCTAACGGCGACCAGCCGCGGCAGTCAGCCGCGACTACGAGGCGGGGCTCAGGCGAGTCGCTCCCCCGCCTCGATCCGGATCGGCAATCGGTTCTCGGCCGGCGTCAGCGGGCACGAGTACTTCGGGTCGTAAACGCACGACGGGTGGTAAGCGAGGTTGAAGTCGAGCGAGTAGGTGCCGTCGTCCTCGGGTTCGAGGTCGAGGTAGCGACCCGCGCCGTACGTCTCGCTGCCGCTCGTCCTGTCGAGAAACGGCACGAAGAGCGACTCGCCGTCGCCCTCGTCGAAGGTGTACGCCGTCAGCCTGTGCTGCGCGCCATCGATCTCGAACGAGAGATACCCCGCCCGATGTGCCGGCCGCAACTTGCCGTCGGAGGTCGGAATCTGGAAGTCGGACGGCTCGCTGCCCGTATATGGCTCGAGTGCCAGGTCGTCGAACCGGAGTGACTCCTCGACCGGGTAATAGGGCAGGCCGGTGAACGCTCCACGCTCTCCCTCCGGGATGGGGCTGTGGGGGTTCGAGCCGAAATAGTCGTCCTTGTCCTCGCGGAAGCTCTCGACGGCCTCCCGGTAAGACATCGCGCGATGTTCGTGGTGCTCATGCTCGTGGTCGTGGTCGTGGTCGTGATCGTGCTCGTGGTCATGCTCGGTCACAGGGACCTCCCCAATGCAGTGGCGAGGAATCTGACGATCCCTGCGGCGCCCTGGCCGGTCGGATCGAGGTCCGGGTTGTAGATCGTCACGTCCCAGCCCAAGGCGCCGGGGCGTCCGAGCGCTGCGTCCGTGATCTCTGTCAACATCGGCCAGTCCAGACCGCCCGGCTGACGATAGTCGACAGCGGCCAGGCTGTCGGTCGCGAGGACGTCGAGGTCGATGTGTAGCCACCACGGTCCCCGATCGGCGATCCTAGCCGCGGCGTCCGTGCCGGCCGCTCGAGGGTCATCGGCGATCGACTCGGGTCGGACGACCCGCACCACGCCATCGATCGAAGCGACGTCCGCGGCGACGAGCTCGTCGAGGTCGCGAGCGCCCAGAACGATGACGTCATCAGGCTTCGACTCCGGGAGCTCGCTCCGTAATGACGCGGGCAACCCGTCCGTGCCCCGTCCGAGCAGCCATCCCAGCTCCATGTCGGCTGCCTCGCCAGTCGTCGATCGCTCGGGCGTCCAGGCGTCCTCGTGGCCGTCGATGAACAACACCCGCGCGCTTCTGCGTCCGAGGGCCGCCAGACACCCCAGCAGGATCGGGCAGTCGCCGCCGAGCACGAGCGGGAACGCGCCGCGATCGAGGCTCTCCCCGACTGCTCCCCGGACCTGCCGGATCATCGGCGCCAGGGCATCGACGGCGATGACCTGGCTCGCCGGATCCCGCACCGGTATCGCAGGCGGAAATCGAAGGTCCCCAAGATCGTCAACGTCGACCCCCGCCGCCTCGAATGCCGCAAGCAACCCAGCCCGTCGCAATGCAGCGGGCGCTCTCGCAACGCCGTTGGCTGTCCCGGCGGAGTTGAACGGTGCGCCGATGACCTCGATCAACGCTGCGGGACGGTCCTACTGCCAGGGGTCACGCCCGGTCAGGCCGCGAGCGCGGCCTTCGAAGCACGGATCTGGCGGAGCGCATCGGTCAGGCCACCGGTCCATGCATCGCCGTGTCCGGGCAGCACCAGGCTCGCCGCGAGCCCGTCGAGCCCGTCGAGCGAGGCCAGGGCTTTCCTGGGATCGACCGTGAACGGAGCCAGCGCCGGTCCGGTCACCCCGCTCACGACCGAGCGTGTCGTCATCGAGTCGCCCATGAAGATCGCATCGACCATCGGTACGTGGTACGCGACCGAGCCGGGCGTATGGCCCGGCACCGGCACGACGACCGGGGCTCCCGGTACGTCGAGGATCGTGCCGCCCTCGATCGGCGTGACCGCGCTCAACGGTGTCCGGCGGAGACCGCCGTGCGTGAGGCCGTACACCAGGAACCCGGCAAGCGGCCCGATGCGGATCGGGTCCCTTGGGGCGGCCGGCTTGGGCACCTCGCCGCGCGCCTCTGCGGCGTCTGCGGCCCCGACGAAGACGGGGACGTCGTGCTCGCGCCGGAGCCGCTCGGCGAACCCGACATGGTCGACATCGCCATGCGTCAGGATGAGCGCCTTGATGTCGTCGAGGGATCGGCCCATCGCCTGGACCTCATCGACGAGGTCGTTCCATAGACCGGGGAGCCCGGCATCGACGACGGTGATCGCGCCACCATCCTCGATGAGATAGCTGTTGACCAGGCTCGATGAGCCCAGGCGATGGAGATGGGGAGCGAGTTGCATGTCGGATACCTTCCTCTGACGTGAAGTGTGCGCCTGCCACTTGTGCGCACCTTCGATGTTGTACGCTATGATAGTTAGCCATCACGGCTACTG
>JBIOWA010000286.1:0-3406 GCA_044868045.1 Candidatus Limnocylindrales bacterium
GGGGGAGGTGCGGGTGGTGGTGGAGGAGGAGGAGGAGTGGCAGCCATGTCCACGATCCTCAGAAATGACCCGGATGCCCCGTGATACGGCGGTTCATGGACGACGCGCGTGTACGCCGTAGCAATGAAGCGCGCCGGCCCGGGCGTGGCCCACGGATACCACTCGGAGTCCGAGCCGGCCGAGATGGCGATCCCACCGGGCTCCAGAACGCTGCCTCCCAGGCTCACGCGCGCGCCGTAGATGTCCGTGAGCGGGAGGTTCCGCCCGTCCTGCCAGACAACAAGGGACTCCGTCCCGTCGAAGGCGACAGACGGCCAGCTCTGCGCGCGGTCTGCCACGGAGATCGGTATGCCTGCCGGGTCGAGCACATCCCCAGCAGGGCTGACGCGTGCGCCGTAGACGTCCACGTCGTACTGCGACGTCCGCCTGTCTTCCCACACGACCAGGTAGTTGGTTCCGTCGAAGGCGACCCGCGGAAGCGTTTGATCGTTCGGCGCATTCGAGATCGAGAATGGACTCGGATCGACGACCATGCCTCCTGGTGTGACACGAGCCCCGACCACGCGGGCAGGGGTCTGATCGAAGTCGTATTGCGCCGTCACGAGGTAGTTCGTTCCGTCGAACGCGACTGCTCCGGACCGACCGTTGAGGACGTAGATTCCGTCCGGATCGAGCACGGCGCCGGCCGTCGTGATGCGCGTAGCGTAGATGCGCGCTCTGTAGTACCCGGCCCGGTAGTCCGTCCACGTGACGAGGTAGTTGGTGCCGTCGAAGGCCACGCTCGGCGACTCGGCAGAGTTGATCGTCGAGATCGGGAAGCCCCCAGGGTCGAGGACCGTCCCCCCGTTGCTCACGCGCGCGGCGTAGACACCCCGGCCGGGGTCGCCGCTCTGCCAGACGATCAGGTAGTTCGTGCCGTCGAACGAGATCCCGCGCGGGTATTCGGTGGCGGAACTGGTTGCGACAGGTATCCCGGTCCCGTCCAGCAAGACACCATCCTGCGTGACCCGGGCGGCGTAGATGTCCTCAACACCCGAGCGATCGTCGGCCCAGGCGATCAGATAGTTCGTGCCGTCGAAGGCCGCTAGGGCTCCGAACTGCAGGTTCGGGCCCGTCGACAGCGGGACCGTGTCCGGGTCGAGGACTGTGCCGGCAGGCGTCACACGGGCCCCGTAGACATCCGCGCCGAGGTAGCCCGCCGGCCGATCCTCCCAGGCGACGAGGAAGTTCGTCCCGTCGAACGCGAGCATGGGAAACTCCAGCTCGTTCGCCGCCGTCGAGATCGGAATGCCCGCGGGATCGAGGACCGCTCCGGCAGGCGTGACGCGCGCACCGTAGATGTCGGGGGCGGGAGAGGTCCGCGCGTCGGCCCAGACGACGAGATAGTCGGCGCCGTCGAAGGCGATCGCAGGCAGGCGCTGATTGTTAACCGCTGATGAGACGTCAAAGCCGCCCGGGTCGAGCACCTGGCCCTCCGGAGTGATGCGCCCCGCCCTCACGTCGTAGTCGGTCTGGCCCTGGACGCGCCGCTCCCAGGCGGCCATGAAGTTCGCGCCATCGAAGGCGATCGAGGACGTTTCCTCCCAGAATCCGGTCGTCGCAATGGGGATTCCTGACGGGTCGAGGATGACCCCGTTGGGGCTGACGCGCGTGCCGTATAGATCGGTCGAAGTGCCGGAGCGGAAGTCCTGCCAGGCGACGAGGAACGTTCCGGCCCCGAAAGCGACCGACGAGCCCCTCTGGCCGTTGGGTGCGGTCGAGACTGGAAACCCGCCCGGGTCCAGCACATGTCCGTCCGGGCTCACGCGAGCCGCGTACACGGCGTCTTGGTCGGACCAGTCCCAGACCACGAGGAAGACGCCGGCGCCGAAAGCGACCGAGACCGGGGTACTGCTGGACGCCTGCCCGAGGCCGAGGCGGATTCCGTCCGGGTCGAGTACCGCACCCGCAGTTGTGACCCGAGCCGCGAAGGGGCCCGATTGCTGGCCGGACTGCATCCAGACGACGAGGAAGCGCTGCCCGTCGAACGAAACGGCGGGCCCGTATTGATCGTCGGGACTGGTCGAGATCGGAAAGCCGACGGGGTCGAGGACGTCGCCGTCACGGCTCACACGAGTTCCGTAGATGTTGGGCCTGGCCGATCGCTCGTCTTCCCAGACGACGAGGTAGTTCGTCCCGTCGAAGGCGACTGCCGGGTTCGCCTGATCTCCGCCGGCGGGCCCCTGAGTTGGATCAGAGGCTGGATACTCCGGGCTGACAACCGGGTCGAGGGTCAGCGGATACGGGCCGGCCAGAGCCGTCCGCGGCACGTCCAGGCGCACCGAGCGAGCCGATGCCTCGGGCGTCGCTCGATAGACGACCTTCCCGGAAGCGTCCCTGACCGCCAGCTGCCCCATCTCGATCGACCGGCCGCCGCCGGCCGACCAACGCAAGCGTCCGCGGGCCCGCCGAGGCTCGCCCACTCCGCCGACGCGCGCGACAACGGTCAGACCGCCCGTTCCGGCCGGACGGCGATCGAGCACGAGGTCCCACTCGACACGCCCGTCACGGGCCGTCACTCGCTCCGTCAGCCCTGCCCGGAGCACACGCGAGGCGACATTGCGCCGACTCTGCCACCGCTGTGGTTCGAGGGCGAGCGTCCGATGACCGAGAGAAACGCGGCGCGTGTCGAGCCTGAATGCCCTGTGCTCAGGCCCGCGGCGCGGAGCGAGGGCGAAGCCTGCGTCATCGAATCTCGCTCGGTAGGCGCGATCCTCGGCTACGAGCCGCTCCGAGCCTTCGGCTCCCGGTGCGATGCGATGCGAGACCGTTTCGACGATCCTCGAGACGTCGAGTCCGCCGTTGGCACCGGGCCTCGTCTGGGCTGCGCTGGTGGAGAAGGAGTCGAGCTGTCGATGTCCGACCGTCGACGAGTCGGAAACGCTAAGAGTCGTTACTGCCGCGGCGGCGAGGCAAAGCACGACGGCTCTACGTGCGCCAAGCACTCCCTCACGGTGTGCGATCGCGCTCAGGTTGCTCCCGCCAACCCGCCGTTTTTAACAGCTAGGAGGCCCGATTGCGAGTGCTGCGCGCGATCAGTTCCAGACGCGGACGTCGCGGTACAGCGTGTCGCGCTGCACGGGCGTCTTGCCCAGCGCCTTGATCGCGTGGACGAAGTCGTCCGTCGACGCACGATGCGTCGTGCCCGCGGCCGAGACGACGTTCTCCTCGATCATCACCGAGCCGAGGTCGTCGGCGCCGAACTCGAGCGCGACCTGGCCGACCTTCATCCCCTGGGTCACCCAGCTCGACTGGATGTGGTCGACGTTGTCGAGGTAGATCCGGCTGACAGCCTGCGTGAGGAGGTACTCGAACGAAGTCGGATGGTGCGTGACGAGCGGCGCGAGGCGCGTGCCCTCGGGCTGGA
>JBIOWA010000287.1:0-4622 GCA_044868045.1 Candidatus Limnocylindrales bacterium
TTCTTGATTCGGATGGCGCGCAGCGTCCAGCCGATCCGCTGGTCATCCATCCAGCCAGCATGGCGATCGGCGCTCAACCGGCGCTTATCCGAGGCACCGGCGTAGACTCGGGTCATGCACGTCCCCAACGGTCAGACCTTCATCGTCAGCGCGGCTCGGACGCCCATCGGCAAATTCGGCGGGGCCCTGGCCGGCGTGCCGGCGACCCAGCTCGGCGGTGTCGCGATCCGGGCCGCGGTGGAGCGGGCCGGCCTCGATCCGGCCACAGCCCAGATCGACGACGTGCTGATGGGCCAGGTCCTCCAGGCCGGCTCCGGCCAGGCGCCTGCGAGACAGGCCGCCCTCAGGGCCGGCCTCCCCGACACGACCAGTGCCACGACGATCAACCGCGTCTGCGGCTCGGGCCTGAAGTCGATCATGCTGGCCGCCGCCGAGATCCGCGCCGGCGACGCCGAGGTCGTGGTCGGCGGCGGCATGGAGTCGATGAATGGCGCCCCGTACCTCCTGCCGGGAGCCCGTTTCGGCCTTCGACTGGGCAACGCCGAGCTCATCGACTCGACCGTCGCCGACGGGTTGTGGTGTTCGATCGAGGACTGCCACATGGGGACGCACGCCGAGCGAGTGGCGATCAAGGACCACGTGAGTCGCGAGGACCAGGACGCCTTCGCGCTCGCCAGCCATCAGAAGGCGATCGCGGCCATCGATGCCGGCCGATTCGAGGCCGAGCTCGCGCCCGTCACGATCGCAGACGCCAAGGGCCGCGAGACCGTCGTGACCCAGGACGAGAACCCGCGCCGCGACACCAGCGCGGAGGCCCTTGCCAGGCTCAAGCCCGCCTTCGCCCTCCCCGACGGCGAGGATCGCGGAGATGCCTCGACCGGCACCGTCACCGCCGGCAACGCCCCCGGCATCACGGACGGAGCCGCGGCGACCCTCGTCGCCAGCGAACGGGCCGTGGAGCGCCTCGGGCTCCAACCACTCGCGCGGATCGTCGGGTACGCCCAGGCGGAAGTCGCGCCGAAGTGGCTGTTCCTCGCCCCGGTCGTGGGCGTCAAGCGACTCCTCGACCGGATCGAGCTGCCGCTCGAGGCCTTCGACCTCATCGAGATCAACGAGGCCTTCGCCGCCCAGACCCTCGCCGACGGCCGCGAGCTCGGCTTCGACTGGGACAAGGTCAACGTGAACGGCGGGGCGATCGCGCTCGGTCACCCGATCGGGGCCAGCGGGGCGCGGATCGTGGCCACGCTCCTCCACGAGCTGCGCCGGCGCGATGGTCGATACGGCTTGGCCACGTTGTGCCTCGGCGGTGGCGGATCCGTGGCGATGGCGGTGGAGCGAGTCTGAACGTGCTGAGCGGGGGGTGGCCGAGCGGGCTGTTCGCGTCGGCCATCGTCACGATCGTGGTCCTGTTCTTCGCCGCGTGCTCGCCTAGCGGACAGGCGAGCGGATCGGTCATTTCGGGCGCGCCCACGGGCTCGGCTGCCGACCAGCCTGATCCCGGTTGTGCCGTTCAACAGCAACCGGGTCCAGGTGACGGCCCGGCGGCCGGCGGCGAGATCGACACGACCGGCCAGGGACCGGGACGCTGGCGGATCTGCGTCATGTCGTCGGCGCCGGCGACCGTCGAAGGGTCTGCCTGGTGCAAATGGAACGCCGACCGGACGGCCGTCGACGAGGTCTCAGGCCTCCCGATCCCGACCGGCTCCGTCGACTACGACGCCTGGCTGTCGTTCACGGCGTCGAAGTTCGAGGTCCACCTCACCGACACTGCGCATGGCGGGCTGATCGCGAACTACGTGCCGCGCCAGCAAGTCGTGCCCACTACGGACTCGACGCACACCGCGGGAACCGCGGCCTTCGATGTCGCCCTTCAGGTCGATCCGGGATCGGGTCCCCCCGTCGGCGCCCCACCGACGGTTACCGGGATGATCGCCTGGGTCTGTGGCGACCCACGCACCGCAAGCTGATCGAACCCGCCGTCATGACCCGCCCGCGTGAGCCCTGGACGGTCCGGGTCGCCGTCTGGTCGGCGCGCCACCGCTGGCCGATCGTCGCCCTCTGGTTCGTCCTGACGATCGGCGCGTTCGGCGCGAGCATCGCGGCCGGCGGCACCAGATCCGCCGACGCCGTCGCGACGGAAAGCCGGGAAGACGAGACCTACGAGTCGGCCAGGGCCTTCGAGGTCTTCGGCGCGTCCGGCGTCGCCACCGAGACACATCAGTTCGTCCTGCTGGTCAACGACCCGTCCCGGACGCTCGACGATCCGGCGTTCGCGGCCGCACTGGACGACGTGCTCGAGCGGATGAGCGCACTGACCGCTCCAGTCGACGGCGTGATCGCGCCGGTCTTCGCGAACGCCATCGATCCGCGCCTCGCGCCGCCCGAGGCGGCGCTCGTCTCAGCCGATCGAACCACGGTCCGGATCGGCGCCGAGGTCCCCGGCGAACAGCCAGCCGTCGATCAGCGGCTCGATCGTGTCCGAACCTTCCTCGACGAGCTGCGAGCCGCCCACCCGGGCCTGCGGATCAACTCGCTCGACGGGCGCCTCGCCAACCAGGACATCGAGCAGCTGGTGAACGGTGGACTGGACGCGTCGCTCCGCCTCACCATCCCACTCACGTTCCTGATCCTGGTGATCGCGTTCGGCGCCGCTGTCGCCGCGTTCGTCCCACTGGTCCTCGCCGTCACCTCGTTGCTCGCCGCCTTCGGCGTCCTGGGTCTGTACAGCCAGCTGATCGACCCGGTCAGCCCGTACGCGAGCCAGCTCATCGTGCTCATCGGGCTCGCCGTTGCCGTCGACTACTCGCTGTTCATGGTCACCCGCTATCGGACGGAGCGGCGCGCCGGTCGAGTCAAGATCGAGGCGATCCGGGTCGCGTCGGCGACCGCCGGCCGAGCGGTCTTCTTCTCCGGGCTGGCGGTCATGTTCTCGATCGGCGGGCTGTTCCTGCTCAACGACAACCTGTTCCGATCGATGGCCATCGGCACGATCTCGGTCGTGCTGATCGCGGTCGTCGGTTCGTTGACGTTCCTGCCGGCCACGCTGGCGATCCTCGGTGACAACGTGGATCGTCTGCGTCTGCCATTCGTGCGGCGCGATCCCGCCGAGGGCAGCGGGCTGTGGGCGGTCGTCGTGCGGGCCGTCATGCGCAGGCCGTTCATCGCGTTCCTGCTTGCCGGAACCGCCCTCGTGGCCGTCAGCATCCCGGCGACTCGACTGCACATGGGCCAGACCGACTTCGATTCGTTCCCCGACTCGATCGACGCCGTCGCCGGCGTGAACCTTCTGAACGAAAAGTGGCCGCAGGGATCGACCCTCGCCCTGCAGGTTGTCGTGACCCACGCGGATCGTCCGGAGACCAGGGCGGCCATCGACGAACTCAGCGCTCGCGTCCTCCAACTCGACGGGATCAGCGGGCCGCCCGAGACCCGCCTGTCCGTGGATCGGACCGTGGCCCTCGTGTCCTACGTCATGGCCGGCGGCCGGAACGACGAGCACAACCGCGACGTCGTCCGCACGGTCCGCGGGGACCTCGTACCGGCCGCCTTCGGGCGACTCGCCGACGTCGATGCCTACGTAACGGGCCGGGCGGCGGTCACGGTCGACGTGGTCGACTTCTATGCACGGGGCGTGCCGCTCGTCATGGCCTTCGTCCTCGGTCTGTCGTTCCTTTTGCTACTCGTGGCCTTCCGCTCGATCGTCATCCCGATCAAGGCCATCCTGCTGAATCTGCTCTCAACGGGTTCGGCGTTCGGGCTGCTCGTGCTGGTCTTCCAGGACGGTCGGCTTGCCGGGCCGCTCGGCTTCAAGCCGGGACCGATCGAGTCGTTCGTGCCGGTCTTCATCTTCACGATCCTGTTCGGGCTCTCGATGGATTACCACGTGTTCATCCTGACCCGGATCAAGGAGGCCAGGGATCACGGCCTGTCGACCGTCGAGGCGGTGGCGCGTGGCATCTCGATCACGTCGGGGACGGTTACGAGCGCCGCGGCGATCATGGTCGTGGTGTTCAGCGTGTTCGTGACGCTCGAGCTGGTCGTGATCAAGCAGCTCGGCTTCGGTCTCGCGACCGCCGTGCTCATCGACGCGACGATCGTGCGGAGCGTGCTCCTGCCCGCGACCATGCGGCTGCTCGGCGACTGGAACTGGTGGCTGCCGCCGTTCCTCCGCTGGCTGCCGGAAGTGACGATCGAGGGCGACGTCGGTGAGCCCGACGCCGAGGCGACGCCCGTCGCCGTACACTCGACGACATGACCGACAGCGTTCCACCCGAGACCGAGTCCGCTGCGCTTACCTACTCGGTCGAACTTCGGCCGGATGAAGTCGCGCTGCTCCGGACCTCGCTTCGCCTGCTACTGGCGACTCTGGGTCGTGAGGAGGCCGACGAGGTCAAGGATGTCAAGGCACTCCTCGCTCGCCTGCCCGATGGCGGCAGCGGCGCTCGTTCAGGGTGAGATGACGGGCCGGCACAGGCGACTGGATTTGACGACATGACTCGGACGACAGCAGCGACGGGCCCCGTGGCCGAGCCGACATCCATCGACACCCCCACGTTCCGCCACTTCATCGCCGGGCACTGGATGGACTCGGTCGGCGGCGGGACGTTCGAGAGCCGCAACCC
>JBIOWA010000288.1:0-7145 GCA_044868045.1 Candidatus Limnocylindrales bacterium
GGAACTTGCGGGCGGGCAGAGGTGCGGCCGACGTGCGGCTGGAGCGCGACCGGCTCGAGGTGTTGTCCAATTCGACGGGCTTCAAGATCATCCAGGGTCGAGTGCCGCGCCCGCAGATGTCGTCGACGCCGAAATAGTCGAACTGTGCTCGGGGTCGGCTATCCTCGATACATGTCGGACGCGTTCCTCGCCGACACGACCGCGCTCCTCGAGCGGACGCCGCGCGTCGTCCGCGAGCTGCTGGGCGGCCTGCCGGATACGTGGCTGGACACGCCGGACACGCCCGACGGCTGGACGCCGGGCGACGTCGTGGGCCACCTGATCTCCGCCGAGCTCGACGACTGGATTCCGCGCGCCGAGATGATCCTCGAGCACGGCACCGACCGGCCGTTCGAGCCGTTCGACCGCTTCCAGCACGTCGAGCGGGACCGTGGCGTGCCGCTGGCCGAGCTGATCATCCGGTTCGACCAGCTCCGCGGCGAGAGCCTCGGTCGGTTGCGCGAACTCGTCGGGGATGAGGAGCTGGATCGCGTCGGGCGCCATCCCGAGCTGGGCGAGGTGACGATGCGCCAGCTCCTCGCCACGTGGGCGGTCCACGACCTCGACCACATCGCCCAGATCTACGCGGCGCTGGCCGGCAGCTACGACGCGGAGGTCGGTCCGTGGAAGGCGTACCTCGGCATCCTGACGCGGCGGGACGGCGACGCCGAGGACTAGCCGACTCCGACGCGCCGCCTGCACTGAAAAGGCTTGATCAGCTCCGGTGGCCGATCACGATCGAGTCGAGGATGGCGTCGACCTCGGTCATCGATTTCTCCGGCGTCGCCGGGAACGACGCCACGTCGATGACGATGCGCACGCCGGGATCGACGTCGATCGCCCAGACCTTGTCGCGCTGACCTGGACCCTGGGCGTCAGCAGGATGATCGCCGCCGTGACGGCTCCCGGCACCACGAGCGACCAAACGTACGCCAGTGTGACGATGCGGTCTCGGAGTGCCGGCATGCTTACGGCTAGAGCAGCCGACGGATCCGGCGCGAGGAAGCCCATGGCGAAGCCAACGATCAGCCCCAGGACGGCAGATCCGTCAAAGCCGCCAGTAGCCATCCATGCGCCCACGAGTCCGATGATGAGTCCGACGATCAGCGAAGCGATCACGAATGGGCAGCCGACCTGCTCGTAGGCCCCCATCCGACTCCAGGATGTCGCGGTGGACGAGCTCGTACCGTGACTCGGCCACCGCCGGATTGGCATTCGCGAGGTCTCGAGCCTGCTCCATCTCGCGAGGGCGACACGGTCCTCCCCGCCTCTGAGCGTCTTGCGTCGACGCTCCATTCGCAGGGAGCCCTTGCAGCGGCTTACCGTCAGGTGATCGTGATCACGTCGTACGGGCCTAGGGTGGGCAAGACCACCGTAAGGCCCAACGCCACCTGCTCCGTCGGGAGGTCACCGCTTCGAAGGCTCTGTGCCCGGCCGCGTAATTCGGCACCGTCTCGCACCTGGATCGTGACGCCGCCTACCGGCACGACATACCGTGGGTGCTGAGCGCGGATCGTCCGCTGCCCACCGCCTGCCCCAGAAGCCGAGCTGCTGGCGGCTCCGAGGGGGATGCCTGCACCGATCGCATACAGGTCGTTCGTGGCCCGATTGACGAGCGCCACTGAAATACCGCCGTCGAGACGCCGCCGCACCACCGCCTCGACCGACCGCGGCGCCTCGACCTCCACGCTCGGGGGACCGGCGGCCGCCCATCGGGCCGCCGTCGCGATCAGCTCGCCTGCTTCGGGCCGGCCCTCCCGGAAGAACACAGTGTCCAGCGGTGCCGCGAAATACACGACCCGTCCGCGGCCGACTTCGCGGGCCACCCCAAGGCGAGACGACGCCGCCCCGGGGTACCACCCGAACCATCGTTCCCCGTCCATGGCGGCGTCGTCGGAATCGAGGATCGCGCCGAGATCGACGCCTCCGTGATCGATCACCCGGGTATACGACCCGCTGAACGAGAGCAAGCGATCTCCGACCGCTCCCAGCGATGGATGACCGTCACTCGTCCGGTAGTAGGTGACGAGTTCGCTTCCCCCGATGGCCTCAGTGCCAATCCTTCCCTGGCGGGCGCCGACCCCGGCAGTCCGGATCGCGAGGAGGCTGGCGAGCGACGTGGTGTCGACATCGGATGCGAAGCCCGAACGATGCGTTGCGACGAGGCCTCCGCCTGCGGCGACGAAGGCGTCTAGCCCGGCGACGGTGGCGGGGGCGAGGATCGGTGCGCCCGGGACAAGCACTGTCCGCAGCCCGTCCGCGAGTCGCCCCGAGGCCACGTCCGCTTCGGTCACGATGCGGACGGGGATGTGCGCCTCGATGAGCGCGAGGTACGCACCGGCGATCGGATCGTATAGGTCCCGACCGCGACCTTTGGCGAGGACGACATCACGGGTAGATTCGGCATGGAGGATCGCGGCGTAGGCCTCGATCTCGCCGACATCTCCGGCTTCCACGCTGTCGGCGAATGAACGCCGAACGACCGGCCGGAGCGAGGGGTCGACTGAATGCAGGTTCATCTCGACGGCGACGGGCTGCGCCCCGTGAGCAATCGCGGTGCCCGCATACAGCTCCACCGTGGCAGGCGGGACCGCAACGAGGTCGCCATCCGGGTCGCGCGCGAGCCAGCGGAGCAGCCAGACAGGCTTTCGGGCCTCCGCCCGCACCAGCTCGGTCTCGAGGGCGGCATGCCAGAGTGGCTCGCGGATCTGGTCCGGATAGCACTCGAGGACGAACGCGTCCACGTCTTCACGGAGCCGATCGATGCGCTGAGCATTCGGCCAGTGGGCCGCCTGGAGACCGAGAGTATCGAGTAGCAGCGCCACCCCCGGCCGTGCATTGTCCAAGACATTCCGAAGCCGACGGACGAACCCCTCTACGGTCGCGAACCGGAATGCCGCCAAGTCCGGGTCCTCGACGTCTTCGATGACGGAGAAGTCGAGCCAGTGGTCGCCTGCTCGCTCCGTGGGCAGGAGGCCCTCCTCTCCGCCGATGGCGCGACCGTGGACGGCCATGAACTGAGGCCGACAGGACGGACAGAAGCAACCTCCGGCCCGAGCGTACAACCCGTCGAAGTACACGCCATCGATGTCGTACCGTTCGACCACCTCTTGCACCTGGCGTAACAGGTTCCCGCCGAACGGTGAATTGAGGCACATCGCGGCGGCGGCCACGCCCCGAGCATCGCGCTGTAGCCAGCTCGGATGACGCCGCGCGAGGACGGTCTGGACATGGACGCCCATCCACTGGGCGACGAACCGCAGCCCGGCGGCCCGGCTCCGTTCGGCAAGACGGGCGACGACGTCGCGTCCGCCGGCGAGTGGCGCGACGGGCACGAGGTCGGTGGGCCAAAGTGCGTATCCCTCATCCTGGACGAAGCACATCAGGACGGTCGCGCCGTCCTCGACTGCGGCCTCCACACGATCATCGATCGCGGCGTCGTTCCAGGGATGGTTCGGGCCGAGGGCCATGAAGTAGGCCCTGGCCGAGGACAGCCAGTCCGCCGGCTCGCGTCCTGCCGTCCCCTGCCGAACCGCTTCGCCGACCGTCATGTGGCGCTCACGCCGCTCACCGGCTCACCACGTGAAGTCGGGTGCCGTCCGTCCGCTGGAGCGCGGCGTAGTACTCGATCGGGATCCCACCCGCCGCAGACGCAATCGACTCGATCGCAATGAGCGGCGTGCGGGGCGTGACGCCCAGCAGGCTCGCCTCCTCGCGCGTCGGCAGCGCGGCCTCGAGCCAGCGCTCGGCTCGCGCCGGGACGAGGCCGTATCGCTGGCGGATCGTCTCGTAGAGCGAGCGATTCTCGAGCGGTGCTCGCTCCAGACCCGGAACGAGACGGCCCGGCAGTGCCGTGTTGACCAGGATGGTCGGCGACCCGTCGACGTAGTAGACCCGTCGTACCCGGACCACCCGCTCTTCGCCGTCGAGCCGCAGGGCGAGGCGCTCGCGCTCCGTGGGTTCGGCCAGGGCCTGGTTGAGCACCACGGTCCGGACGTCATGCCCCTTACCCAGCATCTCCTCCCAGAGGCCCATCGTCGTACCGACGAACTCTTCGTCGTCCTTCCGCTTCGCAACAAACGCTCCCTTGCCCTTGATCTTGTAAATCCGGCCGTCCGCAACAAGCTTGGCCAGGGCCTCGCGAACCACCGTTCGCGACACGCTGTACAGGTCGCCGAGCTCGGCCTCGGACGGCAGCTTCGCGTCGGGCACCAGCGTCCCGTCTTCGATCTGACGCCGCAGCATGAAGCGGAGCTGCAGCCACAACGGCGTGATCGAGGAACGGTCCAGCAGGTCCAGCTCCGCTGGCTGGACGATTCCGTCGCCGGGGAGGACTTGGGCGTCCGTCGCCATCAGGTTCTTGCACGACTCCGGGGGTCGGGCCCAGCGACCCGCAGGGATGACAGGATATCAGCCCCGCGACCATGAAACGCTATCTTGTGATGACAGGCTGGGAGGGACGAGTTGGCACCTTCGGCAGTCCTTGCGATCGACGCCGGCAACAGCGGCTGCCGTGCGGCGGTCATCGGGCCGGACGGGACGACACTGAGCTTCGCCCAACGGGAGTGGGCCCGGCCGATGGACCGGGCGCGGCCGGGCGTTGCCGAAATCGACCTCGCTGCCGAGTGGCAGCTGATCGAGTCGGCTGTGGCCGAGGCGGTCGACCGCGCGTCAGGGGCGCAGATCCTCGGCGTCGGCGTCGCGGCCGCGCGATCGGGCCTCGTCGTCCTGGACCGCGACCGCCGGGCGGTCGCCGCGTTCGGTCCGCTCGATCGCCGCGCTGCTGCGATCGTGGACGGACGGCGAGTCATCGAGCCCGAGTGGCCCGCGTTCCTGAGGAAGCGAACCGGACAGCCGGTGGGGGTTGCCGGAGGCCCGCGCCTGGCCTGGTTGCGCCGGGACATGCCGGATCTGGAGGGGGCTGCGGTCCTCACGTTGACCGGCTGGCTCGTCGAGCGACTCACCGGCGAAGCGGTGGCTGAGAAGAGCAGCGCATCAACGATCGGGTTGCTGGAACTGACCGGCGGCCATTGGGTCGCGGACGAACTCGCCCGCTGGAAGATCGACCCGGCCATCCTTCCTCGGTTTGCCCCCTCCGAGGGTGTAGCCGGGCGTGTACGGTCGGAGATCGCCGCGACGACCGGAGTCCCGCCGTCGGCGGTCGTCATCGCCGGCGGAGGCGACACGCAGCTTTCCCTGCTGGCCGTCGATGCGGTCGACAGCGGCGCCACGACGGTGGTGGGCGGCTCGTACTGGCAGGTGGTGAGGGTCCTCGATCGTCCGCTCGTGGAAGACGTCCGTGGCCTGCGGACGACGATCCACGTCGTCCCAAATCGCTGGCTTGGCGAGGCGCTCGTGGTCGCTCCAGGTCTCGCCGCCCGATGGTTCCGCGACGCGTTTGGGGGCGCTGGTGATAGGGGCTTTCCGGTGCTGACTGAGGCTGCCGCGGCGATTCCTCCAGGGTCGATGGGCGCCGTTGCCGTGCTGGCCAGTGGCCTCGATGGCTGGTCTCCTGCTCCGACGCCGTTGCTCGTTGGGTTGCCCATGGATCGTCCTGATCTGGCTGGAGCGGCCGGCTTCCGGGCGATCCTCGAGTCTGCGGGTTTCGAGTCAAGCGCCGCGCTTACCGAGCTCGACCGGTTCGGCCCCGCCGATGACGGGCCAATCCGGATCGCCGGAGGTGTCGTTCGCAATGGACTCTGGCTGCGCATCCTCGCGGACGTGACCGGCCGACCAATCGCCCCAGCCGCAGGCCCCGGGCAGGCCCTCCTCGGCGCAGCGATGCTCGCATCGATCGGCGCTGGGATCCATGAGTCGATGGAGGCAGCGAGGCCGGCCATGGTGCGGTGGGGTGAGGTCGTCGAGCCGGATGGCCACGCGCGCGACGCGTACGACGCGGCTCGCGCACGTTGGCGCGCCGTCCTCGACCGGATCGGACCATCACCCGACTGAACCTCCCTCACCATCCTGCCGCGCGACCGCCGCCGCTTCCCCGTCACGTGGATGGGCCAGGACTAGAGCAGGGTTTCGGACAGAAAGCAGGTCGATTTCGGTGGACCCAAGGCCTTCCGAGCGCAGGCGAGGGATGATCCGGGTTGCGATGTAGTCGTAACCGCAACCGCCATAACGCCAGAGCCTCGACTTGAGCGCGATGTCGTGTGACAGGAGGAGTCGCCCGGCCCACCCCTCCTCGAACGCCCGGATCACTCCTCGAACGCGTTCAGCGTCGGGCGGGAACCGACGGCCATCGTAGTCGTCGCGGTCGTCCCCGAAGAGGTCGTAGGAGACCCACGCCCCCCGCTCGGCGAGCGAGCGGTGGTACTCGGTGTCGGGCAGACTCGCGTCCAGGTGGCAGAGGACGACACGCGTCAAATCGGCTCCGGCACGTTCGCAACGATCGAGGAGGCGGTGGCCCGTCTTCGTCCACGGGTGAACATGGACGAACATGGCGCGACCGGTCTCGCGCTGGGCGATGGCGGCGGCTTCGATGACTCGTGCTTCATCGAGGTGAATCGGATCGGATGTACCTATTTCACCGATGACGCCTGCCCTTGACCCGTCGACGCCCCGTATGAGGTCGCCGATCATCTCGTCGGCGAGGCCAAGCGTGGTCGTTAGCGTGAGGCTTGGTGGGTGACTGGGCGATCGGTAATGCCCCGTCCCCATGATGACCTGGATGCCCGTTCGAGCCGCGATCAGCCGCAGTCCTGCCGGCGAACGACCGATGTCGATGGGGGTCAGTTCGACGACGGTCCGGCCTCCTGAATGGGCAAACGGGGCGAGTTCCTCGACGGCGAGGTCGACGTCGTCGAGGACGAGGTTGTCCGTGAGTCCGAATGGGTGCGAGCGGACGACAGCCACCGTGTTGGGGCCACCCGACTCCTTCTCGATCGAGCTCATCACTGGCGCCGCATATCCTGCATGGCGCAGGTCGACCAGAAGGTGCTCGTGGACGAGTGTCGGCCCCAGTTCCTCAACGGCAATCGGGCCATCCACGCCATGCACGATCAGTGCGCCCTCGCGAACCATCCCTCCTATTCGTCCCTTCCCGTACCTCGGCGAAGACAGTCGGATTCCGAATTACACTGCCCTGTCATTACAGGCCT
>JBIOWA010000289.1:0-14890 GCA_044868045.1 Candidatus Limnocylindrales bacterium
TCGGGATCGATCACGACCTCGCCGCTCGATCCGTCTATCGCGAGCGTCGCCTCGGGGCCGGCGGCACGGATGGCCGCCACCGCTTCCCTCGCGCCGACGATGGCCGGGATCCCGTAGGCCCGGGCCAGGATCACGGCGTGGGCCGTCACCGACGAACCCGCGAGCACGATGCCGAGCAGCCGGTCACGTGGCAGGGTCGCCGTCATCGCCGGGGACAGATCGTCGTCGACCACGATGGCCGGCTCCACCAATGTCGCCGCGGTTGGCAGCCCAGCGAGGGTGCGAGCGATGCGTTCGCCGACGTCGCGGACGTCGGTGGCCCGAGCCGCGAGGAGCTCGTTGTCGAGGCTCGCGAGCATCTCGGCGATCGATGCAGCCGCGGCCTGGACGGCACCGATCGCGTCGAGGCCGTTGGTGGCCATCTGCTCTCGCACGCCCTCCTCGAGCCCGGGGTCGCGGGCCATCTCGACCTGGGCCGCGAAGATCGCGGCTTCGGTCTCGTGGCCGCCGGATCGAACGCGTTCCGCCAGGGCGTCGAGGTCGCGCGCCACGCCTTCGATGGCCGCCCGAACGCGGGCGAGCTCGTCCGAGATCTGCGACGGCTCGATCCGGCCTGCGGCCGGCAATGGGGCGAGCGCCACCGACGTCCATGGTCCGGTGGCGACCCCCGCCGCGCCGGGGAGCCCGCGCAGCCCGGTCAACCCGGTCACGGCACGAGCGCCCGTCCGCGCTCGATCGACTCGTGGACGATCACCGCATCGCAGTCCTCGTCGCGGACCGACCGCATCCGGGTGCCAGGCGACCGACAGGCGGCCACCGACCAGGCAATCGCCGTCGACAACGCGGTCGGCCCGCCGCCGGCGGCAAGAAATCCGGCGAGCAGGGCATCTCCGGCCCCGACAGCGTTGATGGCGTCGTCGATCGGAGCTTCGCCATGGATCGGTCCAGCGGCGTCGACCACGACCGCCCCGTCCCGACCGAGGCTCACGAGCACCGTTCGCACGCCGTCATCGACGAGCCGTTGAGCAGCGTCGACGACTGCCCCCAAGGTCGGCAGCTCGCTGTCCACGAGGCCCTCGAGCTCGCCCCGGTTCGGCTTGAGCAGCGCGACCGGGTGGCCGAGGCACGCCCTGAGCGCCGGCCCGTCGGCATCGACGGCCATCGGGACACCATCGGGCAGCCGTCGAGCGAGCCGCGCGTACAGGTCGTCCGGTGCACCGGGCGGAAGCGAGCCACAGCCGACGACCCACGCCGCTCGTTCGCCGAGCTCCGCGGTTCGATCGAGCAGCGCGCCGACGTCCACATCGCGCAATGGCGGGCCGGGCTCGTTGACCTTGGTCACGGTTCCGTCGGTCTCGACCAGGCTGATGTTGACCCGGATCTCGCCGGCGATCGTCACCGGCTCGAGCGGCGTGCTCGATCCGAGCATGCCGGTGACGAGCGCGGCCGACGATTCCGAAAGGGGGACCACGGCGACGGTGTCGACGCCCTCGGTCGCCAGCGCCCGCGAGACGTTGATGCCCTTGCCGCCGGCCTCGGCCGTGGCGGACGACGCGCGGATCATCGCGCCACGTTCCAGCGGCGGTATGCGCAGCGTCCGATCGATGCTCGGGTTCGGGGTGACGGTGACGATCAAGGTCCGCTCATCGACCGGAGGTGGCGTGCGAACAGGGCGGCCTCGGCCTCCGTCGTCCAGGCTCCGCCGGGACCGAGCACTGCGCCCACCGCGGGCTCATCGGTCGCGAGGTCGGCGAGGGATGTCAGCGGCAGGTCCGACAGGTTGGGGAAGATCACGATCTTCCCCGCGAACCGGCCCTCCACCAGCGCGCGAAGGCTCTCTTGCGCCGCCTCCATGCCGCCGACCGCTCCGAGGGCTCGCTCGGGCGCGAGCCCACCGGCGACGGTCTTCTCGACCACCAGCGCCTGGTCCGCGATCCGCGACCCGGACGTGCCGGTGTACTGGACGCCGTCGAGGAAGACCGGCGACATGTCGAGGCCGACCCTCGTCCCGACCGGCACGCCGGCGAAGAGGACGAGCATCCCGCCCGGCGCGAGCGCGGTCGAGGCGTCTCGCACCGCGGCCGCCGCCGGCGCGGTCACGATGATGTCGTCGGCGCCGCGGTCATCGGTCAGCTCGGCGACGGTGGCCCGCAGCGCATCGGACTCCCTGGCGAGCGGCTGCAGGACCAGCTGCCGGCCGAGCTCGGTAGCGACCGGCTCCAGCTTGGTGCGCGCCGCCTCCAGGCGATCGGGGTCGAGGTCGACGCCCAGGACGAGGCGCGGTCCGTCGGCCATACGCAACGCGCGTTCGATGTGCATCTGGCCCATCGGTCCCGCGGCGCCGACCACGACCGTCACGCCCCCGGGCCGGATCTCCGCCCGGTTGCGATCCTCGCCGTACGCGGCGGTGACATCGGTGCCGGTCGTGCCGAGGTACGCGGTGTAGTGGTAATGGATCCTGCCGACGTCGATCTCCACAGTGCCATCGAGCGGCTCGTCGCCGACGATCGCCATCGCCCCGCGGAAGGCCAGTGCGTCGGCAGCTCGCCCGATCGTCGCCGCGGAACGAACGCCGAGCACCATGACGTCGTCGAAGGACCCGGCGGCCGTGTCGAGCGAGGCGGACGAGATGGTGGCACCCGGCGCCGCGGCACGGACCGCTCGTTCCAGCTCCGGCCCGGTGGCGCTCAGCACGATCTCAGCCGTGGCGGCGAGCAAATCGCCGAACTCGTATGCCCGGGCATCGTCTGGGCGGCCGATGATCCAGGCGCGCCCGCCAGCCAGCGGCCAGAGTCGGCGGCGTTGGGTGTACGCAGCCTCGACGCATGCCCACGGTTCGGTCAGCGCGGTCTCGGCGTAGCCCATGCGGTCGTCGACAGGAACGATATACGCGCCGTCGTCAGCGGCGAGCACTTCGGGTCCGATCGCGTGGTAGCCGATCAACCCGCCCGGGATCGTGTAACCGTATGCGGTGCTGCGGCCGTCCACATAGATATCGGGCTGGATCGCCAATCGCTGGCCGGGGCGGAATCGGTCCTCGAGGGCGGCGCCGACCTGCATCACCGTGACCGACGTCTCGTGACCGATCCGCGTCGGCTCCACGGTCAGGTCGCGGCCGTACAGCTTGGGATGGTCGCCGCCGAGCCGGATCAACTTGACATCCGAGAAACAGAGGCCGACGGCGTCGACGCGGATCAGGAGCTGGTCGGGCCGCGGTTCCGGTACGTCCACCAACTCTGGCCGGCCGTCGCGGCCGACGCGCTCGATGTCCTTGCCGTAGACGTTCCAGGCCAGCGTCTTGTCGGGGACCGTCTCGCCGGCCGCTCGATATCGCTCGTAGGCCGTCGCATTCGTACCCACTGTTTCGGGTGCCGCCACGTCGGTCATCGCGCGATCACTTTGGACGCGGCAGGTCCGCCGCCTTGAGCACTCGACCAGTCGAATCCATGATCCCGACCTTCGTGCCGAGGGTCTTCGGGCTGGCCACGAACAGATCGCTGGGATTGATGGCGAGCCAGCGATAGCCGGGCAGCGGCTTCAGGCGCTCGATGGCTGGTCCGATCTCGGCGGGATCGGCCGCCACGTTGATGTGGCCCTTGTCGGCGGCCACCAGGTCGGCGAGACCATCCGGGTCCTCGGATGCGGGGAGTGCGGCAGCCAGTGCCGCAACGATCGTCGCCTTGTCTGATCTGGCCATGTCATTCGCTCCGGCTCATTACGACGGCCTCGACGGCGGCCAGGGCTTCAGTGGCCTGCGCGCCGTCCGCTCGAAGTGTGATCTCATCGCCGGTCGAGGCCCCTAGGCCGAGCAGTCCAGTGATGCTGCGCGCATCGGCGCGCTTGTCGCCCGCCTGGATCGAGACCTGGGCATCGTACCCGCGAACCTTCGCGACGATCTCGGCGGCGGGCCGAGCATGCAGCCCATGCGGATTGCTGATGCGCACGACCCGCGCGACCTCCGAGGCCGGCGCTTCGCCCGACGGCTCGTCCGACGACCCGTCGGACGACGTAAGCACGCGATGGATCTCCCCCGGATCGGTCGACCGGGCCAGCCGTTCGCACAACTCGGCGTCGCCGAGGATCCCGGCCAACCGAGACAGGATCCCGATGTGCTCGTCCGACGTGGCGGCCAGGCCGATGACCAGCTTTGCAGGCTCATCGCCCCAAGGCACGCCGGCCGGGTACTGGACGACCGCAAGCCCGGTCCGCAGGATCGCCGCCTGGGCCTCGCTGGTCCCGTGCGGCAACGCGATGCCGTTGCCGAGATACGTCGAGATGATGGCCTCGCGATCGCGCATCGCCCCGATGTAGTCGGGGGTGACGTAGCCGTGCTCGACGAGCAGGCCGCCAACCCGATCGATCGCCTCGTCCTTATCGCTGGCCGTGGCGCCGACCACGACCGCAGTCGGCGCCAGCACCGTGTCGGTCACGAGCCGGGTCCGTCGCTCGTGATCGGCTCGCCCGCCTGCAACCGGCGGAGCAACAGGTCGGCCGCGGGATTGTTCAGGAAGTTCGTGAACGGTAGAACCACGGCCGTCGGCGCGGCCTTGCGCGCTCGTTCGGCAAGTCCCTGGTGCGCGAGCACGACATCCGCGTTTGCCGGGATCTGGTTGACCGGCGCGTGGATTACCTGGATGTCGAGACCGGCATCCTTGACTCGTTTCTTGAGTTGGTTGGCGCCGATGAGGCTCGAGCCCATCCCGGCCTCGCAGGCGAACACGATGACCCGCACCTGATCGGCGGCTTTCTCGACCATGCTCCACCCCTAACTGCTGGAAGGTTTGCCGCCCGGCGAGAGGGACGCGCCGGGCGGCAGGGTGAGGCGCTTGTGACGATCAGGCCGGCGTTGCCACCGGGACGGGCGTCGAAGGTGCGCTCTCGGTCACCTCGTCCTGTTCGCGGACGGGGTACACGCGAAGGATCGCCGAACCGACGAGGAACGAAGCCACGGCGCCGGCGGCCACGCCCGAGAGCACGCCGATGTGCTGACCGGGCGGGATCACGAGCAGGTACGCGAAGATGCTCCCCGGCGACGGTGTCGCGACGAGCCCGGCACCGGTGGCCACGAAGATGATGTCGGCGGTGATGCCGCCGGCCCACATGGCCACGATCATGATCGGGTGGAAGAGGACGTACGGGAAGTACACCTCGTGGATGCCCCCGAAGAAGTGGATGATCGCAGCGCCCGGGGCCGTCTGCTTTGCCGTGCCCTTGCCTGCGAACCAGAACGCCAGGAGCAGGCCGAGGCCAGGTCCGGGGTTGGTCTCGAGCAGGAAGTGGATCGCCTTGCCGCTCTGGGCCACCTCGGCGACGCCCAGCGGCGCCAGGACCCCGTGGTTGATCGCATTGTTCAGGAAGAGAACCTTGGCGACCTCGATCGGGATGTCGGCGATCGGCAGCAGACCGGCGCTGATGATCGCGTCGACGAAGGAGCCGAGGGCTTCAGAGCCAGCCGTGACGAGCGGGCCGATGCCCAGGAATCCGATGATCGCGAGAAAGAAGCCGAGGATGCCCGACGAGAAGTTGTTGTACAGCATCTCAAAGCCGCTGGGCACGCGCTCCGTGAGCAGCTCGTCGGTCTTCTTGAGCAGCCAGGCCGCCAGCGGGCCGGCGATCATCGCGCCAAGGAACATGATGACCCCGGCCCCGACCACGACACCTGTGGTCATGACCGCCCCGATGACGCCGCCGCGGTGCCCGTAGATGAGCTTGCCACCGGTGTAGCCGATCAGGATCGGCAACAGGTAGGTGATCATCGGGCCGACGATCTTCCCGAGGTTTTCGTTGGGGATCCACCCCGTGGGGATGAAGAACGCGGTGATCAGACCCCAGGCGAGGATGGCCCCGATGTTCGGGATGACCATCCCTGCGAGGAATCCGCCGTAGCGTTGGACCCGTTCGAGCACGGTACCTCCTCCACTCCGATGGGTTAGGCGGGCAGCATCAAACCGGGACGGACTGCCCACAACTGCCAATCTGTCGTCACCGACTTGTGACGAACGCGATCGGCGTTGGCGCGAATGTCAGTGTGCCGGCGTCCCCAGGATCCGCGACAGCCGGCGGACATCCCGCTCACGGAGGAGGGGGCTGACCACCAACGACGGACCGACCTCCTCGCCGCCCTCGAGCGGAACGGTACTGACGATCAGGTCGGTCGCGGGACCGGCCGGGTCGAGCTCGAATACGGCCTTCGAGACGACCTGCGCGATCTCGACCTGCGGGAACTCGGCCAACAGCCGCGAGACGAGGATCCACGCGGTCGCCATGCCAGCCGGGCAGACGACCGTGACCCGGAACTTCTGCCGCAGCCGATGGCGTTCGAGCGATCCCGCGAGGTACATCGTCAGGAAGCTGACCTCTTCCGGGGGGATCGCGACGCCGCCGACCGATCCCACGTCGGCGAGGACCTCGGTCGCCACCGCGTACACCTCGGGGTACCGTGAGCGAACCTCGTTCTGGAGCGGGTTGCTCACGGGGATCCCGTAGCGGAGGCGGACACGCAACCGGTGGAGGTGCTCGAGGAGGCTGTCGCGGAGCTGCGTGTCGTCGGCCAACGACGGATGCAGGCGCTCCGCGGCGAGGCTCACGATGCGATCGATCATGCGCAGCTCGCGCGTCCCGGGCAGCGTGTGTGTGTCCGCCAGCTCGACGAGCCCGAGGAGCGATTCCGTGATCGCGGCGACATCGGCGTTGCCGAGCGGCTGGCCGATCGCGACGGCCATCCGGCCGGCGATCCTCGCGGCGATCTCCGATGCGGGATGGTCGAGCAGTGAACGCAGGCGGCCACCGGCGAGACGGGCCGGTCGCCGACGCCGGATGCGCCGAGCAGCGATCGCCAGCGCGATGGAGGCGGTCAGCAGGCCTCGGTCGTCGACGTCGCCGACCTCCGACTCCAGGATCGCCCGGAACGTCGGTAGATCGAGATCGGCTACGAACGGCGCGAGCCCGGTGGGCGCCGGGTCGCGCCGGCGAGCGACGTCGGACGGCATCTGGGCCTCGTCGGCGAGGGTGTGCGCCGGGACCGACTCGAGGAGGATCGCGAGCATGCTCCCGCGAACCTCGGTCTCCGAACCAAGGACCACGATCCCCACGCCGGGCCGGCGCCGGAGGTGGAGGCGATGGCCCTCCAGCCAGACCTCGGCGGCGCGGACGTCGCGGCGAACGGTCGGGCGGGAGACCGCGAGCTCGATCTCGAGGGTCTCGAGGCGGACCGGATCGGGGAACGCGTCGAGCAACGCGACGATGACGCGCGCACGCCGATCTGTCGCGTCGACGACGGGCGGACCGACGGACTCGTCCAACTTCGTGAGCAGCGCCGTTCGCGAGCCCGGTTCTCCATCGAGCCAGACGCCGACGCCCCGTCGCCGGACCAGGTGCAGGCCGCTTGTGCCGAGGAACGCCTCGACCGACGGCAGGTTGTAGCGGACGACCCGCGGCGTGAGGTCCAGCTCGCTGGCCAGCGTGTCGACATTGGTGGGCGCCGGGCTGTCGAGCAGGCGACGCGCGATCCGAGCCTGGCGAGTGTCCAGCGGCAGCACGGTCCGGCCATCGTACGCCGCACCCACTTGGGCCGGGGCTACCATCCCGCGGATGGTCCCCGCCACGCTCCTGGCCGCCCTGGATCGACCGCGCGTGGCCCTGGCCCTGTCGGCGGCCGTGTTCGTCATCCCCGTCCTGTTCGTTTTGGCGATCCCGGACCCGCTGGAGCAGCCGTTCGGCGTCGATGTCTCGCTGTACCGCGAGGCGGCCGCGCGCTGGGTCGCCGGAGGACCGTTCTACGAGCCGCGCCAGCTGGCCGGGCCGTACGAGGTGGCCCACGGCGACATCCTGTACCCGCCGGTCGGGCTGTGGCTGTTCGTCCCCGTCGCCCTGCTGCCATCGGTCCTTGCCCTGGCCATCTGGTGGGGCATCCCGGCCGCGGTGACGGCCTGGGCGGTTCACCGGCTCCGGCCGCGTCCCGCGGTCTGGCCGCTCATCGCACTGTGCCTGGCCTGGCCGACGACGCCGCTCAAGACCTGGACGGGGAACCCGGTCATCTGGAGTGTCGCCGCGATGGCGATCGCTACAGCGTGGCGGGGCGCCGCACCCTTCTCGCTGTTGAAGCCGAGCCTCTTCCCGTTCGCGCTGTTCGGGATCCGCCAGCGGTCGTGGTGGGTCGGGCTGGCGATCTTCATCGCGCTCTGCCTGCCGTTCGGGTCGTTGTGGCTCGACTGGGTGACCACCGTCGTCAATTCGCGCGGCGGTGGGCTCCTGTACTCCGCGCTCGAGGCGCCGATGCTGGCGCTGCCGCTTGTCGCGTGGCTCGGCCGTCGTCGCGCACCGCCAGCCGATCGCATCCCTGGCCCGGCCGGCTCAAACGGTGTTGGCGGCTGACGCGAGCGCGAGCCGGCCGCGCGGTCGGTCCGGATATGCCATCCTCGAAGGGATGTCCCCCCGCTCGATGCGTCGACCGTGCTGATCGACGTCCTGATCCTGCTGGCCAGCCTCGTCGTCATCCTCTTCGGTGCCGAGCTGTTCACCAACGGCATCGAGTGGCTCGGGCGGAAGCTCGGCCTGGGTGAGGGTGCGGTCGGCTCGGTCCTGGCTGCGGTCGGCACGGCCCTGCCCGAAACCCTGATCCCGATCATCGCGATCGTCTTCACGACCGCCGAGGGTTCGCACGAAGTCGGGGTTGGGGCGATCCTGGGTGCACCGTTCATGCTCTCGACGCTTGCGATGTTCGTGACCGGGCTCGGCGTCCTGGCCTACCGGAATCGGCGCTCAACCGGCACGAGCTTGGCCGTCGACACGGTCGTTCTCGCCCATGACCTTCGCTGGTTCTTCGTCGCATACGGCCTGGCGATCGGGGCGGCCTTCCTGCCGCCCGATCTGAGTGCTGCGCGGTGGGCGATCGCCGCGATCCTCGTGGGGCTGTACGCCTGGTACGTCAGGGGCCATCTCCAAGGCGAAGTCGGTGAACACACCGAGGACCTTTCCCCCCTGCGCATGCGCCGAATTGACCGAAGCGCGCACGAGCGCGATCCAGAGGAGCCGCGCCTGCGCGTGATCGCGCTCCAGGTGCTGGCGTCGCTCGGCCTGATCATCGTCGGGGCGGTCTTCTTCATCGATGCCGTCAACAGCGTGGCCCACCAGCTCGGCGTCAGCGAGGTATTGCTGGCCCTCGTCATCGCCCCGATCGCGACCGAGCTGCCGGAGAAGTTCAACTCGATCATCTGGGTGCGCCAGAACAAGGACACGCTGGCGCTTGGCAATATCACTGGCGCGATGGTCTTCCAGTCGGCCATCCCGACCGTGGTCGGGCTCGTGCTCGCAGCCGACACGTGGGTCGTGGCCGAGGGCTCGTACACGGCTTTCGCGTCGGCCGCCATCGCGCTCATCGCAACCGCGGTCATCTTCGTCCCGGGTTGGCGGCGCGGGAGCCTCGAAGCCCGCCACTTGCTCGTCGGTGGGTTGTTCTACTTGGGCTATCTCGTCTTTGTGATCGTCCTCGTGGCCGGGGCAATCCGCTAAGCAAGGGCCGCAGGCCGACTGCGTTCCCCGGTCAACGAATGGCCGGTCGAGCGATGGCTCGACCGGCCGATCCGACGCTCGTGCGAAGCGAAGGCGTCAGGCCATCGACGAAGCGGGCGCTCGCCACGCGGCGTACAGCGCCCAGACACCGACCACGAGGTGGAGCAGGTCGTCGAGCGGGCTCTCGAGATTGCTGATCCCGAAGGTGTTCGGCGCGGGGTTTGCGCCCACGACGAACCCGTACACGGCGAAGAACAATGCAACGATCCCGAGCAGGATCACGATCCATCTGTAGTACGGCGTGAAGGCCGTGTTGAGCCCCGGCACGAACACGATTGCGAGCGCGATGATCCCGAGGGCTGTATGTGCGACGTTCTCACCCGCGTCGAGATAGAAGCTTGGGAACGACGTTTCTGTGAATACGCCCAGGAAACCGATGATCCCGAGCAATAGGAGGATCGCGCCTCCGTAGGTAAGGAACCCCTTCGGCGTGAAGACTCCGGCCATCCGTCTCTCCTTGCACACGGATCTGAGCAGGTGGGCGACCCGCGATCGCCCACCGACGAACCACCGCTAGCGCAGCTTCGTCAACTCCGATGCACGCCCTCCTCGCGTCCCTCTGTGGCGGCTGCGGAGCGCTTGCACGCTCCTGATTCGGGCACCGCTCCGCCCCCATCTACCACTAACCGCACCGTTTGTCGAGCCCTCGCAGCCCGAAATCGGCCGTATGCTTCATCCGGGACGCCTGTGTCAGAGAGGGCGTGATGCACGGCCATACGACGTTGATGCTCGCCGCAGTCGGCGTCATCGCCGCGTTCGTCCCGATCGTGGTCGTCGGGCGCTGGCTCGAGGCCAGTGGTCGACTCGGCGACCCAGAGCGGCGCATCGCCTTTCGCTCGTATGGCCCGATCATCGCCGGCGCGTTCTCCCTGGGCACCGCGGCTATCCACATATCGGTGATCGGCGACCATGCCGTCCGAGCGTCACCCGCCAGCGATCCCGTGTTGTTCCTGTGCGCTGTCGGGGTCGCGACCGCACATCCGACCGACGTCGATGCCCAGCTCCTCGGCTTTCTGCCGCTGGGCGTCGCGTCGCTGATCGTCGCGCCGCTACAGGGTGTCTGGGCGGTGCCGCGACTCTGGCGCGGCAATCGAGCCGCGATCAGCGGCGCGGCGATTGCCATCGCTTCGCTGGCCCTGAGCGCCACGCAGCTCGCGATGCAGCCCTCCCTGGTCGGCCCGGCCTCCGCGGTCACCCGGATCGGCGAGGTCGGGACGGTCGCCCTGATCGGCGAGGGGTTACTCCTCGTCGCGATTGCGGTGCTCGTCGTCGGCCGGCCTCGCCGGGTTGTCGACGCCCTTGACGCTCGGGCGATCGACGCCTACATCGGGACGGCGCTCGCCATCGTGAGCGTCGCGATCTTCACGACCATCGCCCTCCTCTTCGGTCACGTCGTCCACTGACCCGTTCGACGCGGCGCGCGAAGAGCCCGACCGCCGGTGATGGCCCGGAAGGCACGCCGTAACGGAAATTGTTCCGGTTCCGGCATCAAACGGGTAATCGCGCTCGGGACCATCGGGTGCTGGTACGCACCACCGCCCGCTCGGCACTGTGGACGTGCTGCCGGGCTGATTCGGCCATGGTGTCGTGCTGCGCGGCGGCCAGTCGTCGAAACGCGGCGCAAGAACGGCAGCCCAGCGGGGGTTCATGAACGATGTCGTTGGCCGACATGTCGGAAAGCCGGGTGTACGTCGCCGATGACGTCGTCGCCAACCGCACGCTGCTTGAAACCATCCTGCGGCGCGGCGGTCTGAGCGACGTCCACCTGTTCGCTGACGGCGGCGACCTGCTCGACGCGATCGAGGTTGCCGAGCCTGACCTGATCCTGCTCGACCTGCGGATGCCGATCGTCGACGGCCATGAGGTCCTGCGCCGGCTCGACGTTCGCCGATCCGATCGAGCGTTTCTGCCGATCATCGTGCTCACAGCCGAATCCAGCCCTGAACAGCGCCGTGCCGCGCTCGACCTCGGCGCGACCGACTACGTCACGAAACCATTCGACGCGGGCGAAGTGCTCCTCCGCGTGCGCAAC
Organism: Candidatus Limnocylindrales bacterium; assembly: GCA_044868045.1. Classification (GTDB taxonomy): domain Bacteria; phylum Chloroflexota; class Limnocylindria; order Limnocylindrales; family CSP1-4; genus SPCO01. Next base: position 11,603 of record JBIOWA010000289.1, read on the forward strand.
CTCCTGCATACCCGCGCGCTCCATCAAGCGCTACAGGCGCGCAACGTGGACCTGTCCGGTCAGGTCAACACTGCGCGTGAAGACCTCGCCGACCGGGAGCGCGAGTGGGCCGATGTCGCCCGCGCGCTGGCCGACCTCGAGACGCGCGAGACGTCGGAAGAGACCGCCAATGCGATCTGCAACGAGCTCAAGCGGATCTCGGGGCTGTCGTCCGTGATGATCGTCGCGATCGACGCCGGCGGGCGGGCAGTCCCGCTCGCCTTCGACGGGGAACACGACGTCCGTATCGGCGTCAACCGGGCATTGCCGGGACCACTGGTCGAGCAATGGCGTGAACGGGTCGGGCGTCGACCGTGGGTGGGCCCCTGGTCGCCGGCGCTCGGGACCGTGCTCCGTCGCATGCCCGCCGATCCGCCGACGGCGATGGCCATCCTGCCGATGAGCTCGAGCCAGGGGATGCTCGGTGGGTTGGTCGCCACGACGTCGATGCACGACGGGATCGAGTACCTCACAACACGATTGCCGGTGCTGACGTCGTTCGGTGCCGTCGCGTCGGCGTTGCTCGCGCCCGGAATCATCGAGCGCCAGCGGCGGGGGGCCACGCGAGCGGAGATCGAGGCGGTGCTGATCGACCGCACCTTCAGCCCTGTCTTCCAGCCGATCGTCGAACTCTCGACAGGTCACGAGATCGGATACGAGGCGCTGACCCGCTTCACCGACGGAGCGCGACCCGATCGCCGTTTCGCGGATGCCACTGCCGTCGGCCTCGGCATCGAGCTCGAAGCAGCGACGATCTCGGCCGCGCTCGGCGCGGCCGAGGCGCTTCCCGAGGACCGATGGCTGAGCCTCAACGTCTCGCCGGAGTTCCTCCTCGATCCGGTCCGACCGCACGGCGTGCTCGCCCGGCGCGGCAAGCGCAGCCTCGTCCTCGAGATCACGGAGCACGTCGCGATCGAGGACTACGCCCGGTTCCGTGCCGCCGTCGAGACGCTCGGCTCGTCGGTCGGGTTCGCTGTCGATGACGCCGGATCCGGCTATGCGAGTTTCCGGCACATCCTCGAGCTGCGACCGGACTATGTGAAGCTCGACATCGGCCTCGTGCACGAGATCGACCGCGACGACGTCCGCCAGGCGCTGGTCGCCGGCATCGTCTACTTCGCACAGCGGACGCGATGCCGGCTCATCGCCGAGGGCGTCGAAACCGAAGGTGAGCGCGCCCGCCTCCAGCGGCTGGGCGTGCAATACGGCCAGGGCTACCTGCTTGCGCGCCCAGCCCCCGCGGCCAGCTGGAAGCAAGCGACGGTCGCGGCGACGCCGAGCCCGAGGACCGTCTCGACGACGGCCCGACGCCGATGACGACAAACCAGCTGTTCGGCGTCGTCGTCGAGATCCTGTTCGCGGTCGTCTTCGTCGGGGCGATCGTCGATTTCGGCCGACGCCGCGATCCCGTCAGTCGCGACGTGGCCCTGACCTTCAGCCCCTTCGTCGCGTTGCTGGTGCTCGCGCTGTGGCGCGCGGGTTTCGGTCAGGCGCCGGCGGTCCTGTCGTGGCTATCCATGCTGCTGCTGCTCGCACAGCCGATCTTCGCCTTGCATCTCGTCTCATTGATCCGGCCTGTTCCGCGACGAGTGATCCTCGGCTCGATCGCGCTTCTCGTCGTGTCCTTGGGCGCGGCGTTCGCGCTTCGCTTCACGGGTCCGCTGGCAGGCGTCATACCCCTGGCCGTCTTCGCGCTCATCGAGCTCCTGACTGCCGGCTATCTCGCGAGCGAGGCTCGGCGCCGGCGCGGGCCGGGAGGGATCCGGCTCGGCATCGCCGCTGCCGCGACCGTCGCCCTCGCCGCGGTGCTTCTCACCTTCGCCCTCGCTGCCGGTCTCGTGACGACGGGAGCAGGCGCAGGGAACGCGACGATCGGGGACGCGGCGATCACCATCGCGCTCGGCCTGGCGTTGCTCGCGGGGTGCGGCTACCTCGTCGCGTTCACGCCGCCCCAGGCCGTTCGCCGCATCTGGCAGGCCGGATCGACCGTCGACTACCAGCGACACCTCATCAGCCGATCCGACGCGTCGATCGAGGAGATCTGGCACGGATTCGCGCGACTCGCTGCCGACGTGACCGCAAGCGGCGTCGCCATCGTCGAGTACCGCCCTGACGGAACGGCGTCGGTGATCGCGACCGAGGGGCTTGATGTCGAGGGGTCCGAGGATCGATCTGATGCCGAAGGCGGGGCGCCACCGGGTCGACGTGCGCTGGCCAGCCCCGCCCTGTCGGAGGTGCGCGTCGACACGCTGGCCGACGACGATCCCGCCCGGCGACTCGGCGAAGCCGCAAGCGCCGCGTTCGTCTCGGTCGTCCCGATCGGCGAGGACGGCTGGGGGCGCCGCGCGCTGGTCATCGCTTCGGCGTACCGCAGCCTCTTCCACGGCTCCGAGCTCGACCTGCTTGGGACGCTCGGGGCCGAGACCGGGATCCTCGCCGAGCGACGCACGATGCAGGCCGAGCAGGAAGCCCTCACCGGCCGCCTGAGCGAGACCGTCGAGGCGCTCCGCGCGGCCAGCCGGGCCAAGAGCGATTTCCTCGCCTCCATGAGCCACGAGCTGCGCACGCCGCTCAGCGCGATCCTCGGGTTTAGCGACCTGATGCGCAACGAACCAAGGGTCGATGAATCCGTCACCGTGCCGGTGGAGTGGGTCGAGCACGTGCATCGCGGGGGCGAGCACCTCCTCGCGCTGGTAAACGACGTCCTCGATCTCTCGAAGGTCGAGGCCGGCCGGATGGAGTTGCGCTACGAGTCGTTCGATCTGAGGTCGGCGGTCGCCGAGCTCGTCAACGGTCTCCGGCCGCTGGCCGACCGGAAGGACCTGACGATCGTCGCAGACGTCGGGTCGTTCCCGCTCGTTGCCGACCGGGGCCGGTTCAGGCAGGTCCTGTACAACCTCGTATCGAACGCGATCAAGTTCACGCCACAGGGCGGACAGATCACGATCGCGGCCGAGGAGGCAGAGGACATCCGCCTGACGGTCACCGACACCGGGGTCGGGATCGCGGCCTCCGAGCTGCCGCTGATCTTCGATGAGTTCAAACAGGTCGGGCTGGCGGAGGACCGGGAGGGTGGCACGGGGCTTGGCCTGGCCCTCGCCCAGCGCCTGCTTCAGGCGCACGGCGGGTCGATCGAGGTCGCCTCCACCGTCGGCGAGGGCACAACGTTCACGGTCCTCCTCCCGCGCCGAGCCGAACCAGAGGGGGCGACCTCCACGGCGCCGGCCCGGCCCGAGTCGACAGCCGGAG
>JBIOWA010000290.1:0-16334 GCA_044868045.1 Candidatus Limnocylindrales bacterium
ACGACGGATGGTGCATTCCGTCGACACCCATCGTCCTATCGACGGAGGCCTGCCTGCACGCCACCCTTCGCGGGATGGGATCGCGTCGGAAATACTTCCGGTTGCGGCGCACCTTGCGGCGCCTGGCGGCGGACCAGCACGTCCTGCTGGCGATCGCCATCGTGCTCGCGGCGCTCGTCGTGGAGGTGGCCTCACAATCCCGGCCGGGCCTGGTCGCCGTCCCATCGATCGCGTTTCTCGCCGTCCAGATCGTCGCCGGGCTGCCCTGGCGAGGTGCCAGGCCGAGCGGGCTCGATACGGCGAGGCTGATCCTGGCGCTCGGCGCCGTGATGTGGATGAGCATCGGCAGCGGCGACCCGTCGACGCTGCCGCTCGCGTCGCTGCTCCTGCCGATCATCGCGATGGCGGCCGCGATCGGAACGCCCCACGTGGCGGTCGTCGGTGGTGTCTGTGTCGCGATCGCCTTGATCATGTATACGATCCCCGGTCTCGCCACGCCGACGATCCAGACCGGCCTCATCCAGCGGGGCGTCGCGCTCGGTGCGACGGCGGTCGTCCTGGCGATCGGAACGCGGCGCACGGTGGCGATGCTCGAGCGCGCCATCATCCATTCCCAGGCCTCGAGGTCGGGGATGCGACGCCGCTCGCGACAGATGGCCGCCGTCGAGGAAGCAGGACGCTTGCTGGCCGCCGACGGCCCAACGGACGCGTCGATGGACGCCGTCATGGGCCTGCTCGTCGACCGCTTCGGGTACCGCTATGTCTCGATCTACATCCGCGACGGCGATCTCATGCGCCTCCGAGCCCAGCGCGGATACGACGAGGTGATCGAGACGTTCGATGGCACGGTCGGCGTCGTCGGTCGCGTGATGCGGACCGGTGAGACGGCGCTCGTCCCGGATGTCTCCCACGACGCCGAATACCGCGCGGCCAGCCAGGATGTCCGCAGCGAGGTGAGTGTCCCGCTGCGGGCCGCGGACACGGTCATCGGCGTGCTCAACGTCGAGAGCGGACAGGACGCGCGACCGCTCGACGAGGGTGACCGCGACACGTTGGTGCTGATCGGAGACCGGATCGCGGGTGCGCTCGCCCTCGCTCGCGAGCGTGAGGCGCTGCGCGAGCGCGCCGACCTGTTCACCCGACTCGCCGCATTCGGTTCGGCCATCAACGCCAGCCTGGATCCGGACACGGCACACACGGCAATCGTCACGTCTGTCGCGACGGCGCTCGAGACCGACATCGTCGCGCTCATCCTGCGCGATCCGTCGACCGGTGACGATCGCATCGTCGCCCTCAACGGTGGCGACGGGCGCTACGTCGGGGTCCGGATCCCACCCGGAGAGGGCGTGGTCAGCCGGGCGATGGCGGAACGACGCGTCCTGTCCGAAGCCGCACTGCCGCGCAGCGGCTTTCCGACGACGGTGCAGGGAGCCCGTGAGGTGGATGTGCTCGCAGCCGCCGGCGTCCCGTTGATCCACGAAGGCGAGATCATCGGCGGCCTTTCGGTCTGCCGGCTCGACCTCGCTCGACCGTACACGCCACTCGAGCTGGAGGCGCTCCCGCTGATCGCGTCCCAGGTGAGCCTCGCGCTGGCCAACGTGGCGCTCCACACGAAGGTCGCCGACGCCGCGATCCGCGATCCGTTGACGGGCCTCTGGAACCGTCGGCACCTCGAAGTCGCGTGCGCCCGACTCTTCGCTGCACGTGCTCGCTTCGACCCCGATGAACGTCATCCGGTGGCCGCGATCCTGTTCGACCTGGATCACTTCGGTTCGTTCAACAAGCGTTACGGCCACACTGTCGGGGACGCGGTCCTGCGCACCTTCGGATCGATCCTGACCCGCCGGCTCCGCTCGAGCGACATCGTCGCGCGCTACGGTGGAGAGGAGTTCGTGGCGATCCTCGACGGCGCCTCGGTCGACGAGGCCCAGCGCGTCGCGGACGAGATCCGGCGCGAGCTCGAGGCCGCTCGCGTGACCGGCTCTGGTGGTGAGGAGCTGCGTGCCACGGTCTCCGCCGGTTGCGCTTCGCTGGGTCCGGCCGTCGCCTCGCTGGAGGCTCTCCTGGAGATCGCGGACGTGGCGCTGCAGATGGCCAAGCGAGGCGGCCGCAATCAGGTCGTCGCGGCCTGACGGGCACGCGACAGGAGGCTCTGCGCCGCGGCGGAACGGCGTCCGTTAGGCTTCGCCGCTGATGCCGCTCATCGCGACGCACTCCCTGACGAAACGATACCCGGGCGGGGTGACCGCGCTCGACGACCTGTCGGTCGAGCTCGAACCCGGCATCATCGGGTTGGTCGGCGCCAACGGCGCAGGCAAGAGCACGCTCCTGCGGATCCTCCTCGGGCTGCTGCCACCGACGTCTGGTGGTGCTTCGGTGCTCGGCTACGACGTCGCCGCACAGGGCACGACGCTCCGCCGGTTCGTCGGCTACATGCCCGAGTCCGATTGCCTCCCTCCGGACACGACCGCGGCCGATTTCGTCGGGGGGATGGCCCAGCTGTCGGGCCTTCCCGCGACCGCCGCCCGCGAGCGCGCCGCCGAAGTGCTCCGGCACGTGGGCCTCTACGAGGAGCGCTACCGGCCGATGGGCGGCTACTCGACCGGCATGCGCCAGCGGGTCAAGTTGGCCCAGGCGCTCGTCCACGACCCACGCCTGCTGCTGCTCGACGAGCCGACGAACGGCCTGGACCCGGCGGGGCGCGACGAGATGCTCGCCCTGGTCCGACGGACCGGCTCGGAGTTCGGCATCGCGGTGATCGTTGCGAGCCACCTCCTCGGCGAGATCGAGCGGGTCTGCGACCACCTCGTGGCCATCGATGCCGGCCGCCTGGTCAGATCGGCGCCGCTCACGACATTCACGGAACGGACCGGCACGCTCGCCGTGGACGTGGAGGAAGGTGCGCCGGCGCTGGCGGACGCGCTCGTCGCGGCCGGGCTGCAGGCCGTGGCCGACGGGCGCACGGTCCTCATCGAGCTGGTCGATGAGCGACCCTGGGACCTCGTCCGAGACGCCGTCGCCGACCTTGGGCTGCCGCTCGTCCGCATCGAGCAGCGGCGGCGCGGCCTCGAGGAGCTCTTCCAGTGACCGCGCCGGCGACCCAGGCGACGGGCAACATCTATGACCTCGGCTATCGCGGCTACGAGGGACCGCGTCTCGGCCGCGTCACCGTCCTGCTCAGCCTGCTCCGCCAGTCGCTGCGCGAGGCGTACGGGATCGGGCGGGGCGGTCGCGCGAAGATCGCGCCGTTCGTGCTGCTCGCGTTCGCCGTCTTCCCGGCAGTCCTGGCCGTCGGGTTCCGGGCGCTCGCGGCGCAGACTGGTGCGGGCGAGCAGTTCGAGCAGGAAGTGCCGATCCGGCACGGCACCTACCAGAGCGTCACCTCGCTCTTCGTGTGGCTCTTCGTCGCGGCGCAGGCGCCCGAGCTATTCGGGCGAGACCAGCGGTACGGCGTCCTGCCGCTGTACTTCTCACGGGTCCTGACGAGGGTCGACTACGCCCTCGCCCGGACCGGCGGCCTGTTCATCGCGATCCTGATCGTGACCGTCGTGCCACAACTCCTGCTAACGATCGGCCGGATCCTCGCCGCATCGGATCCGGTCGCAGGCCTCACCAAGGAGCTGCCAGAGATCCCGCGCTATCTCGCGGTCTGCGTGCTCGAATCCGGCGTGTTCTCGGGCGTCGCAGCAGTCGTCGCCGCGTACACCCCGCGACGTGCCTACGCGGTCGCAGCGATCATCGCGCTGTTCATCGTGCCGCCCATCGTGGTGGGGATCATCGCGTCGCTCTCCGTCCCGGACGTCGCGCGGGTCCTGCTGCTCGCCAGCCCGAGCGACGTCATCGATGGCGTGAACGGGGCGATCTACGGGCCGCTCACGCTTGGCGGGGAGACATTCGTGCTGGCCACGCTGCCCGGCTGGGTGTACATCGTCACGGCGATCGGGTTCGTGGTGGCGTCCCTGGCGATCGTCATCCGCCGGTACCTGACGATCACGGTATGACCGCCGTCGTCCCAGCCATCCAGCTCGACCACGTCTCCCGCTGGTACGGGAACGTGGTTGCCGTCAATGACGTGTCGTTCGCGCTGGGTCCCGGTGTGACCGGCTTGCTCGGCCCGAACGGTGCCGGCAAGACCACGCTGTTACACCTGCTCGCCGGGCTGCTAGCACCGTCGGCCGGCACCGTCCGCGTCGCGGGTCGACCAACCTTCGGCGATCCGTCGATCTACCGGTTGGTCGGGCTCGTCCCCGAGCGAGAAGCGGTCCCGGGCTATCTGACCGGGCGCGAGTTCGTCCGCCTCAACGCAAACCTGCAGGGCGTCGGAGATCCACGTGCGGCCACGGACCGGGCGATCGGCACGGTCGAGCTCGGGGACGCCGCGGACCGCCCCATCGGGACCTACTCCAAGGGCATGCGCCAACGGATCAAGCTGGCGTCGGCACTCGTCCACGAGCCCCAGGTGCTGCTGCTCGACGAGCCGTTCAACGGCATGGATCCGCGGCAGCGGCTGCACATGATGGACCTGCTTCGACGCATGGCGGCTGAGGGCCGGGCGATCCTGTTCTCCTCCCACATCCTCGAGGAGGTCGAGCGGCTGGCCGAAGCAGTCCTCGTGGTCTACGCGGGTCGGTTGGCGGCGTCCGGCGACTTCCGCTCGATCCGCCGGCTCATGACCGACCGACCGCACCGGTTCACGATTCGCTCGTCGGACGACCGCGGCCTGGCTGCAGCGCTGCTCGCCCATCCGGCCGTCTTCGGGCTGGAGCTGCTCGACGGTCGGCTGGCAGTCCAGGCGTCCGACCTGACGGGATTCGCCCGCGGCCTCGCGCCGATCGCCCGCTCGGCCGGCATCCGCCTCCACGAGCTGACCGCGACCGACGACACCCTCGAGAGCGTGTTCAGCTACCTCGTGCGCCGATGATGGTTTTTCGAGCACTGACCGGGGTGACCCTGCGGGCGCTGCTCGGCAGGCGCCGGACGCTGTTGATCGCGCTGCTGGGCGGTTTGCCGATCCTCGTGGCCGTGCTGATCCGCATCGGCGGCGGCCGGCCGGATGCGGCGCCCATCCTCGACACGCTCGTGATCCGCACCGTGCTCCCGCTCGTCGCGCTCGTGCTTGGTACGGCTGCCCTCGGGTCCGAGATCGACGACGGCACGGTGATCTTCCAGCTGCTCAAACCGATCGCGCGATGGCGCATCGCGCTGGCCAAGACCTCCGTTGCAGCGGGCTTGACCGCGGCGCTCGTGTTACCGCCGATGATCGTGACAGGGCTCCTGCTCGGCGGGATCAACCCGACGTCGATCGGGCTGGCCGGCGGATTCACGATCGCCGCGCTCGTCGGCGGCGCGGCATACGCGATCGCGTTTACAGCACTCGGCATCATGACGTCGCGTGCCCTGATCGTCGGCCTCGGCTACACACTGATCTGGGAGGGCGTGCTCGCCGGAATCCTCGAGGGGACCCGGTTCCTGTCGATCCGCCAGGCGACGCTGGGTGTCGCGGCAACCCTGACCGGACGCGACGTGGGCGTCGAGCCGCTCTCGCCGGCCGTGTCCGTGGCCATCCTGGCGGCGGTGGTCGCGACGGGCTTCACGATCGCGACGCTGCGCCTGCGCCGGTTCCAGGTGCGCGCCGCGGACTGAGTCGCTTGCGCTTGACGGTCCCGAGGCATGCCGACTAGCATGCCGATGGCAAGCGCACTTGCGCATCGGACTCATGACGACTTGCGGAGTTTGACCCCCGGATGGATTACGGAGCCCTGTCCAGCGGCCTGCTGACCGGCCTGCGGGAAGGCGTGGAAGCGGCGCTGATCGTCGCGATCATCTGCGCCTATCTGGCGCGCACCGGCAATCGAGCGCATTTCCCGAAGGTGTTCGCAGGGGCCGGCGCCGCCATCGCGGTCAGCGCCGTGCTGGGCATCGCGCTCTTCGTCTCGGTCGGGGAGCTGCCGGCTCCGTGGGAGCAGCTCTTCGAGGCCGTCACACTCCTGGCCGCCGCGGCGGTCGTGACGTGGATGCTGTTCTGGATGCGCCGTCAGGCGCGCTTCGTCAAGGGTGAACTGCAGGCCGCCGTCGACCGGGCGCTGGACCAGGGCTCGGTCATGGCGCTCGCGGTCCTGGCCTTCGTCGCCGTCATCCGCGAGGGTCTCGAAACGTCCCTCTTCCTGGTCGGTCAGGCCAATTCGGCCGATCGTGGCGCGATCTGGGTACTGTTCGGGGCGCTGATCGGGCTCGCCGTGGCAGCCCTGCTCGGCGTCGGCTTCTACCAGGGCTCGCGACGCATCAACCTCGCGACCTTCTTCCGCTGGACCGGCGTCGCCCTGATCTTCATCGCCGCGGGCCTGCTGTCGACTGCTGTCCACGAGCTCATCGAGATCGGCGTGATCCCGTTCGGCGGCCAGACGTTGTTCGACCTGTCGGCGGTGCTCCCGCACGCCCGCGAGGCCGGCAACGTGGTCGGCCAGTTCCTGCGGGCGTTGTTCGGCTACTCGGCCACGCCGGAGGTCACGACGTTCGTCGTCTGGCTGGCCTACGTGCTCGTCGTGCTCACGCTGTTCCTGCGACCGATGAAGTCCGGGCCGGCGCCTGCGGCCGGATCGGCCGCGCCCGCGCGGACCTGATCAGACCGGCAGCACCGTCGAGAGATCCGGCAGGGCCACGTCCTGCCCCAGCAGGAACAGGGCACCGATCGCGAGGCTGAACACGCCGGCGATGGCGCCGACCACCACGTACACGCGTTCGCGGGTCTGGCTGGCGACGAACCCGACCGAGCTGACCACGACGATCGCGAGGTTCGAGATCAGCAGGCCGATGACGAAGGCGATCAACATCGGGACGCCCAGGCCGGCGCTCGCGGCACCACCGACCGCCGCGATCAGGAGGACCTGGGTGCCGGTCTCGGCGCCGATGCCATGGATCATCCCGACACCGAACGCCGTGCGCGGCCCGTACGAGCTCATCTCGAGCGGCTCGACGTGTTCGTGTCCGTGAAGCCTGGCCCCGATCCGGCGCCATGCGTAGCGCACGCCGTCGAACACCAACATCCAGCGGCTCCGGAGACGGAACGACTCGCCCCCGCGGGCGTAGCGTAGGACCGAGTACAGGACCCAGACCCCGAGGCCGACCAGCGTCAGCCCCACGACGCGGCCCATGATCGGGTCGAGCCAGTCGGGGAGGATCGCGCCGAAGGCAAGCGCCGCGAGGCCGAGCCCGATCACCACGAGACCATGGCCGAGGGCGTAGAGCGTGCCGAGCCGGATCGCCTCGATCTGCTCCGCGCCGAAGCGGGCCCTGTCGCGACCGCTGGGACGCGTCGCGGCGCGCTGGCCCCGCAAGGCGGGTGCGAGCGTCGCCGCACCCGGACCGGCGTCGTGCGCCTGGAGCTCGACCCGGCCGCCGTGCCCGTGGTGATGGCCCGTGATCGCTCGGTGCTGCTCCTCGTGGGCTGCCCCGGCAGCGGACGCGGCGGCGGTCGTGCTGGTGATGTCGGAGATCGCCGCGATGTGATCCCAATCGATGCCGTGGCGGATCCCGAGCGTCAGGCCGGTGATCAGGACGCCGAGCCCGGCGGGCGAGGCGGCGGCGGCGATGAGATGGTCGAGCACGGGTTTCCTCTGGGGGTCACCGTTAGCGTACCGCGCGGCGGACCGTATCGCAACGTGTTGCATCTGCGGCATGTGGCGCCAATCGACCTATACTTCGCGCCATGCGCGCTGCGGGATCACTCTCGGACTGGACTGTCGAAACCGGCAAGCCGTGGGCCGGCATCCCGGATCGTCTGCGCTCGCGGGGGCTCCGCTGGACGCCGCAGCGGCGGATCCTTGTCGAGGTCCTGGCCGACACGGATGGCCACGTCACCGGGGCCGAGCTCGTGGAGCGATGTCGCGCCATCGACCCCGACACGATCCCGTCGACCGTCTATCGCACTCTCGACGTCCTCGAGGAGCTGGGCGTCCTGAGCCACAGCCATGGCGCCGACGGCCGCGAGGAGTTCCACGTCCTGCCCATCGCCGAACATGCCCACCTGTACTGCCGGCGCTGCGGTGGCGCCTGGGAGCTCGGGGCCGAGGACGCCGCCGTGTCGGCCGCCGTCAGGGCCTTCGATTCGACCCGTGGCTTCGCAGTCGATGTTTCGCATCTGACGCTGACCGGCCTCTGCGCGACGTGTCGTGCGGGATGAGCTCGCGCTCGCAGGCGCCGGACCGATCGGGTTCTGGGTCGAACGGGCGTGCCTGACATCACGGTCGAGACCGTCGAGCGGTTCTACGCGATCCTCGCGCTGGTCGCGATCGGATTCGTGGTCATCGTCGGCGGCCTGCGCTTCCTCGCGGTCGGATCCGATCGGGCGCTCGATGCCTACGCGGCGCTCGCCCGTGCCGTCCAGCCGCGCGCAATGGTGGTCGCCTGGATCGTTGCCCTCCTGGCAACAGGTGGGAGCCTCTACTTCTCCGAGGTGGCCGGGTTCACGCCGTGCACGCTTTGCTGGTATCAACGGATCGCGATGTATCCCTTCGTCGTGCTGCTCGGTGTCGCCGCGGTGCGGCGAGCTCGATCCGTGACCGGGGCTCCCGCCTTGGCCGCCGTCGGGGCGGCCGTGTCCGGCTATCACGTCGCATTGGAATGGGTCCCCTCGCTCGACAGCGGGGCGTGTGCTGCCGCCGCGCCGTGCACGTACGTGTGGTTCCGCGAGTTCGGCATCGTCAGCCTGCCGACGCTCGCACTGACCGCCTTCCTGCTGATCCTCACGCTGCTCCTCGTCCGCGACCCGGATGAGGTCGAAGACGTGACGTATCGATGACATCGCCAGCGGGCGATCGACGCGCTCGGCGACAGGGGCGGCGCGAGGAGGCGAGGCGAGCCGAGTCGGCGAGTGCCGGCCGGAGTCGGTGGCTCATCCCGGGCCTCGTGGCGGCGGCGATCGTGGTCGCCGCGGTCCTCGCGATCGTGGTCCCCGGGGCAGGCCGGCAGGGCGGGGGCGGGAGCTCGTCGCTACCGCCAGCAACGCCGTCCGGGCCGAGCACCGAGGCGTCCGGATCGGCCACCGCCTCCGGCGTGCCGGTGATCACCGGCGCCTCGCTGCCCGACTTCCAGAACCCGAACGGCGATCCGGTCGTGGGCATGCCGGCGCCCGAGGTGCAAGGTTCGTCCTTCGACGGGACCCCGGTGGCGATCGCCAAGGATGGTCGCCCCAAGGTCGTCCTCTTCCTCGCCCACTGGTGTCCGCATTGCCAGGCGGAGGTCCCGCTCGTCCAGGCCTGGGTGAACAGCGGCGGCGTCCCAGAGGGCATCGACCTGATCTCGGTCGCGACATCGATCGATCCGGCCGCCCCGAACTACCCGCCCGATGTCTGGCTCGAGCGCGAGGGCTGGACCGCGCCTGTCCTCGCCGACCCGACCAATAGCGTGGCCGGGGCCTACGGGTTGACGAAGTTCCCGTTCTGGGTCTTCATCGGACCCGACGGCACGGTCAAGGCGCGGGCCAGCGGCGAGCTGCCGATCGCCGACCTCGAGAGCGCCATCCGCGGGCTGACCGGCGGCTGACGTTCCGGGCTACTCACCGCCAGTCGGGACACCCACGATGTTGAACCCGCCGTCCACGTAGATGACCTCGCCGGTGACCGCGCTCGAGAGGTCGGATGCCAGGTAGACCGCCGTCCGGCCGACATCCTCGATCGAGATGTTCGACCGTAGCGGGGCGACCTCGTCGAAGGCGCCGTACATCCGCTTGAAACCGGCGATTCCCGCCGCGGCGAGCGTCCGGATCGGCCCGGCGCTGATGGCGTTCACCCGGATGCCGTCCGGTCCGAGGTCCGCGGCGAGATATCGAACCGAGGCCTCTAGCGCCGCCTTCGCCACGCCCATGACGTTGTAGTTGGCGACGACCTTCTCGGAGCCGTAGTAGGTGAGCGTGAGCAGCGAGGATCCGGCCTGCAGGTACGGCCTCGCGCCGCGCGCGAGCGCGACCAGCGAAAACGCCGACACGTCCATGGCGAGCGCGAACCCGTCTCGGGAGGTGTCGATGAAGCCGCCCGCCAGGTCCTCACGCTTCGCGAACGCCAGGGCGTGGACGAGGATGTCGAGGTGGTCGGACGTCCCGCCCCAGCGGGCGAAGACGCGCTCGATGTCGGCATCGGACTGGACGTCGCACGGCTCGACGAAGGTCGAGCCGATCGATTGCGCAAGCGGCCGAACGCGCTTCTCGATGAGGCTCTCGATCGACGAGAAGCCGACCGTCGCGCCCTCAGCGTGGAGTGCCTGGGCGATGCCCCATGCGATCGAGTGATCGTTCGCGACCCCGAAGACGAGCGCGTTCTTGCCCTCGAGCAGACCCATCCCGAACCTCCGTTCCGATACGCTGCCATCATGCCCCACCGACCCCGGCCGACGACCGACCTGCGCGCGGCGCTGCGCGGCGTCCGGGCACTGCTCCTGGACCTCGACGGCGTCATCGTTCTGGCGGGCAAGGCGATCCCCGGGGCGACCGAAGCGATCGCCGAGCTCGAGCGGCGTGGGATGCCCTACCGGATCGTGACCAACACCTCGGCCGTCAGCCGCGAGACGTTGTCGCGGTGGTCGGCCAGGCTGGGAGCGCCGATCCCGGCGGCGCGGTTCGAATCGGCCCTGTCGGCCTCCGCGGCGTGGACCGCGCGCCACTTCGCCGGGCAGCCGCTGTACGTGCTCGCGTCCGAGGATGCCCGCCAGGAGTTCGTCGGCCAGCGCTTGCTGTCGCACGACGAGGCCGGGATGCCTGGCGCGACCGTGGCCGCGGTCGTCGTCGGAGACTCACCGGAGGAGGCGACCTACGACAACCTGAATCGGGCGTTCCGCCTGGTCTTGAACGGCGCCGTCCTCGTCGGCATGCATCGCAACGCGTGGTGGCTGACACCGGAGGGTCCGACGCTGGACTCGGGCGCTTTCGTGGCCGGGCTGGAGTTCGCATCCGGCCGGAAGGCCACGGTGATCGGCAAGCCATCGCCCGCGTTCTTCGCGCAGGGTGTGCGGGACCTGCGGAAGGAGGTCGGACGGGATCTTGCCCGACGCGACATCGCGATGGTCGGCGATGACATCCGGACCGACATCCGCGCCGCCCAACGCGCCGGGCTTCGTGGGATATTCGTGACGTCCGGCAAACACAGCGCGGCCGACATCGGGACGGCTGCCGGCGAGCGAGGTGGTCGACGCCCCGACGCCGTGGCCGCGGATCTCGCTGCCGTCGTTCGAGCCATCGACTAGGTCCTTGGGAGGGTGATCGACATGTGGGGGATGCGCGGAACCGGCAGGCCGGTCTGGTTCAACGTGCTGCTGGGCGCCGGTTTCGGGGCCGCCGGGCAACTCCTCATCGCCGGTGGACTCGTCGCGGGTGCCGGCTGGTCGGGGCCGGTCGTGACGCTACTCGCGCCGGCCGCGGTCGGCGTGATCGCGGCGCTGGTCATCCGAGCCGGTTGGGGTGCCACGGGTTACGTGGTCGGCGTCCTGCTCGCCGCGCAGGTCGGCCCCCTGCTCACGCCGGCGATCGGGACACCGGACACGCTCGATCTCGTGCTCACACTCGTCGCTGGGGTGGTCGGGTATGTCATCGGTGCCGGGATCCTGCTGGCGCCTTCGATGCCCGAATTCCCCGCGCAACCCGCACCGCTGGATCTCGCTCGTGCCGAAGCCGACGCACGGGGCCAGCTCCGCGGCATCGACTCGGCCGCACCCGGCGCGTTCGAGCGAGCGACCGCGCTCCTGGGCAAGGTCAACCAGCAGGTCGGGATGTATTCGATGTGGTCGGGCTCATCATCGGCCGGGGCGCAGTCCGGTCCGCCGGCGAGCCTGCTCGAGCTCCAGGCGGAGCTCGCCGAAACTGCGCGCGTGGCGGCGCTCCAGGCTGGAGCTCGGCGCGTCACGATCACCGCGGGCGGGATGGGTGATGGCATCCACGTGCAGGCCGTCTTCGGCGACCCGCTCGCTCCGAATGAGGATCTACCACCGTACCCGTCCGACGTAGACTGACCGTCCCGATAGCACCGACTCGCCAACGAGGATCACCCCCATGACGTCCGAGGCCAAGCCCCGAATCAAGATCACGTACGCGACGCTGAGCGCCAGCAACGAGGAGCTGCACGCGGGTTTCGAGGAGGCCGCGGCCCAGGTTCGGAAGGACCTCGGGGCGTATCACCGCAACTACATCGACGGCGAGTGGCGCGACGGGATCGGGACGTTCGAGGCTCGGTCGCCGATAGACACCGACATCCTCCTGGGGACGTTCGCCAGCGGCTCTCCGGCCGACATCGACGACGCGGTCGCCGCCGCGCATCGCGCGCAGCCGGCCTGGGCGGCCACCCCCTGGCGCGAGCGCCTCGAGATCCTGCGTCGCGCGGCCGAGCTCGTCAGCGACCGCCTGCTCGAGTACTCCGCGGTCATGAGTTACGAGGTCGGCAAGAACCGGATCGAGTCGCTCGGGGAGGTCGAAGAGTCGGCCGACCTCATCCGCTACTACGCGCAGACGATGGAGGACAACGACGGGTACGACCATCCGATGGGCAACCTCGGTGATTCTGCGGTCCACACGCGATCGATCCTTCGACCGCACGGCGTGTTCGCGGTCGTCAGCCCGTTCAACTTCCCGATGGCGCTGGCCACGGGACCCTCGAGCGCCGCGATGCTGGCCGGCAATGCGGTCGTGATCAAGCCCTCGTCAGCGTCACCCTTGTCGGCGCAGAAGATGCTCGGCGCGTACATCGATGCCGGTGTGCCGCGGGGCGTGGTGAACCTCGTGATGGGCCCGGGCGAGACCGTCGGCCAGGCACTCCAGGATCACCCCGACGTCGACGGTATCGTGTTCACCGGCTCGTACGCCGTCGGGATGCAGCTGTTCCATTCGTTCAGCAAGACGTGGCCGCGCCCGTGCATCGTCGAGATGGGCGGCAAGAACCCGGCGATCGTCACCCGCAACGCCGACCTGGACGAGGCGGCCGAGGGGATCATGCGCTCGGCGTTCGGGTTCGGCGGCCAGAAGTGTTCGGCGAACTCACGGGTGTACGTCGAGCGGCCTGTCCACGACGAGTTGGTGCGACGGCTCGTGGAGAAGACCGAGGCGATCGTGATCGGCGACCCCATCGTCCGCGAGAACTGGCTCGGCCCGATCATCGACCAGCGTGCGGTCGATCGACACCAGCAGGCCGTCGGCGAGGCGCGCCGCGATGGGCAGGTCCTGATCGGCGGGGAGCGCTTGACCGACGGCGACCTGGCGCGCGGGTTCTACGTCGAACCGACCGTTGTTGGCGGGCTGC
The DNA here is from genome assembly GCA_044868045.1 of Candidatus Limnocylindrales bacterium. Classification (GTDB taxonomy): domain Bacteria; phylum Chloroflexota; class Limnocylindria; order Limnocylindrales; family CSP1-4; genus SPCO01. The sequence continues at coordinate 13,275 of JBIOWA010000290.1, forward strand.
CGGGCGACCACCGAGCATTCCGCGACGAGTTCTTCGCGCCGCTGACCGCGGTCCACGCGGTGGATTCGCTGGACGAGGCGCTCCGCCTGGCGAACGACTCGGTCTACGGTCTGACCGCCGGGGTTTACAGCGAGGACCAGGGCGAGGTGCAGACGTTCCTCGACCGGATCCAGGCCGGGGTGCTGTACGTCAACCGGCGTGCCGGCGCCACGACCGGGGCGTGGCCCGGGGTCCAGGCGTTCGGTGGCTGGAAGGGCAGCGGCTCGACCGGTAAGGCCGGCCTGTCGATGTACTACGTCGCCCAATTCATGCGCGAACAGAGCCACACGGTCGTCGACTAGGCACCAGGGCGACCATCGTCCGCGCCGCCGGCCGGGTGCGAACCGCAGCTCTCGCGGATCTCCAATGTCCCGTCGAATACGCGGCGTTTCGGCTTCTTCTGGTCGCCGGCGATCATGCGCTGCAGGGCACCCATCGCGGCGACGCCGACATCGAAGGTTGGCAGCGACACCATCGTCAGCGGTGGGTGGGTCGATCGCGTGACGTCCACGTCGGCATAGCCGACGATCGCGAGATCGTCGGGGACCTCGAGACCGCGCTGACGCGCTTCCTCGAGCACGCCCACGGCGAGCATCGCGCTGCTCGTGATCGCGGCGGTCGGCCGATCGTCTTGCTGCAAGAGCAGGCCCAATCCTCGACGGCCTGACGCGACATCGAAGTCGTCGACGATCCCAACGGCGGTTCCGTCGACGTCGCGCCCCGCTTCCATCAGAGCGCGGCGATATCCGTTGAACAGCTCACCCTGGTTGGGGTATTCGAGTGGGGCGCTGACGAACCCGATCCGGGAATGCCCGTGGTCGAGGAGGTGGCGCGTGGCGTCGTACCCGGCGCGTTCCGCGTCGAAGACCAACACCTCTCCCGTCTTGTCCGGCTGGTCGACGTAGACGATCGGTGGTAGCGAGCTCTCGGGCGTGCCCTTCTCCGGACCGCCGATCGACGCGGCGATGATGCCCAGGGCACCGCGAGCAGCGAGCTGGCGTATGGCCGCCCTAGCGCGGGTAGGTGAGTCGTGCGCGGCGACGATGAGGACGAGCGTGCCCTGCTCCTCCGCCATGGATTCGACGCCACGCAGGAGCTCGAGATAGAACGGGTCGAGTCCTGCAATCACCACACCGACCGTGTTGCTCAGATATCGGGCAGCCCCCGACCGGAGGGTCCCAGCCACCGTGGGCTGGACTACCGTGCCGACGCCGTGCCGCGTGGCGACGAGCCCGTCCTCCTCGAGCCTCGCATAGGCCGCCCGGACCGTGTTGACGTTGACGTCGAGGGTCTGAGCGAGCGTTCGAACGGCGGGCAGGCGGGTGCCGGGCTGCAGGCGGCCATCGGCGATGAGCAGCGTCAGCTGCGCCCGGATCTGCCCGACGATCGTCAGGTCGGACGAAGGGTCCAGCCGCATCTCCACGAACACGTCCGACAAACTGTGTTACTCCCTTGACACAGTGTGTTACGGTGTTATCATACACTCATACAGCCTGGCCTGCCGGTCGGGCAAGAGGATCGGAGGTAAGCATGACCACGAGCGCAACGGTAACCCCTACGAAGACGGTGCATCCGACATTGGTCGCGGGATCGATCGGCGGTCTATGCGTCGCGATCGGGCTCGTCGTCGGCATCGGGATCGGTGCCGGCCTTACCGACGGTTCTCGCTCCGACGTCGCTCCGGCGCCGCGCAACGCCAGCCTGGTTTCGCCGACTGCGAACCACGGTATCGTCTACACCGGCATCCCGGCGCCGCGCAGCGCCAGCCTGGTTTCGCCGGTCGCGAACCATGGTCTCGTCTACACGGGCATCCCCTACACCGCCTCCCCGACAGGACGCTGATTGCGGAATACCATCGCGGCGAGCGCTGGGTGGCTAATCACCTCTAGCGTCAGGCCACGACCGGCGAAGACGGGCGGCGCGCAGGCCGGCCGTCTCCGCCTGCGCCCTGGATGTCGAGATCCACGTCGACTGGTGGCGACGCCCGCAAGCCCGATGACGGGATGCGGTGGCATGCACGTCGGTTCGCGGCGCGGTCGCTCGGGACCGATCAGCGGGCAGCCGCCCGCTCCGGTCGATCGATCGACGGTTCGAGCGCCGAGTGCAACCAAACGGGCGCGGAACCGGCAACGGCCGGGCGGTGTATCGAGGGAAACACCCAGGAGGTCGCCCGTCATGCGCCGGATCCTCGCCTCGATCCTCGCAGTGTTGACCCTACCGCTCCTCGTCGTTGTCATCCCTGCCACGGTCAGCGCCGGTGGCGGTTGCCACCGACCGGACGGCTCCGCGTACACGGAGGGCCCAACCACCGTCGTCAAGATGGATGTCTGCAGCTTCGCGCCGACGATCGCCCGGGTGCCAGTCGGCACTGAAGTCCGATTCCTCAACAGCTCGAACATCGACCACATGGTCGTCGGCCGAAGCGCCAGCTGGGGGAGCGACGTTCTGGCCCCAGGTCGTGAATTCTCGGCGACGTTCACGACGGCCGGGACCTACCCGTTCTCCTGCCCACTCCACCCTGGCATGGTCGGTGCGGTCGTGGTCGGCGGAGCGGCAGCAGCCGCAGCCGTGACGACCGACTCGGCGGCATCGTCCGGGCAGGCCGCGGACGCGACGGCGACCGGCGCCATGTCCTCCGCCCGCGAAACCGACTGGGCGCCCATCGCAATCGCCGCATTCGGCGGGCTCGGCGGAGGCGCGATCATCGGGACGCTCATCGCCGGCGCACTGCTCAACCGCCGCCGATCGAGCCACTTCGCGACCGACTGAGAGCGCACCCTCGGCTGCCTCTGAGGCGCGAGGCGCTCGGCTATACTCCGCCGCGAGTATCCACTCTGCATACTCGCTATGCAGTCGAGCGCGCTCGTCCGACCTGAGGTGACCCTTGTCCACGGCCACGCGGATCGCCGGTGACCGCCCCGTCCCACACATCGTCACGGAGCTGCCCGGCCCCAAGGCCCGTGCACATGTCGCCTTCGACGAGACCTGGACCTCACCGAGCCTGCCGCGCGCCTACCCGCT
>JBIOWA010000291.1:0-4780 GCA_044868045.1 Candidatus Limnocylindrales bacterium
CTTCGTCGGCCTGCTGGCCGGCGCGATCTCCGGCGCGCTCGTCGGTGGCCGAACGGCCCGTGGCTGCCTGCCGAACATCGTGGTCGGGATCGTCGGCGGCGTCGTCGGCGGGTACCTCGCCCAGCAATTGGGTTTTTCCTCGGTGAACGGCCTCATCGCCTCGATCGTGGTGGCGACCCTCGGCTCGATCGTCGTCCGACTGATCCTCAACGCCCTGGAGGGCGACCGCTGATCGTGGCGAGGGCGCGCTCGTGACGGATTCCCCGCCGGCCGACGCTCCGACCGAGCCGTCACACCAGGCAACGCGGCCGTACTCGCCCGGGCTCGAAGGGGTGATCGCCGGCGAGACAAGCCTCTCCTACGTGGACGGCACGCACGGTCGCTTGCTCTACCGGGGCTACCGGATCGGCGACCTCGTCGCGCACGGGAGCTACCCGGCGGTCGCCAACCTGCTGTGGACCGGGGAGTGGGACCCATCCACGCGACTGCCGACTGCCCCCGTGCCGTCGGCGGTCATGACCGTGCTTCAGGCGCTGCCGGCGGACGCCAAGCCGATGGACGCCTTGCGCACGGCCGTCTCGGCCTGGGGCGCAACCCAGGACCTGCCCTGGCCGCCGACCGTGGAGCATGCCAGGGCCATCACCGCGTTCTCGCCGTCGGCGCTCGCCGCGTTCGCGCGGTTGCGCGCGGGCAGGGAGCCAGTCGACCCCGATCCCGCGCTCGACCTGACCGCAGGGTTCCTGTACCAGCTCTCCGGGGAGCGGCCGGATCCCGGGACGGCCCGAGCGCTCGATGCCTATTTCATCGTCGGCGCCGAGCACGGGTTCAATGCATCGACCTTCACGGCCCGGGTGATCACCTCGACTCGCTCCGATATCGCGTCGGCCGTGGCAGGGGCCATCGGAACGATGAAGGGGCCGCTCCACGGCGGCGCTCCGTCAGAGGTCGTGGACCAGCTGTCCCAGGTAGGGTCCGCGGACAAGGCCGAGGCCTGGATCCGCGAGACCCTGGCCAGGGGCGAGCGCCTGATGGGCTTCGGCCACCGGGTCTATCGGGCCTACGACCCCCGCGCCGCGGCCCTGCGGACGGTCGCCGAGGGCATGGAGCACAAGCCAGATTGGCTCAAACTCGCCACGGAGGTCGAGGACATCGCGCTCCGGATCCTGGCTGAGAAGCACCCGGACCGGGCGCTGAAGACGAACGTCGAGTACTACGCCGCGCCGGTCCTCATGGGCGTGGGCCTGTCCCCCGACCTGTTCCCGGCCACATTCTCGCTGGCCCGCCACGCCGGCTGGACGGCCCACGTGCTGGAGCAGGCCGCGAACAACCGGCTGATCCGCCCGGACGTGAACTACGTGGGTCCCGAGGAGCGCGACCTCCCGGGCTGAGGCGAGGGCGATCGACACTAGCCGGCCAGGAATCGGTCGACGTGCGCAGCAACCTGCTGGGGATCGTCGAACCAGGGCATGTGTCCGGCCCCTTCGACGAGTTGCAGCTCGCCGCGCGGTAGGACGTCCATACCGCTCGAGCCGGATGGTCCGGGCCGTCGGCGTTAGCCCGTACCGCTTCCAGAGGGCTTCCTCGGCGCGTTGATATCGGCCGGCACGAGCTTCAGGTGCGCTCGCGCGGACGGCGTGATCGGTCATGACGCTGGCTCCTTCGCGGGGATCGATCTACCGAGGCATGCTGGCCGGTGCCAGCCGCGCCCCAGCGGCCGCGCGAGCGCGCTCCGCGATCCGGTCGACGACGTAGGCGGCATCGCGGCCGGCACCTCCGACCAACATCGACGTGAAGGCGTACTGGAAGGGCACGCCGACGAAGTACAGCCCTGGCGCGATCGAGACGCCACGATGCCCGCTCGGCCAGCTGTCCGCCCCGACGAAACCGGGCACCTCGATCCAACCATAGGCGGGCCGGAATCCCGTGCACCAGACCACGTTGGCGACATCGAGCACTGTGCCGTCCTCCAGCGCCGGCTTACCCCCGCTGACACCGGCGACCCGTTGCTCGTGACGTTCCACGCCGGCGCGGGCAAGATCCCCACTACGGACGCGCAGTAGGGGACCGCCACCCATCCTTACAAACGGGCTCATCTTCCTGCCGATCGGCGTGCGGATCGTGAGCAGGTGCGAAGCCAGGAACGTGACGATGGGCAAGCCGATGCGGGCGCGCCACGTGTCGATGACGGCGAACGGCAACTCCCCGTGCGCGTGGCCAGCGAGCAGGGTGCGCTGGGATCGAGCAGTCTCGAACGCGATGTCCGCGCCCGAGTGACTGACGCCGACCACGAGTACGGCTCCCGGCTTGAGCTGGGACGGGTTTCGGTACTCGCTCGAATGGAGCTGCCTGATCGACGGGTCGAGCTGATCCGCAAACGCCGGAACGTGCGGCGCGGTGAAGGCACCCGTCGCGACGACCACCTGATCCGCTTCGTAGCGGCGCCCCCCGGCCGTGACGAGGTACCCGCCCTTGGGTCCCGGGAGGGCCTCGACGCGATCGACCCGGGTGCCGCTCATCACCGGTAGCTCGAAGGTCGTTGCGTACTTCTCGAGGTAATCGCCCATCTCGCGACCCGTCGGATAGTGGTAGCTCGAGGCCGGAAAGCGCATCCCGGGCAAGCCGTCGGAGCGGGCGGGGCTGTACAGGCGGAGCGAGTCCCAGTGCTTGCGCCAATGGTCGCCGACGTGCGCGTCGGCATCGAGAATGACGAACGGGAGGCCCCGACGCTTGAGGTGATGGCCGGCTGACAGGCCCGCCTGGCCGGCGCCGATGACGATGGTGTCGATTCGGACGGTGTCTGACGAGGGGTTCACGCGGCGCTCCTCCATCGGGATCGGGAGGCGGCCGATTCGCTCGGTCGCCACGGCCGACGGTAGGCGTCGTCATCGAGCGCCGCATCCGAAGAAGTACCCAATCGATCGACCGGGCGCGATGGGTACCGCGGCTAGCGGAGGTCGTGCTCGTAGACGTATGCGGTGGCCGCCGCCCGTGATGACACATCGAGCTTCGCGAAGATGTTGCTGACGTGGCGATCGACGGTCCGCTCGCTGATGCCGAGCTCGGAGGCGATGGCCCGGTTGGTCTTGCCCGCTGCCAGCAGGCGCAGGACATCGACTTCGCGAGCCGATAACCCATCGGGCCGGGCTCCATCAGTCCGGCTCAGCGCCTCGACTCGGGCGACGTCCGGTGCCGCCCCGAGAGACTGGAACACACGCCGGGCGGCCTCGAATTCAAGCTCGGCGCCTTCGCGATCGCCGATCGCCTGCAGCGTCTGACCGAGGAGGACGCGGACCCGCGCTCTCTCATACGGTGCGTCCATGTCTCGCCAGCCCGATGCGGCGCGGCGCAGGACGCGAAGCGCGGCCTTGGCGTTTCCCTCCGCCAGGAGAACGGCGCCCTCCGCCCGGTCCGCGATCGCCGATCGGAGCGGACTCGGCGGCGCCTCGGAGATTCGGCCGAGCTCATCGCTGGCGTGGCGTGCCCGTGTGAGATCGCCGGTCGTAAGCGCGATCTCGATGAGCGGCTCCAGGAGTCTGGCCCGCGTGATCTCGTCGGCCGCCTCGTCGAGCCCACGGCTGATCATGGACTCGGCGGCGTCTGCCTGGCCCTGTGCGAGCCGCAACACTGCCAGACCAGGCTCGGGTCGGCGCCCCCACTGGCTCGCCTCCCGGTATGCCGCTTCGGCAAGCGGGAAGTCGCCCCGCAACCGGTGCAACTCGGCCTGCTGATAGAACGCCTCGCCCACGGCCGGCTCGGGCGGCGGCCGCGACAGCCACTCCTGTGCCCGCCGTGCCTCGTCCATCGCCTCCGTCCAGGCACCGTGGAACCGCATGAGGTCGGCCCGATACACGAGGCATCGACCACGGAACGGCACGAGATCGGGCTGGGCATCGCACCAGGCGCCGAGCGCGGCGGTCCACTCCTGCGCACGACGGAGGTCGAAGATCTCTTGGAAGGCCTCGATCGATGCGCAATACACGATGCCAACGACGACCGGCGAGACCTCGTCGGAGGTCACCGCGACCATGGCCTCGTCCAGGAGCGCCACGCCGCGTGTGACCTCTCCGAGACCCATCAGTGCCCTGCCGCGCCCCAGTCGGCTGAGCGTCGCCAAGTCCGGGTCGCCGAACCGATCTGCGATGGAGCCGGCGCGATCAAAGAGCTCGTAGCCGCCGCGCGTGTCGCCCCCCTCGAGGCGACCGATCGCCTCGGGGATGAGCACGAACCCGCGCTCGACGCAGTCGATGTCCGGTTCCTCGATCATGCGCCTTGCACGGCTCAACCAGCCTCCACCGCGAGCCATATCGCCACGCTGCGACAGCATCATCCCGATCCAGAACGCATTACGCGCAGAGCGAGGGATGTCCCGGGCTTCGAGTGCGAGGTGGTGCGCGCGACCCAACAGTTCGATGGCGGGTTCATCTCGACCGATCAGGTGCGTGGCCAGGCCGGCCCGCTCAAGGTCGTCGAGACCAAGCGACGAGGCGCGGTCCGCCGTCTCGAATGCTTCGGCGGCCTCAGTCCAGGCCCGCTGCGCGAACGCCTCCCGCGCGCGTTCGAGGGTGTCTGCCGTGGTCATCGACGCTGCACCCCGATGGGATGCGTCCCAGCCTACAGCCAGCCTCGCCGGCGGAACAGGATCACGAGGGCGGTGAGCATCACCGCCATCAGGGCCAGGATCAGGTAGAACGTGATCGGCTCGCCCTCGCCAGGGAAGGCCACATTCATCCCGAAGATGCTCGCGATCAGCGTCAGCGGCAGGAGCACGACGCTCGCCGCG
>JBIOWA010000292.1:0-5246 GCA_044868045.1 Candidatus Limnocylindrales bacterium
GTCGCCAGCAAGGTCCGCCGCGAGACGCCGGTCCGCGGCGTGGTCGCGACGACCCGCCACCGGTGCGGCAGCAAGTGGACCGCGATCACCGGCACGAGCACGAGGCCGAGCCACGCGTGAAGCGTCAGGACCGTCCACGAGCCGACCGTGAGCAGCTCACCGCCGGCTACCCAGAGGAAGCCGCCCGTCAGCGCGCCGATGGCCAGCAGCGCGACCGCGATCGCGAGCGCGAGTCGTCGCCACCGGCCCCGCGCGACCGCCCGTGGCCCCGACCGCCGGAGTTTCCACACCGTGGCTGCGAGCAACGCACCGCCCAGCAGCCCGTGGAGCGTGAAGACCCATCCCGATCCCGGGGAGCCGGCCTTGAGCGACAGCAGTCCCGTGCCGGCCAGCCCGATGACGAGCACGGCGAGCACTCGATCGAGCGTCGCGAGACTCATGACCCGACCAGTGTGCGCCGGATTCCGAGACGAACCCGTGACATGCCACGGCACCGGGGCTCAGGTCAGGGCGATCACCCCGAACAGCGGCTCACCGGTCGATTGCATGAAGCCGCCACTCAACAGCGTGATCGAAACGTCATCGCGGTTCGGCCAGTTCGGGTCATACAGGCGCAATGTGTGCGGGCCCGTCGGGCCCGCGGACTCGTACGCGTACGCAAGCACCTGGTGGTCCTTCGTCAGGTGGAACGGGTTCCAGCCGTTGTGCCGGATCAGCCCGAGCATCGGCAGCCGACCGGCATCGATCGCCGCGCGGATGCGCGGCCATTCGACATCGAGGGTCCGGCGTTTGCGTCGATCCGAGGCAATGCCGGCTGCCAGCCAGAAGCGGAGTGGCCCGCGTAGCCAGTCGAGCGACAGGACCTGCCGGCGAACGATCGCTCGGAACAGCGGCGAGCCATTGTCCGGCGCGGTCGTGTCCGCGGGTACCGGCTGGCCGGCTTCGAAGCGCTCGCGCACGAACCAGCTCATGCCGCCACAGAGACCGGCCTCGGCATCGCCGACCCCGAGCCAGCGCGGATCGACCAGCCCGAGCTTGACGGTCGGGCCCGGCGGGTAGCGGTTGGCGAAGTGGAGGCCGTGGACCGAGGGGAGGAAACCCGGCACGGCATTCGACTCGGTCATGGTCGCGGGCATCCTACGCCGGGTCGTCGCGGTTATGGCGCGTCGATTCCTGGGAGCTTCTGGTTCGGCGAGGACTCCGGTTCGACCACGTGGACGCGAATGATCGTCGGATCGACGCCCTGCGCCGACAGCGAGCCGACCTCCGGGGTGAGGATGTCGAGGACGAGCAGGTAATCGCCGGGCGCAGACGGCGCAAAGACCAGCAGCTCGGCCTTGACGACGTCGCGCGGCGCCATGCCGGCGGGCAGTTCGATCGGGGTGGCCGACGCGGCGGCGGCGGCGGCCTGCTGGATCGGGTCGTCGAGGCCGCCGAGTGCGATCCACGTGCCGGTGAGTCGCGCATAGCTCGACCGGTCGAGGTCGCTCTGGCGTGTGCCGTCGGCGTTCCGACTGCTCGGCCCGGCCTTCCTGCCCCACGCCGCCTTGCCCAGATTGGCGATCCAGATCGGCAGCTTCTCGGCACGGCCCCGCTCGAGCTTGAGCTGTTCCGGGACGATGATGCCGGCGTCGTGATCACCGGTCACCCGGACGATCAGCGTCGGGACCATGGCCTGGGTCGCCGCGTCGTAGGCGACGCCCTCGGCGTCGTGCAGCGTGACCGTCAGTCGATAGCGGCCGGGTGCCGCCGGAGCCCTGACCGGGAACGACATCCGTGTCTTGGTGAAGGCGACCTTCCTCGGCGCGACGACGTCGCCGATACGCTCGGGCGCGATCAACCCGAAGTCCGGCGTCGGCTCTTCTTCGCCCGTCGTTCCGGTCGTTCCGGTCGTCGCGGTCGTCCCCGGAGATTGACCGGTCGCCGGATCGAGCGGGTCCCAGCGGACGCTGGCCTGGACCGAGGTCGGCATGTTCTCGCGGTCGGCGATCTTGAACGGAACCCGATAGGAGAAGCGGCCGCCGGCTGCGGTCGCGCCATTGATCGCCGGCGTGCCGAGCGAGACGCCACGCGAGGCGAGGCTCGGGACCACCGGTTCTCGCTCGATGGGTGCGGCGCCGCGAGGCTTGCCACGCCCGCTGCGCAGCACGTCCGTCGAGGCGAGGCCCGCCTTCAGGACGATCGATCGGCTGAAGCCCGACGAACTGCGCTCGGGGTCCATCTCGCCGATGTAGCCGGGGCTGCGCCCGCTTTCGAACCCGAAGTGATGGCCGTTCGCCGACGGCGCGTTCCGCCAGGCCGCCTCGATCGAGCCGCGGCCGCCCAGCACGGATCGGACCATGTGGTTCGGACTCGCATACGCCTCCGCGACGACGGCCGACGCGCCGGCCTTGACGAAGCCGGCCGCGAAGTTGTCGACCCGTTGCTTGGCGACGCGGAGCGTGCCTTCGGCGAGCCCGGGCTCGCTGTTCCCGGACGCGTAACACAGGTGGTTCAGCAGGACCACGGCATCGGGGGCGAGGTGGATGCTCGCTGCGACCTTCGACTCCCCGAAGTACTGATGCGTCCAGTCGTTGCCATCAGCCGAGGGGTTGAGCCCGAAGCCGTTCTGGGTCGCCCCGTACAGCTCATCGCGGTAGGGGCTTGGCCAGCCGTTGCCGTGGCCCATGTAGATGACGAGGCTTGCCCCCTGCAGCGCGGCCTTGACCGCCGGCCACGTGGCGTTGGGCGAATAGATCTCGGTGACGTCCTTGGTGTAGCGGCGGGCCAATGTCGCGGCCTCGCGTGCCTGCGATCGATAGCGGTCGGTCGCGGAACCGGCCGGCCCGACGATGACCACGACCTTCGCGACACCCGTCGCGGGCGAGGCGGCCGACACCGCAGGCGCCATCAGCCCAGCGATGAGCAGCGTCCCGATGACCCCGGCGACGATCCGTCTCACGACAGCCCGTTCTCCACGACAGGCGGCCCCCCACCATCGGCGGCGCTCGTTCATGCCGTCAGGACGCGAGCCTAGCGGATGTCGAGCCGCTGCCACCATACCTCTGAGGCGTTAGCTGGCGGTTATCGGTTCGATCAACGATCGATGCGGTGCCTGCGGGCACCGCAATCGACGAAGACGGGCATAGCGAGGGAAGCGGCGTACCATCGACCGATGCCCAATCGCCTTGCCGGCGAAACCAGTCCCTACCTACTCCAGCATTCGAACAACCCGGTCGATTGGATGCCCTGGGGCGGGGATGCCCTCGCTCGGGCCAAGCTGCTCGACCGACCGATCTTCCTGTCGATCGGTTATGCGGCCTGCCACTGGTGCCATGTCATGGAACGGGAGTCGTTCGATGACGAGGCGACGGCGCGGCTGCTGAACGAGCGGTTCGTGTCGATCAAGGTGGATCGCGAGGAGCGCCCGGACCTCGACGCGATCTACATGGCGGCGGTCCAGGCGATGACCGGCGGAGGCGGCTGGCCGATGTCGGTCTTCCTCACGCCGGATGGGCAACCGTTCTACGGCGGCACCTACTTCCCGGACCAGCCGCGCCACGGGATGCCATCATTCCGTCAGGTCCTCGACGGTGTCTCCGAGGCGTGGACGACTCAGCGCGGCGAGGTCCTGGCGGCGGGGCAACGGCTCGTATCAGCCCTCGTCGAGCAGTCGCGGGTCACCACGAGCGGCGACGTCACCATCGATCGTTCGCTGTTCGAGTCGGTGAACGCGGCGCTGGAAGCACGGTTCGATACGCGCAACGGGTCGTGGGGCGGCGCGCCGAAGTTCCCGCAGCCGATGACGCTGGAGTACCTGCTTCGACGGATGGCGGCCGGCGACAGTGGTCCGGCCGCGATGCTCCGGTTCACCCTGGAGAAGATGGCCGACGGCGGGATCCGCGACCAGCTCGGCGGCGGTTTCCATCGATACGCCACCGACGAGCGATGGCTCGTGCCCCATTTCGAGCAGATGCTCTACGACAACGCCCAGCTCGCCCGTGTGTACCTCCATGCGGCGGCGGTGTTCCCCGCGGATGGGCCTGGCGCCCGATACCGCGAGGTCGCGGTCGGTGTCCTCGACTACATGCTCCGCGAGCTGCGCCGCGGGGATGGCGTGTTCGCGTCGAGCCAGGATGCCGACACGGAGGGCATCGAAGGCCTCACGTTCACCTGGCGCGCACCCGAGGTGCGCGAGGTCCTGGCCCCGCTGGGCGATGGGGTCGCCGACCGCTTCGCCGCCGCGTACGGCGTCACCGAGGAGGGGAACTGGGAGGACGTCACGATCCTGTCGCGCGCGTGGCCCGACGTGAACGAGCCGCTCCCGCGCGACGATCCCGAAGCCGAGGGCGAGCTCGCGCGAGCTCGCGTGGCACTGCTGGAGCGGCGCTCGACACGGCCGCAGCCGGCTCGCGACGACAAGGCCCTCGCCGCCTGGAACGGGCTCGCGATCGCGGCCTTCGCGGAGGCCGGCCGCGTCCTCGGGGAGGAGCGCTACACGGCCGCGGCCATCAAGGCGGCCGAGGCGATCACCGGAGGCCTGCTAGCCGACGACGGCTCACTCCGCCGTTCGTGGAAGGACGGCCGGGCGGTCGGGGCGGGCGTGCTCGAGGACTACACGCATCTTGCCGAGGGCCTCCTCGCCCTGTACGAGACAACCTTCGACGAGCGCTGGTTCACGGTCGCCCGACGCCTGGTCGACACGGTCCTGACCCGATTCGAGGACCCGGCCGGCGGCTTCTTCGACACGGCGATCGACCACGAGCGGCTCATCACGAGGCCCAAGGACCCACAGGACAACGCGGTCCCGTCTGGCGGCGCCATGGCGGCGACGGTCTTGCTGCGGCTCGCCGCGTTCACCGGAGAGGGGCGCTACCGCGATGCCGCGGAACGGGCGATCGGCACGGTCGCCGGGTACCTTCCGCGCTATCCGACGGGCTTCGCCCAGTGGCTCGTGGCCGCGTCCTTTGCGGCGGGCGACAGCGTCGAGGTCGCGGTCGTGGGTGATCCCGAGGACGCGGCCACACGCGAACTGCTCGCACCGGTCTGGTCGAGATGGCGCCCGTTCCAGGTGATGGCCGTCGCGTCCCCGGAGGCGGCGCCGATGTCAGTGGTTCCGCTGCTCCACGACCGAGTGGCGGTGGACGGCCGCCCGACCGCCTACGTCTGTCGCGACTTCGTCTGTTCGCTGCCGGTCACGACCGTCGATGGCCTGATCGACCAGCTGGCAGCGAGACCTGGCTAGCCCCTCGCCGATCATCCGGTCC